>JAISGH010000206.1 GCA_031263185.1 Prevotellaceae bacterium | reverse complement strand
AAGGCGCAAAGCACCGATTTTTACGGACAGGTAGCCGATGCCACGCTAACGCTGATAACGTACACGATATTAACATTATACAAGCGCTTTGAAGCGTACGAAACGCTGGGTGCGCTCTTTCGGGATGCGCAGCGGGAGATGCTCGAAAAAACGCTCTGTGAAAGAATTGCCGTTGTATTTATAAAAATCGTAGCCGCGTTGCTGGAAATTCTCTCCCTTGACGTGGAGGAAAGCATTCGCCGAATTATTTCCTCAAAGCAGGGGGACAGCAGCGTAGTTATCCTATTAAATGCTATCAATCAATTAAATACAGAATGTGAAGCATTGTTAAACGTCGCGTAAAATAATGATGATTATCAATTAGATACAAAATACACCATAGGGATTTCCTTTGATAAAGAAAGGGTGGAAAACTTGAATTTTTAACTGTTATATCTTGTTTATTCGTCATTACTAAACTTAACATTATGAACAGAGCATTACTCAAAGTAGGCCTGAAGCGCATAGCAGGCTTTGGCGCGTGCCTCCTAACGGCGGGCGGCGGCGCTTGGGGCAGCAGCCTCAAGGTGAACGAGTCCTACCCCTCGCTCAACGCCTACGTTATGGCTGCTTCGCAGGAGCAGCTTTCGGGGCAAGCCTTTCAGCAGGATGCCCTGCTCACCTGCATGGGCTACCAGTACACCGTTTACTACAACGGCGCGCGCAACGTGTGCATTGCCAGGCGTAAGCTGCCGCTGGGCGCGTGGCAGGAGGTGGCGCTGCCGTACCGCAACACGAGAGACGATGCCCACAACGTCATCTCAATGGGTATCTGCAAGCGCGACGGCTCCATCCACCTTGCCTACGACCACCACAACGACGACCTCCACTACTCCCGCTCGCTGCTTGGCTCGGCCAACCAGCCCGACAGCATGGCGTGGAGCGCCGAAAATTTTAGCCTCCACGCCAACATTATGGACGCGCCGGTTGCCGACGTTACCTACCCTCGCTTTATCAGTAAGCCCGACGGGAACCTGCTCTTTGAATGTCGCTACAAGCTCAGCGGTGACGGCGACAGCTACCTGCGCGAGTACGACGGCGATACCCACACGTGGAGCCTCGTAGGGCGCTACGTGCAGGGAATGGACGCAACGCCGGATGCCTGCGCCTACATCAACCGCATGGACTACGACCCTAACGGAAGGCTGCACGTGTCGTGGTGCTGGAGGGACGACTTTAACGGCATGTCCAACCACGACCTCTACTACGGCTACAGCGACGACCACGGCAGAACATGGAAAGACAGAAACGGCAGGCAGGTTGCCCAAACCGACTCCATTGGCCGGACAGACAGCAGAGCTGCGGGCGCTTGCATGAACCAGAGCAAGGCAACGCTCAAGCTCAAGGATATTCCGTACAACAAAGGCTACATCAACCAGGAATCGCAGGCAACCGACAGCCGCGGGCAGGTGCATATGCTCAACTCCTACATAGAGGGCGCCGAAACCGACGCCAACTGGGCTTCGTCGAGAGCAAAGGCGGCGCTGCACCACCACTACGTTGACCAAAACGGGGCGCTGCACCATAACCTGATAAAGAACGGCGAGAGCAACGTCAACTCGTACTGCAGGGCGCAAATTGTGCTGGACGCTTTCGACAACGCCTACGTAATTGCCAACGGCGCCGAAATCTATACGGCAACGGCCGCCGCTGCCTACGAGGATTGGCGCCTGCTTACGGACAGGGACAAGGGGCGGTTTTGCTCCGAGCCGCAGGTGGACAGGGCGCTGCTCAAGGAGGAGGGAATTTTATCGTTTGTTTACCTTGGGAGGGACAAAAAAATCACCGTCATTGACTACCTCCTCGACAACCCGCACACGCCGGACGGGGCTGGGTTGAAGGTGGAGTATTTTGCCGACAAAAATTTTACCCTGCCTGTTGGCGCTGCCGCCGTTGGCGCGGTGAGCACGGCAGGGGTGCCCGGCGAAGCGAGGAGCATACGCTGGTCGGGCGCCTTTGAGACTTCCTTTGGAGAGGAGTACACGCTGTACGCGCGCACGTCCGAAGCGCTTACGGTGGAGGTGGACGGAAAAACGGCGCTGCTTACTAAGCAAACGTCCGGCGTACAGGAGTATGCTTTTGGCGTTGCCGCCATAGCCTCGCACCGGCACAACATCACCGTTGAGCTGCGCCGCGCGGCAGGGCAGCCGCAGGCGCCGGTATCCCTTTGGTGGTCGAGCGGCAGCGTAGCAAAGACCGAAATGCCGCTAAGCGCGCTCTATCCGCAGGGGGCATTTGAGGTGGCGAACAATGCCCCGCTGCTGCCGCAAAAAAGGCAGCTGGATAGCGTCCTGCAAGGCGAAAAAGCAATCGGTGTGCAGGAAGTTCTTCAGGTATCGCCATTCGACCCGCAGGGCGATTACAGCGTGGAAGTACGGGCGCAGCTGGCCGCTACCGGAGAACACCGCTTGGCGCTCGAAGCGTACAGCCGCGCCGGAAAAGGCTGCAGGGTAGCGTTGAGCGCGTTGGCGTTGAGCTGGCTCAACGCCAACGCAGCGACGGATGCCGGCGAGAAGCTGCTCACTTCCGACAACAGCGTAGAGCAAACGTTCCGCTTGGCGGTAGAAGGTGGCAAGGTGCACATTTACCACGGGGAAAAATACATTGCTACCCGCAATCTCACGGAGCTTGTCGATGCTGCAGGCGGGCAGGAGGTTTCGCCCTCGCTTGTTCCTGTTCCGCTCAGCTGGGCAGGCGCGGAGGGCGACAGCAACCTTGGCTTGGGAAGCCCGGACAGCTATGGCTGGGGAAATACCGTACAGCTGACCACATGGCAGCCCGCCAACAGCGGCAGCGGGGTTCGTTTTTTGGATGCCACCTCGCCCTCGTACTCGGCGCACACCTGCAACGGAAGCCCCTACGCCGGCCGCTTGATGACTATCCGCTGGGACGGCGCCTACGGCTACTACAGCCTGCCCATAGCCCTTGAGGCAAACGCCGCGTATGAATTTTCCATGCTCTACGAGTGGTGGAACAACGGAAATCCCGTGTCCATAACAACGGGTATTTCCACCACGAGGAGCGAGGTGGATATGCTTGCGGCATCTTCATTTCCTGTACCCAACGAAAAAAATGTGCTGCAAAAGGCTGTTTTTACGTTTACCGCAGCCGCAGCCGGCACGTACTACCTCCTGCTTTCTGCTACCGCAGGGGCAATGTACGGAATTGGGGAGCTGGCGCTGGCAAAAAAAAACTACGAACCGCACCTTACCCTGACGGGCGCTTACGATGGTACAGCAGCAGCAGCAACGGAAGCGATAGCGGGCAGAGTGAGCTACGTGGCGTACAGCAACGGCGCTTATGCTCCCTGCGGCGCTACTCAAGGAGCCGATACAGCCTCACAGGATACTGTGTCGCAGCATCCTGAAGGCGAAACGTACGCCGACGGTAATTCGGCAGACTTGGCCGCTACCGTTTTTGTAGAGAACGAAACGCTTAGAATTGACAGCCCTTTTGCCGAAATGGTAGAGGTGTACTCTACGCTTGGAAGCAGGATACGCCGCAAAAAGAAGCAACCCGGCGTGGAGAGCATCAGCTTGGCCGGATTGCCGCCGCAAATCCTTGTTGTGAGAGGCGAAGCAGGATGGACAAGAAAAATCGCAAAATTTTGAATTGACCTGACGGCACCGCGCTACAAACGTTTATATATTGTTTTAACGCATACTCACATACTTTTTTTTGGTAATGTTGACAACCGATTATTTTTTTTTCTACATTTGTCGCCGTTATGGATTCAATTAAAGTCCATTTACAGAGGCAATGAAAAAGTTGCCATACGAAAATATGTATAATTATAAGTACCCTATAATGCAGCAATAGCGTTGAGGAAGTGTTTAATTGTTTTATTAAAAAATCTAATATCATGGCAGGATACAGAGAAGAAATACAGCAAGTTCTCTTTGAGAAAACAGGTGAGCGCGATGTAATGAATTTATCGTTCTCGCGATTTGAGGATAAGAGCAAAATCGTTTTCGATGATGGTATTCGGGGAAGCATCAACTTAGCGAATGGACGAATAAAAACAGAGGAGGAGGCTGCACAATTCATTGAGGAGGTTTCAAAGCTAAAATTGCTGTAAGAATGCCGGAAATGCAAAGTTGCTTCGTTGATAGATTAAACGCTATCGTGGACTTGTATATACAAGTGAAAGAGGTTATAATTTTTCTTGAAAAGAATAATAAAGGCAGTTACTCTTTTGTTGGTCCGCATAATGAAGTGCGTAATGCCTTTGACCATGTTATGAAAATGACCATGTGTATGGATGACGTTGCTGTGGTAGAAAGGCAGTATAATGGCGCAAAAGGGCACTTGCTAAGGGCTGGCTATGATGCGTATGAATTACTTTGTGGCAACCGTATCAGGTACATTTACGACATAATGAGTGAATTTCAAGCAAGCGATGTCAATAACGGGTTCCCTGAATACTACCAAAACGGCATCAGAGGAGGCATTGAGCAAGTTCAAAAAGACCTGGCAGAGTATAGAATGGAACATCCTGCTGGAAGTTCTGAACATAGTATGGGAAAGCATACATTAGATGAATGGCATGAAGTTTCTGAAATTGAAAAGGTAGAGCAGCGATACAATCGCTACTTTGCCTCATTTAAGCAGTTATCGGGTTATAGCAATGAATTAGACAAGCATATATCTGCTATCTCAGATTTTAAAGTTGAAAGAGTAAAAAAAGAAGAACACGAAAGAAAAAAAGAAGAAGAACGCGAAAGAGTAAAAAGCAGAAATACGATTATAGCAATAGCCATTGCAGGCGCTACTCTTATAGTGGGTATAGTGGGTGTGATAGTAGCGTTTTTATCATGTAAATAATGCTGCAACCATGGCGGCGAACGTAGGGGCGACCCTTGCGGTCGCCCTCGCTTGGCGAAAATGACATATTGAGGGAATAAAATGAGTAAAATACCTGTAAAACAGCGTAATATATTTAATTTCCGCTACGCGAAAGCTTCCATAAGAAGCGTACCCAAGCGACAAAAATATCAAAAATCACAATATTAAAATCATTTTTTCAAGTGCTTTTAACATTAGAGTGTCATACCTTTGGCACCGTGATTGTACTTTTAGTAGTTGCCGTTTTATTTTGTAAAATTCCATAAGGCAACATAGTGTCTGCTTGATGGTGTCCTATTGCGATTGAGATTTTTTTATTACCTTTGGGGCAAAAAATGGTATCCATTGATTGATGATTATTTTTGCCCCAATGAAGATTGTAAATGTTATGGTCTTCGCGGGCAGGGAAATTTGGTAAAAGCAGGTAAGTACAAGAATAATTTTCCGTCGAAGTTTCTTGTTAATTCCACAATTTTCATGTAAGTTTGCCGCCAAACCGCTGCCCTGCACCACAAGCAGGCGCTCCGGAGGGAAAACCTTATAAACCATTAAAAATAAACCATACAGGCAACGTTATGTCAGCAAAGATGCCAACAAAGATGTCAGCAAAGTTAGTAATCATACCAACCTACAACGAAAAAGAAAACATAGAGGCCATTACCCGCAAAGTTTTTTCGCTTGGCACACGCTTCGACGTGCTGGTTATTGACGATGGGTCGCCTGACGGTACAGCGGGAATAGTAAAGAGGCTGCAAAATGAATTCCGCGACAGGCTCTACCTCGTAGAGCGCACCGGCAAGCAGGGGCTGGGCACGGCGTACATTGCCGGATTCCGGTGGGGGTTGGCGCATGGCTACGAGCAGGTGTGCGAAATGGATGCCGACTTTTCGCATAACCCCGATGACCTTGTCCGCCTCTCGGCCGCGTGTGACGAAGGCGCCGATATTGCCGTCGGGTCGCGCTACATTACCGGCGTAAACGTGGTCAACTGGCCCATGAAGCGGGTAATGATGTCGTACTACGGCTCGGCCTACGTGCGCAAAATATTGAGGCTGAAAATACGCGACATGACGGCGGGCTTCAAGTGCTACACGCGCCGCGTGCTCGAGGCCATAGACTTTGACCGTGTCCGCATGAAAGGTTACGGGTTTCAGATAGAAATGAAGTACACCGCCATAAAGTTGGGGTTTAGCTTGGTAGAAGTCCCCATCATTTTTGTGGACAGAAAGCTGGGGAGCACCAAAATGAGCGGCGGCATCTTCCGCGAAGCGCTGTGGGGGGTAATCATGCTCAAGCTTCGCAAAATCAGGAGAAAAAGTTTAGGCGAAGTTTCTCCGCAATCCGCGTAAGCGCGACGCTATCTCCTTTACTCTAACCCCTAAAATTAAAATACAAGGCTTGAAATACATAATCCATTCGGTGCGCATTATCAACGAAGGCCGCTCGTTTGAGGGCAGCGTACTTGTTGACCACGGAAAAATACAGGGCGTGTACGCCGCCGGCTTGCAAGCCCCCCTGCCGGAGGTCGCCAACGATGCCGAAACGCTCGACGCCACAGGCTGCCTGCTGCTGCCGGGCGTGATTGATACCCACGTTCACTTTCGCGACCCGGGATTTCCGCACAAGGGTACGTGGCAGAGCGAAAGCCGCGCTGCCGTTGCCGGCGGCGTTACCACGGTGGCCGACATGCCCAACACGCTGCCGCAAACCACCACCATAGCGGCGTTGCAGGAAAAAAAAGCCGCCGCCGCGCAAAATTCCCTGACCAACACTTACTGCTACCTCGGCGCTACCGCCGATAACGTTGACCTCATTGCAAAGCTAACCAAAGACGATGCCTTTGCCGTAAAGCTCTTTATGGGCTCCAGCACCGGCAACATGCTGCTGAGCGATGACAAGCTGCTTAGCCGGCTTTTTGCCGAGTGCCCGCTGCCCATTGTTGCCCACTGCGAAAGCGAGGCCATCATCCGGCAAAATACGGAGCGCTACAAAAGTTTGTACGGCGAACAAATTCCCTTTGCCATGCACCCGCAAATACGCAGCGCAGAGGCCTGCTATACGTCAACCGAAAAGGCGGTGGCGCTAGCGCAAAAGTATGGCGCCCTGCTGCACGTGGCGCACCTCTCTACCGCCCGCGAGCTGCAGCTGTTCAGCCAAAGCGAAGCAAAAATAACCGCCGAAACATGCCCGCACTACCTGTGGTTTTGCGACGAAGATTACGCCGAGAAGGGAGCGCTTATAAAATGCAATCCGGCCATAAAGTCAGCCGACGACCGCGCTGCCTTGCGCCGCGCTGTGGCTTCGGGAGCGGTTGCCTCCATTGGCTCCGACCATGCGCCGCATACGCCGGACGAAAAGCGGCGCAGCTACCTCAACGCTCCGTCGGGGCTACCGCTCATACAGCACTCGCTGGTATCCATGCTGGAGCTGGCGCAGCAAGGATTTTTTTCCGCCGAAACGGTGGTAGAAAAAATGTGCCATGCTCCCGCAAGAATTTTCGGCATCCCTAACCGAGGGTTCATCCGCGCGGGCTACGCCGCCGACCTCGTGCTGGTAAGGCCATGCGCACCGTGGCAGGTAACGAACGAAAATACGCTCCACAAGTGCGGCTGGAGCGCCTTTGCCGGACAAACATTCTCACACAAGGTCATCTATACTTTTGTAAACGGAAAAATTGTGTGGCGAGAAGGTGAAAGCATCCATTCCCGCAAAAGCGGGAATGGATGGTGATGTTGGCGGGGGGTGCGCTGCCTGTCACGATACTACTCGTTGTGTCGGGGGTTGCCATTGCAGCTGCATGGGCAGCTCTTTTGTGCTGCTCCGGTAGTAATCCTGCCAAAAGTCGGCCATTCGCAGCAGGAACTGCTCGGTTGTTTCGCGGACGGGCAGCAGCGACGAAATGTTTACCACCTTGTCGGGGACGGAGGCAATGCCCTTGCCGCGCACCGCGGGGTTGCCCCTTAGCGCCTGCTTGAGCCGCTGCAGGTTAACGTTGTGTAGCAGCGTACCGTGAAAGAGCTGCCGGTGGCGCCATACGTGCGAAGCTGTTCCCGAAACTTTGTACCCGCCGCACCTGATTTCTTTTCTGCTGCCCACCACCGCGTCCACGCCAAGCGCTCTCAGCGCGGCTGCTATCGGGGCGGTGAAGTCGCGGTCGAGCGCAGGCGTTCCGTCGGCGCTGCTTACGGTAAAGGCGTAGTTGATGTTTCCTTCGTCGTGGTAAACGGCGCCTCCCCCCGAAATTCTGCGCGCTATCGCAATGTGGTGGTCTTCGCAAAAGCGGCAGTCCACCTCGGCGGCCACTGTTTGGTGTCGCCCTACAATGACGGCGGGCGAGTTGATGTACAGCAGCAGAATGTCGTCGCTGCTCTCCTTGAGCAGGCGCTCCTCCAGCGCGCAGTTGCGGAAAGGATCGCTCCACGGGCTGCGTATAATTTGCATGGCGCTGCGCTTACTGCCCTACCTTGAACGCCACGCGCAGCGCCTCTACCTGCTCGTTGTTGATGGGGTGCAGCTTTCCTATGGGAGTAGCCATAATGAGCGATTTGGCGCTAAACTCTGCCACCTCCAGCTTGTCGAACGTTTGCAGCAGCTTATCGCCGGTTACCAGCACGGAGTCGTTGCTGAGCAGCGCGGCAGGGACTTTCTTCACGATGTCCGATATTTCCTGCGGATTTTCAAACTGCACGCCGAAAGGCACCTGCGGCACGTCTTGCAGAAATATCCAGCTTTCGGGGATGGTGCGCACGTCAAACTTTACGCCCGACGTGCAAAACCCCATCAGGTTGGGCGACTGCGTGAGGATGATAGAGTTGATTTTGGGGTTGTTTTGGTAAATTAGCTGGTGCAGCGCGACGGAGCGGCTGGGGTTTTTGCCCGCCTCCACCATGCCGTCTTTGACTTGCACAATGTGCTCCGGCTCCATGTCGAAGCGCGGCACGCCCGCCGGCGTGATGAGGAAGTCGTTGCGCTGCCAGCGTACGGAGATGGTGCCGTAGGTGCTTATCATCAGCCGTTGGTCGCAGGAGCGGCGTATCATCCGGCAGATTTCGGTGCGGATGGCGCGCTCCTCGGAGGGGTAGGTAGCGCCCGCAAAGCGCGGGTGCGCTACCTCGAGCGCCTGCTCAAACTGGCCGATTTGCGCGTCGCTCAGGTATACGGGCTTGCCCAGCGTGTGCGCGTTGAGGATGGTGCGGGCGCACAGCTCCAGCGTTTCAAAGCGCTGGTAGGCGTCCATCAGGTCTTCGCCGCAGAGCACCACGCCGTGATTTTCCATAATGACGGCCTTGTAGCTGGGGTGAGCCTCAAGCTCGGCGGCAATCTTGTCGCCCAGCTGCCGGCTGCCCGGCAGGTCGTAGGGGGCAAAGCCGATGGAGCCGCACACGTTCTTGGCCTGCGGAATGATGTTGGTATTTGGAATTTGGTGGGCAATGCTGAACGAAACCAGCGCCGGCGGGTGCGCGTGAATAACAGCCCTCATCTGCGGGCGCATGTCGTATATAGCCTTGTGAAACGGATACTCCGACGAGGGCTTGTGCAGCCCCGCAACGCTACCGTCGGGCTTTACGCATACAATATCTTTGGCCGTCAGCGAGCCTTTGTCAACGGCGCTTGGCGTAATCCAAATGTTGCCGCTCTCATCCATAATGGAGAGGTTGCCCCCCGAGGTGGTAGTCATTCCGCTGCGGTAAATGCGGCTAATGATAACCGTAAGCTGCTCGGCAGGGTGCATTAAGGTTGTGTCAAGTTGCTTCATGTAGTGAAATATAGCTTTTTTGGCGTGGTTTTGTGCATTGCCTGTAAGGCATTCATCTCTTAGCTATTAATCCCCTAACGGAGAAAACATAAAAATAGCCCGCGCACAGCTTTCAGCCATTTTGAATTATTTTTAAATCGGTGGAAAACAGATAAAAAAACAGGTGGGAAACAGGTGGGAAACAGGTGGAAAACAGGTGGAAAACTCGAATTATATATAAATTAACTTATATATAAATTAATCATCAGCTACCTTTTCACCAGCACGTTTTCGTACCCTTCTATAATATCTTTTTCCCTAACATCGTTGAAGTTGGCCAAGTTCAGGCCGCAGTCAAAGCCGGAGGCAACCTCCTTCACGTCGTCCTTAAAGCGCTTTAGCGAGGCCAGCTCTCCATCGTGCAGCACAATGCCGTCGCGGATTACGCGCACTTTTGTGTTGCGGGTAATCTTGCCTTCGCGCACAATGCAGCCCGCCACCGTGCCCACCTTGGTAACGCGAAATACTTGCAGCACCTCTACCGAGCAAACTATCTCCTCTTTGTACTCCGGCGCGCGCATACCCTCAATAGCGTCCTTGATTTCGTTAATGGCGTCGTAGATGATGGAGTAGGTGCGCACCTCAATTTCCTCCTGTTCGGCCAGCTTGCGGGTAGCGGCCGAGGGGCGCACCTGAAAGCCAACAACGATAGCTTCCGAGGCGACCGCCAAATGCACATCGCTCTCCGAAATAGCGCCCACAGCCTTGTGGATTACGTTTACCTGCACTTGCTCTGTTGATAGCTTGAGCAGCGCGTCGGTCAGCGCCTCCACCGAGCCGTCCACGTCGGCCTTTACAATAATGTTGAGCTCCTTGAAGTTGCCGATGGCAAGGCGGCGGCCTATTTCGTCGAGGGTAATATGCTTTTGCGTACGCAATCCTTGCTCGCGCTTCAGCTGCTCGCGCTTGTTGGCAATTTCTCGCGCTTCGCGCTCGTCGGACATCACGTTGAAAGTTTCGCCTGCCGTTGGAGCGCCGTTGAGGCCAAGTATTTCAACGGGCGTAGAGGGGTAAGCTTCGGTAATTTTGTTGCCGCGCTCGTTGTACATTGCCTTCACGCGGCCGGTGTGCTGTCCGGATAAAATCACATCGCCAACGTGCAGCGTACCGTTGTGCACCAGCATCCGCGACACATACCCGCGCCCTTTGTCGAGCAGCGATTCTATGATGGCACCCTGCGCGCGCTTGTTGGGGTTGGCTTTGAGCTCCAGCATATCGGCCTCGAGCAGCACCTTTTCCAGCAGCTTGTCAACGTTTATGCCCTGCTTGGCCGATATTTCCTGCACCTGATACTTTCCGCCCCAGTCATCCACCAAGTAGTTCATTGCCGAGAGCTGCTCGCGAATTCTGTCGGGGTTGGCGCCGGGCTTGTCAATCTTGTTTATGGCAAAAATCATGGGAACGCCTGCCGCCACCGCATGGTTAATGGCTTCTATCGTTTGGGGCATCACGCTGTCGTCTGCCGCCACAACGATGATGGCGACGTCGGTAATCTGAGCGCCGCGCGCGCGCATGGCGGTAAAGGCTTCGTGGCCGGGGGTGTCGAGAAATGTTATCGCGCGGTCGTCGCTCAGCTCCACGTGGTAGGCGCCTATGTGCTGGGTAATGCCGCCGGCTTCGCCCGCAATCACGTTAGAGCTGCGAATGTTGTCGAGGAGCGACGTTTTGCCGTGGTCAACGTGCCCCATAACCGTAACAATGGGCGGACGCGGAAGCAAATCTTCCGGTTTGTCCGCCTCCTGCTCTATAATGCCCTGCGTGTCGGCGGTAACAAACTCTACCTGATGCCCAAAGTTCTCTGCAATCAGCGCAATTGCCTCTGCGTCGAGGCGCTGGTTGATGGATACCATGAGGCCAAGGTTCATGCAGGCGCCTATCACCTCGTTGACCGAAATATCCATCATGCGCGACAGGTCGTTGGCGGTAACAAACTCCGAGAGGCGGAGTATTTGCTTTTCCTGCTCGCGCTGCTCTATCTCCTCCTGCATACGCTGGCTAATAGCCTCCCGCTTGTCGCGGCGGTGCTTGGCTGCAACCTTGTGCTTGGTGGTTTTTTCAAGCATTTTGGCCAGCGTATCTTTTATTTGCTTATCTACATCTTCGGCGTTCACCTCCTGACGGAACGAGCGCTTGTTCTTTTTCTTTGTCTCCTTTTTATGCTGATCATGCTGTTGCTGTTGCTGCTGTTGCTGCTGCTGCTGCTTGGCAACTTCCTTACCCTCTTTTGCCACGTTTACGGCAACACCTTTGATGCGCTTGCGCTTACCTTTGCGGCGGCCATGCTTGGCGTCAACATCCTCTTTCCGGAACAGGCTAAGGTCTATCTTTTCTCCCGTAAATTTCGGCCCCTCCAGCTTATCTGCCTTTGTTGGGATAAACTCTATTTCTTTCTTAACAGGTAAAATTTCCGGCTCCTTTGCGGGTGATGCAGGCTGGGCTACGGGCAATGCAGGTTGGGCTACGGGCGCTTTTACCTGACTACCTGCTACATTTGCATTTGCATCTTTTCCCCTTCTCTCTCTCGACGCTTCCCGATTTCTACCTCCTCTTTTCCTCTTTCGGCTTCTTCTTGATGATGATGGGGCAAGCGCGTCCAAGTCTATTTTACCCACTACCTTTACAGCGCCTTTTTCGGAGAGTTCGGCTGCTATGGTGTTCGTTTTACTTTCCGCTGCAACCTTTTCTGGCGCTGCCTGCGGCGGCTCCGCTGCCGGATGCGTCTCCTGCGCTTCTACTTTTACTTTCTGCGGCGTTGTTTCCTGCTTTTCCTTCTGTACTTTTGCTTCCTGCTCTGCTTCCTGCTTTGTTTCTTGCTCTGCTTCCTGCTTTGTTTTTTGCTTTACTTCCGGTGGCTCTACCGTCGGCTGAGGTTCTTTTTGCGATTTTTCTTGCGGTTGGATTGTCTCCTTGTGCTCAATTTTTTCTTGCTGTTGCTGCTGTTCCGGTTCCTGTTTCTCTACTTTCGGTTGCGTTGCTTCCGGTTGCTCCGGAGCTTCTACTTTTTTCTTTTTGGGCGCTTGCTCCTTTACTTTCTCAGCAACCTTTTTGCTACTCTTGTCGGCGGCTTCCACATCAATTTTTGCACCCGTTACCCTAGGCCCCGACAAAATGGGCTTGTCCAGCGTAAATACAGAAGTATCTTTGATAATAAGCGGCTCCGGCTCGTGGGGTTCTTCGTCTTCTTCTTTGGCCTTTTTCTGTACCACTACCACCTTTTTTGCAGCCTCCTTATCTTTTACGCTTTGCTCATTTCCAAATTCTTTGGTAAGAAGCGCATAGGCATCCTCCGAGATTTTGGCGTTGGGGCTGACGTCTACGTCAATACCCTTCTTCGCCAAAAAATCAACAATGGTGTGAAGACCTAAGTTGAACTCTCTGGTTACCTTATTCAATCTTACCGTATTTTCTGCTTGCGACATAAAAATTTTAAATGCTAACTGTACCGAAACCTGATACCTTTTTTTATAAACAAAATACTTGCTGCCCGCTACTCCTCAAGGTTGTTCTTTTACTCCTCAAACTCTTCCGACAAGATGCGCACCACGTCCTCCACCGTTTCTTCTTCGAGGTCGGTACGCTTCACCAAATCTAACTTCGGGATGCGCAGCACGCTTTTGGCCGTGTCGCAGCCAATGGCTTTGAGCGCGTCAATAATCCATGCGTCAATTTCGTCGGAAAATTCGTCGAGGCTCACATCTTCCTCCTGGTTCACATCTTCGCGGAACACGTCTATTTCGTAGCCTACCAGCTGGCTGGCCAGCCGTATGTTGAGGCCGCCTTTGCCAATGGCCATTGATATTTCGTTGGGCTGCAAGTACACCTCAATGCGCTTGTTGGCCTCATCGATTTTTGCGTTTGTTACTTTTGCTGGGCTTAGCGCGCGCTGCACCAGCAGCTGGATGTTGCCGGTATAGTTTATCACGTCAATATTTTCGTTTTTCAGCTCGCGCACAATGCCGTGGATGCGCGCTCCTTTCATGCCCACGCACGCGCCTACGGGGTCGATGCGCTCGTCGTACGATTCTACCGCAACCTTGGCGCGCTCGCCCGGCACGCGGACAATTTTTTTGATGGTGATAATACCGTCAAAAATTTCGGGAACTTCTATCTCGAACAGGCGCTCCAGAAACTCCGGAGCGTTGCGCGACAGCGTAATAAAGGGGGTGTTGTTGCGCAGCTCCACCTTGTACACAACGGCGCGTACGGTGTCGCCCTTGCGCAAAAAGTCGGACGGAATTTGCTCGCTTTTGGGAAGTATCAGCTCGTTGCCTTCGTCGTCCAGCACGAGCGCCTCCTTTTTCCAAACTTGGTAAACCTCTCCCACCACCAGCTCGCCAATGCGCTCGGTGTACTTGTTGTAGAGCTGCAGCTTCTCCATGTCGGCAATGCGGCCTGCAAGGTTTTGGCGCAGCGCAAGAACGGCGCGGCGGCCAAACTTTTGCAGCTTGACCTCGTCCGTTACCTCGTCGCCTGTTTCGTACGTTGCGTCTATTTTTTGGGCTTCGGAGAGCGTTATTTCGTGCGTATTGTCCCGCAGCGCATCGTCGGCAACGATGGTGCGGTTGCGCCAAATTTCAAAGTCTCCCTTATCTATGTTGATGATGATGTCAAAGTTATCGTCGCTGCCGTACAGCTTGA
The DNA here is from genome assembly GCA_031263185.1 of Prevotellaceae bacterium. Taxonomy (GTDB): domain Bacteria; phylum Bacteroidota; class Bacteroidia; order Bacteroidales; family UBA932; genus JAITMY01. Next base: position 10,841 of record JAISGH010000206.1, on the reverse strand, counting down.
GCAGCGTTCCGCGAAACACGTCTTCCAGCACGCTTATCATGGTGGGGCGGTCGATGTTTTTTAGCTCCTTAAACTCGGTAAATGTTTCCGTTAAGTTGATGTTTTCCATTTTTTAGCCTTAAAAAATGATTTAGTTAAATAAATAAATTATTGATTTCAGTTTCAGTTTTTAACTTTTAGTTTTTAGCTACATGCACCTGTACTGCCTCACCACTTCACCACCTGCTTCACCCATTTTACTTCGCTCTGCTCCAGCTCCTGCGCATGGGTAACGAGCTGCTTGCGCTTTTTGCCCTCCACAGCTTCCATTTTGGCGTACTCTACTGCTATTTTTTCGGCTGTGGCTCCGGTGAGCGTAGCGGTAAACTTTACGCCGCTTTTCAGCAAAATTTCCACCTCCTTGCCCAGCGCTTTTTGGTACTGCGGCAGCACCTTTAGCGGCTCGCCCAAGCCCGGAGAGCTTACCGTGAGCTCGTAGTCTTCTTTATCGCGGTCAAATGCGGCTTCAATCGCGCGGCTGATGCTGGCGCACTCGTCAACGGTCAAGCCTTCGGGCTTGTCCACCACCACCTCTACTTCGTTGAACGGGCTGACTGTTACATCCACCAAAAACAAGCTGCTACCGGCAATGAACTTTTCTACAGCTTGCGCTATGCTACTTGTACTTATCATGCTTTATAAATAAACGAGGGGACTTTTTTGTCCCCTCTTTCCCGTTTGCAAGCGCAAAGATACTAACTAATTTGGCCGCTACATAATTATTTAGCATAAAATTGTAAAAATTTGCAATACTATATCTATAAACTACTGATAAACAGGATAATAATTCTACACCCTGCTTCCGGCTTTTCAGCTTCCATACACCTCTTTTTTATACGCCTTTAGCGTATTTTTCATGAGCGATACGATGGTCATAGGGCCTACTCCGCCGGGCACGGGCGTGATGTAGCTGCACTTAGGCGCTACCTCGTCGTACTTCACATCGCCCTTGAGGCGGAAGCCGCTCTTGGCGTCGGCTGCGGGGACGCGCGTGGTGCCCACGTCAATCACCACGGCGCCGTCGGCAACCATATCGGCCGTGAGAAATTCGGGGCTTCCCAGCGCCGCGACAATGATGTCCGCCGTGCGGCAAATCTCCTTAATGTTGCGCGTACGGCTGTGGCAAACGGTTACGGTGCAGTCGCCGGGCGTATCCTTTTGCGACAGCAGGTTCATCAGGGGTCGCCCCACAATGTTGCTGCGGCCAAGCACCACGCAGCGCTTGCCCGACGTTGCAATGCCGCAGCGCAGCAGCAGCTCCTTTATGCCCGCCGGCGTAGCCGATACGTACGCCGGCAGGCCAATGGTCATGCGCCCTACGTTCACGGGGTGAAACCCGTCAACATCTTTTTTGGGGTCAATGGCCTCTACTACCCGCTGCTCGCTGATGTGCCGCGGGAGCGGCAGCTGCACAATGAAGCCGTCCACCTCGCCGTCGGCGTTTAGCCGGGCAATAGCGTCCAGCAGCTCCTTTTCGGTAATGCTATCCGCAAAGCGCAGCACCTGCGATTTGAAGCCGCACTCGCCGCAAGCCTTTTCCTTGTTCGCAACGTACGTTTGGCTTGCGCCGTCGCTGCCCACAATGATAGCCGCCAGCTGCGGCAATCGCTTGCCCTCAGCGGCAAGCTGCTCTACCTCCGCGCGGATTTCGGCCTTAATTTCGGCAGCAATTCGCCTGCCATCAATAATTTGCATTTGTTGTTTTTGTAGTTCGTTTTTAACTTTTAGTTTTTAGTTGGTGATGATTTTTTGGGCTTTGCCGTTACATTTTATTGCATCCCTTTCATTCCACCCATCATGTTCATCAGATTTTTTGCTCCGCCTCCGCTTATTGACTTCATCATTTTACGGGTATCGTCAAACTGCCTTATCAGGCGATTTACCTCCTCTATGCCGCGGCCGCACCCTGCGGCAATACGCTTGCGCCGGCTGCCGTTCAGCACTTCGGGAAATTCGCGCTCCTGCGGCGTCATGGACGAAATCATAACTTCAATTTTCTTAAAAGCGTCATCATCAATATCAATATTTTTCAGCGCCTTGCCAAGGCCCGGAAGCATGCTAAACAAGTCCTTTACGTTGCCCAATTTTTTGATTTGCTGAATTTGGGAAACAAAATCGTTGAAGTTAAACTGATTTTTGGCTATGCGCTTTTGAATACGGCGCGTTTCGCCCTCGTCGTACTGCTCCTGGGCGCGCTCTACCAGCGAAACGATGTCGCCCATGCCGAGTATCCTGTCGGCCATGCGGTCGGGGTAGAATACCTGCAGCGCGTCCATTTTTTCGCCCATGCTCACGAACTTAATCGGCTTGTCGACCACCGCGCGAATGGAAAGCGCCGCGCCGCCGCGCGTATCGCCGTCGAGCTTGGTAAGCACCACGCCGTCAAAGTTGAGGCGCTCGTTGAACTCTTTGGCGGTGTTCACGGCGTCCTGCCCCGTCATGGAGTCCACCACAAACAAGGTTTCGGACGGCGACACGGCTTTTTTTACGGCTGCTATTTCGCGCATCATCTCCTCGTCAATGGCCAAGCGCCCTGCCGTATCAATGATGACCAGATTGTGGCCATTCTTTTTGGCGTAGTCAACGGCATTCTTGGCTATCTGCACAGCGTTTTTGTTTTCCGCCTCGGCGTAAACGTTCACCTCCACCTGCTGCCCCAGCACTTTGAGCTGGTCAATGGCGGCAGGGCGGTAAATGTCGCAGGCAACGAGCAAGGGCGAGTAGCCTTTTTTGCGAACAAGCGCGGCAAATTTTCCCGAAAAAGTCGTCTTGCCGGAACCTTGCAGGCCGGCAATCAGCGTTACCGCAGGGTTGCCCTTCAGCTTGACGTCTTCGGCCTCCTTACCCATGAGCGTAACCAGCTCGTCGTGCACAATTTTGGTAAGCATTTGCCCCGGCTTTACGGCTGTCAGCACGCTTTGGCCAAGCGCCTTTTGCTTAACCTCGTCGGTAAACGTTTTGGCTACCTTGTAGCTGACGTCGGCGTCGAGCAGCGCCTTACGAATTTCCTTGAGCGTTTCGGCAACGTTGATTTCGGTAATACGGCCTTCGCCCTTCAGCGTCTTAAAAGCGCGCTCCAGCTTGTCTTGCAGGTTTTCAAACATAAAAAAACTCCTCTAAATTTTTTTGGACTTCTTAGAAACTGTTTTTGAATTAAAAATTAAACATATAATTTGCAGCTGAAAATGTATAGCTTTGACTATCCAATGCGTAAAAATCTTCATTGCAATTCAGGCGCTCAAGGCATATTCTTTGCTTCATGTTTCTGTCAATAAACCGCCACAATAGGGGCAAAATTTTTCTGCATCTTCGCTTTGTATCTGCCTTTCTGTTTTGTACAAAGCTGCTGGCTCCATTAAAAGTTGCAGCTGTACGCTTTGCTCTTTGTGCAGCGAACATTTTCCTGCTTGGTGCGAAGGTGTAAGCGAAAAAACGTTGCCCTGCAATGATATTTCGCCCTGTGGCACAATTTTTTTTATTTCGTCCACCGCTTTACAAAAATATTTTTCGCTGATTTCGCAGGCCGTTAAGCTCACACCCACCTTATAGCAAGCGATTGCGATTGTTCCGCTACCTAAATGCGTGTCCAAAATTCTGTCGGTTGGGTTGGCGTACATTTTCAAAAGCCATTCATACAGCTCAACAGGTTTTTGTGTCGGGTGTATTTTGTTGCGATTTTTGCGAACGCTGAAGTGAAAAATCTTCGAAGGTCGGTCAAGCGAAGACCACGCCATCTCTGCCATTGAGAAATTATTCAGCGTTTCGGGCTGGTTTTTGTCCCAAATGATAAATCCTTTGTTGTATTCACTTTTCGCCCAAAGCTGTCCGAAATAGTTACCACCCCAAATAATCTGATTTTTTGAGACGCGAAACAGCTCATTAAAATACTCATCATTCGGTTTTGTATCCCACTGACTGTATTCATTTTTGTTAAACTTGTGGTCGCCGCCTCGCGGGGTTTTATTCAAAATTCCATACGGAGGGTCAACGATTGCAAGGTCAAAATATTTGTCGGCATACCTCGCCATAAGCTGCATGTTATCTTCTTGCGTAATTGTAATCATCTTATTCCGGCTGTTGCAAATTTAGAAAGTGTCATATCAGAAATATCGCGGCTAATATCTTTGCCTAAATTGTCCATGATTATGCTGTCAAAATCCTCATAATCAATTTTTCTTACATTTTGGTCAATACAGTTATAAAGGTATTCGGCAAATGTACTTGCCAAAATAATAACGTTCGGAGTTCCGACAATATCGCGCTTGGCTGCGGGCACATATCTCGGCGTTACCACTATGGTATATTCGCCGCCGATTTCTTCGCGGTGTTCCCGCAAACGCCCAACATTTATGCCTAAAAGTTTGCTTGCAGTAGATTTCGATTCTACTGCAAATTTCTTGCGCTTGGTAAGGTACAAACATTCAATATCCGTATGCCCTGCGCCGCCAATACCTTTTGCCTCTACATTGTAGAACATATTAAAACCGTCAGCCAAAACATTTTCAAACAAATATGAGGTTTCATTTTCGGGATTGTTAGCGTATTGCCCTATCAACTTAGGAAGCTCCAGCAGCAGCCCGATTTCGCTGTCCTCGCCAATTGCCCGCAGCAAAACGTCAGGATAGAAGCTGTAAATTTCTTTAACAACATCAATTTTCAGCCGCTCGGTATCATTCAGCAGTAAGGGCTTTTCTAAAAACGAACACTGAGTAAGAAGTTGATTTGCAAAATCTTTCAGATCATCGGGAATTGACACGCAGCTTCGCGTTATCTTTCTAAATGTGCTTGTGTTGCCGTGCTGCAATGTGCATACTATTTCGCCGTTTGTTTTGTCCAAAACGCCCGCGCTTTGAAGCAAAGTCGAAGCGTAATAATCCCATTCGTAAGCAGAATTTACGTAGGCGTGGCGGTCGCTTTGAAACAGCACTGCTAACCGTTCATTTGAGCGTTTACGCAATTCAAGTATATCGCTAACAAGATTTTCGTAAATTTCAGCCGTTATTTTTTTTGTGAAAACAACAGAATACGACACCTCAAAAGCGCATAGCCTGTTTTCCAATCTTTTGTCAGACAACAATTTGAAAATCAAACGGAAGGGGTACAGCTGAAATTCTTTATCAGTGCCGCCGTGCGGGTGCTGGTATTGCACAGCCCACAGCATTGTCAGAAAAATTTTTGAAACCTTACCTTTATCGGCAAAATTTTTGAGCAGTAAATTGCCTAACGGGCTAAACATAAATCTATCAACACCATCAATTTTTGCCTGATAGCCAAACATATAGTAGGATAGCTGGTTGATTTTATGGTTGATCGCGTCAAGCGGAAGTTCGGGGTTTCGCTCGCTGTAAATTCCCAATTCCCGCAAATGCAGGCTTAGCCGTTCTTTTTCGGCTTTGGTAATGGTGGCTTTTGAGTACGATTTTAGAATTTGGGCAACTTTGCACAGCAAATTGAAATCGCTAATATGGCGATACAAAATCCACTTATTTCTTTCTACTCGCAGCGTCATTTTATTTATTGATTTGCTCTACAATTTTTTTAGTTAGCAACGGCGGAATACATTCGCCGATACATTTTCTAATCAGCAATTCAGGCGTATTGTCCGGAATGTTCCAATCGGCAGGCAAAGACGAAAGCAGCATCAGCTCCAGCGGCGTTAAAACTCGCGCGTCGCTATAAGTGTCGTCTGATTTTTTTCGGCCGGGGTGAACGTTTAGCTGCGAGCTGATTGCATCATTGCGGATGGTAATTGTAGGGGCAGGCTCGTCCCAATTTATACGCCGAAATGTTGTATTGTATGCCCTTACCCGCTCACCGTTTTCTTTTGTAGGGAAATGTACCGAGTTGCCTATCGCCGTTTTCCCTGTTGGCGTGTAGCGCATACATTCAATATGTTTTGGCGAATGTTTGCGGGCAAAATGCCATTTGATATTTGATTGTTCACCGGCTTCCAAGCTTGGCAAATTGCCTATTTTTTCGCGAACTGTTACAGCTTCCGATTTTTTGGGCATCCCCCATTTTCTACCTTTTTTATACAGCTTGATTATTGCCCTCGCTCTGCGCTGCGCAACGCCGTACTCGGCAGCGTCAAAAACTTCGGATTCTATGCAATAATTTTCGCCAAACAGCAAGGTAAGAATTTCAAGCACTTTCAGCAGCTTCCCGCTGTAAGGCAACGCCAACTTTAAAAATGTTGGCACATTCTCAATTAAAATAAAATCGGGATCTTTGATTTTGATGAAGTCAATAATTTTAAAAACAAGAAAATTGCGGTCGTCCATCAGCATTTGGTCGGTTGTTCTGTTTTTTCCGGCAACGCTCATTCCCTGACAGGGCGGCGAAGCCAGCAAAAAATCAAGCTTTCCGGGCGTTGCCGCAACAACTTTACTAAAAACATCATCACTCAAAATATTTCCACAAATCATTTTCGATTTTGGATATTGCGCCTGATACAAATCGGCTCTTTCGGGCAGCAATTCATTGGCAGCAACAATATCTATTCCAGCACCCGAAAAATATTGCTCTGCAATGCCTGCGCTCGAAAACAGCGAAGCGCCTATAAGCGATTTTGTATGTGGTTGAGACATATCCTTTTTTTGAACAATTACCTGCCAAGCTATCGGCAAATTTCAAAACAACTTTACAATTTTCACAAACTTTTTGCCAGCCACTTGGAAAAAAACACATCATAAACGTGAAAAGTTCCACCCTCCTCGTACACCATTTCTCTATCAATCAGCGCCGCGAGCGCTCTGTTGACGGAGCTGCCCTGCTTCAGGCTGTACTTGGCAATAAAATCGGAGGCGGTAGGCTGACTTATTCCGTCCTCGCAGGCAATGGCTTTTAGCAGCAAAAACTGGTACGAGGTCAGCAAATTTCGGTAGGTGTAGTAAATCGCTTCACGCTCTTCCAAAATCAAGCGGTGTACGTACTCTACGTGCTCTTTCGTTGCGCTTTTTCCGCTATTTTCAAACAGCTTGTTGAAAAAATACTGCACGTAAAACGTATGAATTCTGTAGTACTCCAAAGCTTCTTTTACCAGCTCCTCTTCAATAGATTTACCGTGCTCTGCAAATTTTTCACGTATAAACCGGCAGTAGGTTGCCGCGTTGATTTTTTCCAGAAACAAAAAGTCGGAGCTTTGGTAAAACGGCCGTCCGTAGTCCGAGAACATGGAGATGAGCAAATGCTTGTTGCTCCCCGAAAAAATAAAGTTCACGTTATTCAGGCGCTGAATATGCGAGCGCAAAAGCGCCTCAATATTTTTTTCGGGATAGTAAATAATTTGCTGAAATTCATCAAAAGCCACCGCATACTTAACGTTCTGTTTTGACAGGTAGTAGAACAACGCCGACAAACTTTTTTCGGTTTCTTGCCGTGTTTTGTACTCTACGCCTATTTCCGGTGCGCCGGTAGTCGGATCAAAGGAAAGCTTTGCTTTGAGGCCCGATAAGAGAATGGCAATTTTCTTCATGTAATTCTTCGATTGCCGCCACTCCTGCTCTACAACCGCCGTGCTAAGCAGCTTTATAAAGTCATTCAGGTTTGCGGTAGGCATAAGGTCTATGTACAGCGTCCGCCAGCCGCTCTTTTTTTGCAGATGGTAAAAAACATTCCTTATCAACCCTGTTTTCCCAATTCTACGCGCCGAAAGCAGCGTAAGGTTACGCCCATTAATCAGGGCGCTACTCGCTCTTTTGGTTTCCTCTTCCCTGTCGCAAAAGTAGGCAGGAGAGTGATAACTTACTACAAAAAATGGATTTTCTATTTTTGTCATTTTTGTAAAGTGTTGTATATAAAATTAATAACTCAGATTACGCAAAATGCGTAACGCAAAATGCGTAACGCAAAATGCGTAACAAATATACAACAATTTATTTGATAAAAAATAGACAAGCGGTTTTTTTGCCTCTTTATTTTTGCCGCTGTTTCCTGTGTTTTTTGGAGCTTGGCTGCTCTACATCCTTTCCGGCAGCTCTATTCCCAGCAAATCCATTGCTGTTTTCAGCACCTTGCCCAGCTGCTGCAGCAGCGCCAAGCGCTGCTGCTTTACCGCAACGTTTTCCTCCTTCAAAACGGACACATCGTGGTAGTACTGGTTAAACGCCTTGGCAAGCTCATAGGTATAGTTTGCCACCAGCGCGGGCGAGTACTCAACGCCGGCTTGCGCCACTACCTGCGGAAAATCGGCCATGTTCTTTACCAGCTCCACCTCACGCTCTCCCAACTCTGCCGCGCCGGCGTCCGCCTCAACCTGCTGCTCCTGCGCCTTGCGCAAAACCGAGCAAATACGGGCAAACGTATACTGTATAAACGGCCCGGTGTTTCCGTTAAAATCAATAGACTCCTTGGGGTCAAAAAGCATGGTCTTTTTGGGGTCAACCTTGAGGATAAAATACTTTAGCGCCCCCATGCCTACCATGTGAAACAGCCGCTGCTGCTCTTCCGGCGGGATGTCGGACAACTTACCCAGCTCCAGCGAAGTTTCGCGCGCCGTAGCAACCATAGCGTCTATCAAGTCGTCGGCGTCAACAACCGTACCCTCGCGCGACTTCATCTTGCCTTCGGGCAGCTCTACCATTCCGTACGAGAGGTGGTAAATGCTGTCGGACCAAGCGTAGCCCAACTTTTTCAGAATGTGCTTGAGCACCTGAAAATGGTAGTTCTGCTCGTTGCCCACCACGTAAATAAGTTCGCTAAAATTATACTCCGAAAAGCGATGCTGGGCTGTTCCCAAATCCTGCGTCATGTACACCGACGTGCCGTCCGAGCGCAGCAGTAGCTTCCGGTCGAGGCCGTCGGGGCTGAGGTCGCACCACACCGACCCGTCTTCTCTCTTGAAAAAAACGCCTTTCTGCAACCCCTCCGCAACAAGCTCCTTGCCGAGCAGGTATGTTCGCGATTCGTAGTAGGTTTTGTCGAACGAAACGCCCAGCTTCTGGTAGGTAGCGTCGAAGCCCTCATATACCCAGCTGTTCATTTCTTCCCACAAATCAAAAACCTCGTCGTTGCCCTGCTCCCACATCAGCAGCATATTTTGCGCCTCCTGCATTATGGGCGCCTGCTTTTTTGCCTCGTCTTCCGGAACGCCCGTGTGCCTTAGCGCCGATACCTGCCGCTTGTACTCCTTGTCGAACTTCACGTAGTATTCGCCTACGAGGTGGTCGCCTTTTTTGCCCGACGACTGCGGCGTTTCGCCGTTACCAAACTTTTGCCACGCCAGCATTGACTTGCAAATATGAATACCTCTGTCGTTCACCAAATTCACCTTAATGACCTGATGCCCGTTGGCCGCAAGGATTTTTGCCACCGAGTGCCCCAGGAGGTTATTGCGAATATGCCCCAGGTGCAGCGGCTTATTGGTGTTGGGCGACGAGTACTCCACCATCACCGTTTTGCCGGAGGAGGGAAAGTAGCCAAACGACGCGCTGCCGGCTATCTGCAGCAGCTGTTCGCGCCAAAAATCCTTAGACAGCTTGATGTTGAGAAACCCGTTTACCACGTTAAACGCCTCCACCTGCGGCACGTTCGCCGCGAGCCATTCGCCCACATCGGCGCCTGTTTCCTCCGGCGATTTGCCGCTGAGCTTGGCAAGCGGAAAAACAACGAGCGTAATATCACCCTCAAACTCTTTGCGAGTTTTTTGCAGCTGCAAGGGCATATCTTCGTTCCCGTAAAGGGCTTTGATGCAGCTTTCAATTTTTTGAGCTACGTATAACTCTGTGTTCATAAAAGTCAAATTTATAGTTTGCGATAGATTAAAAAAAAATCCAAAGTTACACATTTTCCGTTACAACCGTAAAGTTGGCATACGTTTTCAGCTTTGCCGGAGTAAAGCGCAGGAGCGTATAATCGCTGTCGCCCGCCGGATAGTACATTTCCCAGCCTTTTTGCCACGCTTTTTGCCGCAGTTCGTTGTCGGTAATAATTTCCGCTGTGCCTTGCAGCAGTACGCCGTGAGATTTGCCCGGCTCGCAGTAGTACAGGCTTGCTTTTCCGTTTTGCTGAATTTCGGCGAACTTGCTGGAGCTCGTATTGGTGGTCAAAAAAACCGTGAGGGGATTTTCTTCCGCTTCGTGAACCGCCACAAGGCCGGGGTGTTCTTTCGGGTTTTTAAGGTTGAGCATTGCCCGGGTGGAGGGGAACCCGCTTTTGTCGATATTTGTCAGGTAGACAATTGACGCATTTTCCATGATTTCCAGACATTCCGTCTGTTTTGTTGTTAAGTTTTTCATTATTTATTTATTGCTTTATGCTCCTCAATGGAGCGGTTAATATTTTATATCATTTTCAGAAATACCCGCCAGCAGGGAAAAATCCTCTTGAAGTGCAAGCCCACAATCAAAAATAATATTTTTACCGGAATCAAAATTTACCTTTATTCCAAATGGATTTTTGTAAAATTTTCTTGAAAATTACAATATTTTTAACATAAATCATTGAGCAAACAAATTTCATATTTCCTCCCTGTGTCTTTATACTAACTTATAACATTTTTTATCAATGTTATACTCCATCACAAATTAAGCAATAATTTGCGACAACGTTTTGCGACAACGTTCACACCGCAAAAATACTCTTTTTTTCCGAATTAACGAGCACATTTCCATAACGGCTCGCATCTGTTTATAATTTTCTTCATTCTTACCTTGAGGTGCTACCCGAATTACGCTTCCTTTGTCGATAGGAAAGCAATCGTCATCTACCTGATAATATCCTGCTCCCTTTAAAATGATGTAAGTTTCTTCGTCCTTTCTTTTCTTTTACTGCTTTTCATCGGAGTTTTTGATTATATAAATCGT
>JAISGH010000195.1 GCA_031263185.1 Prevotellaceae bacterium | reverse complement strand
AAAATTCAAAATTCAAAATTCAAAATTCAAAATTCAAAATTTCCAACCTATGTTTAGATTTCATCTTTCGTGCAGCCTGTTGCTGCTGCTATCATTATCGGCCTGCCCTTTGCAGGCGCAGCTTATCGAGTGGCCTCCCGTGGCGAGGGAGGCAAAACCCTACACCCGCTGGTGGTGGCTGGGGAGCGCTGTGGACGAAGCCAACCTGACCGCGAGCCTTGAGGCTTACGCCCAAAAAGGCATTGGCGGCGTGGAGATAACCCCCATTTACGGCGTAAAGGGCAACGACAGCAGCAACATTCCATTCCTGTCGCCGCGCTGGATGGAGGTGTACGCGCACGCTGCCGGCGAGGCCAAGCGGCTGGGACTTGAGGTAAACATGAATACCGGCACCGGATGGCCTTTTGGCGGCCCGCAGGTGGGCGTGGCCGACGCTGCGGGTAAGGTCATTTTCCGGCGATACGTCCTGTCGTCGGGCGAGAAGCTGGGCGAGAAGGTAGCGGTAGGCGACCCCAAGCAAAAAGGCGTGGCTACGCTGCTCCGCCTCATGGCGTTCGAAAAGAGCGCCGGAAAGAAGCTCGACCTCACCGGCAGCGTATCTCCCGACGGCTCGCTGACCTGGGTTGCCCCCAAAGGCAGCTGGGAGTTGGTGGCGGTGTTTGGCGGAAAAACCTTGCAGCAGGTAAAGCGGGCTGCCCCCGGCGGTGAGGGCTACGTGCTCGACCACCTCTCGAAGTCGGCGGTTACCAAGTACCTCCGGCGCTTCGACGATGCCTTTGCGCAGAGCGGGGCGCCGCTGCCCGGCGCGTTCTTCAACGACTCCTACGAGGTGTACGGCGCCGATTGGACACCCGAGCTGCTGACCGAATTTGCCAAGCGGCGGGGCTACAAGCTGGAGGATTACCTGCCGGTATTCTTGGGCGAAGACGGCAGCGCCGACGACCGCGCCCGCCTCGTGAGCGATTACCGCGAAACCGTAGGCGAGCTGCTGCTCGACAACTTTACCGCCACGTGGACGGCCTGGGCGCACCGCCACGGCAGCACGACCCGCAATCAGGCGCACGGGTCGCCGGGCAACCTGATTGACCTCTACGCCGCCGTTGACGTTCCGGAGTGCGAATCGTTCGGAATTTCCGACTTCGGCATTAGAGGCTTGCGAAAGGACAGCTTGCGAAAGGAGAACGACTCCGACATCTCGATGCTCAAGTACGCCTCGTCGGCGGCGCACGTGGCCGGCAAGAAGCTCACCTCGTCCGAAACGCTCACGTGGCTTACGGAGCACTTCCGGACTTCGCTCTCGCAGTGCAAGCCCGACGTTGACCTCATGCTGGTGGCCGGCGTAAACCACCTGCTGTTTCACGGAACGCCTTACTCCCCAAAGGAAGCAGCGTGGCCAGGATGGCTGTTTTACGCCTCGGTAAACATTTCGCCCACCAACACCATCTGGCGGGATGCCGACGCTATGTTCGGCTACATAACCCGCGCACAGTCCTTCCTTCAGTACGGGCAGCCGGACAACGACTTTTTGGTGTACCTGCCCATTTACGACATCTGGCATGGCGAGCAGCAATCTCACTACACGGCCTTCAGCATTCACGACATGCAGAAGCGGGCGCCTGAGTTCATCGGCGCGGTTAACTCCATCATTGGCAGCGGATACGATGTGGACTACATTTCGGACAAGTTCATTAAAACGGCTAAGGCCGAGAATGGCCTGCTCAAAACGCAGGGCGGGAGCAAGTACAAGGCAATTGTTGCGCCCAACGTAAAGATTATTCCTCCCGCCACCCTCAAGGCGCTGATGCAGCTGGCGCAGGACGGCGCTACGGTGGTGTTCGTGGGGCAGTACCCCGACGATACCCCCGGCCTCCGGCGGGAGGACAGCAGGAAAAGCCTCAATACCCTCCTCAAGGCGCTGCCTGCGGCGGATTTTGGCGAGGTTAGCGTTGCCACATTCGGCAGGGGGAGAATAGTTACGGGCGCCGATTACCCTCAAGCGCTGGCCGCCTGCGGGGTGAGCGGCGAGGCTATCAGAACCGAGCTGGGGGCGCAGTGCATACGTCGGGCTAACGAAACAGGACACCACTACTTTATTGCCAACCTGCAGGAAAAAGACGTTGATGCTTGGGTTGCCCTGTCGGTGGACGCTGCTTCGGCCGTGCTCTACGACCCCATGACAGGCAAGCTTGGCAAAGGCAAGCTGCGCAGTAGCAGCGGCGGAAAGGCGGAGGTGTACTTGCAGCTGCGCTCCGGCGAGTCCGTCATCCTCAAAACGTTCAAAAACGCCGACGTTGAAGCGGCTGCGTGGCCTTACTACAGGGAGCAGCCGCTGGCTACCGAGATTGCCGGCGGGTGGCAGCTGCAATTTGTGGAAAGCGAGCCGGCCATCAGCGGAAGCTTCTTTATTGACAAGCTCAAGCCCTGGACAGACCTGAGCGTACCTAACGCAAAGGTCAACATGGGGACGGCAAAGTACACCGCCGTCTTTGACCTGCCGCAGGTAGAGGCCGACGATTGGATTTTGGATTTGGGCGACGTGCGCGAGAGCGCCCGCGTAGCCATCAACGGGCAGCAGGTAGCAACGCTCTGGGCTGTTCCGTACAGGACGTCTGTGGGGCATGTGCTCAGGGAGGGGAAGAATACGATTGAGGTCGAGGTTACGGGAACGCCCGCCAACCGCATTGCCGACTACGACCGGCGGGGCGTAGCGTGGCGCATATTCAACGAAATAAATTTTGTGGATATTAAGTACCGACCGACAACCTTTGGCCACTGGGCAACGCTGCTGTCGGGCTTGCTGGGGCCTGTAAAGCTCATTCCGGTAGCGGCAATGCACCGCCCCGCGTGGACAGAAGCGGTAGGGGCCGCGCGCTTCCCAAGCGCTGCCCGCAAGGTAAACGTTAAGGATTTTGGCGCAAAGCCGGATGGAAAAACTCTGAGCACTAAAGCCATTCAGGCAGCCATCGACGCCTGCGCCGGCGGGGGAGGCGGGAGAGTGGAGGTAGGAGCGGGTGTTTACCTCACCGGCGCAATCTTCCTGAAGAGCAACGTGGAGCTGCACCTCAGCAAAGGCGCTACGCTCCTTGCGGCGAGCGACGTTGAGCAATTTCCCGACATGCCCACGCGCGTGGCGGGAGTCGAAATGGACTGGCCTGCGGCCATCATCAACGTTATTAATCAGGAAAACGCTGCCGTAACGGGAGAGGGTAAGGTAGACGGAAACGGCAAGTACCTTTGGGATAAGTACTGGGCTATGCGCAAGGATTACGATGTCCGCAACCTCCGCTGGATTGTCGATTACGACTGCCGGCGCGTGCGGTCGCTGGTGGTGGCGGGGTCAACAAACATCACCATTCGGGGGCTGACCTTCGAGCGGGCGGGATTTTGGACGGTACAGGTGCTCTACTCCACCGCCTGCACCGTTGACGGGATTACCATCCGGAACAACATCGGCGGAAAAGGCCCCAGCACCGACGGGATAGACATTGACTCGTCGACCAAAATCCTTGTGCAGAATTGCGACATCGACTGCAACGACGACAACATCTGCCTCAAGGCCGGGCGCGACGCCGACGGGCTGCGGGTAAACCGCCCCACCGAGTACGTGTACGTGCGCGGCTGTACCACCCGCAGCGGGGCAGCCCTGATGACCTGCGGCAGCGAAACGTCGGGCAGCATACGCCACGTATACTGCGAAAATAGCCGCGCTTACGGTACGAGCGCCGTGCTGCGCATAAAGTCGGCCTTTACGCGCGGCGGGGTGGTGGAGCGCATTTACATGGATAACGTATACGCCGAGGATGTGCGGCATGTGCTCAACTGCGACATGAACTGGAATCCGAGCTACAGCTACTCGACGCTGCCCCCGGAGTTTGAGGGAAAGGAAATTCCCGCGCACTGGAGGTCAATGCTGGAGCAGGTGCCGCCCGAAAAGGGGATGCCCCAATTTCGGGATATTTACTTCTCCAACCTTGTAGCGAGAAAGGTAAAGACTTTTGTCAGCTGCTTGGGTACGCAGAAGTCAACCATCAAGAACGTTGACCTGCGCAGCATGGACGTAGAAGCCGACAACGCCGGCGCCATTGAGTACACCGATGGCTTTCGCATGGAAAACATCCTCCTGAAAACCTCCGCCGCCGACAAGCTGAAAGCAGCCAACAACACGAACCTGACGCTGGGAGTAGAGGCTGTTTTCGGCTCCGAATGACGTTGCTATAGCGATGGGTGTGCGCAGGGCATGTAGAGACGGGGCGCGCCCCGTCTCTACGGACGAACAGCGGCTTCGTCGCTTGCTTTCAATCCTTGACTCTCTTTTTTTTGTCATGTATTTAAAAAACTTTGCGTAACTTTGCACCTTTCGTAGTAAAAGCTGCTGAGTGCATTAATCCCAAAATGGCCATTTTAAAAGATAAATACCGATAGGGGGCTTATCTGTGTTTATCTTTTAAATCTGTGTCATCTGTGTGCCCAAAGTATGCGCTAATGGACATTTTAGGTTAATTCAAAATTCAAAATTTCCCCATGTACACCTTCATTATCTCTGCAATCCTTTTGGTAGTGGGCTACGTTGTTTACGGAGCTGTTGTTGAGCGTATTTTTGGCGTTAACCCCAGCCGCCCCATGCCCGTAACGACTCACTACGACGGCGTAGATTACGTGCCCCTGCCGTGGTGGAAGATTTTTTTCATACAGCTACTCAACATTGCCGGGCTGGGGCCTATATTTGGCGCTATCATGGGAGCGGTGTACGGAACGGCTTCATTCCTGTGGATTGTGCTCGGGTGTATTTTTGGCGGCGCGGTGCACGACTACTGCGCGGGGATGCTCTCCATCCGGCACGACGGCGAGAGCCTGCCCGAAACCATCGGGCGGTACATGGGGAAGCCTTTCAAGCAGGGAATTCGCGTATTTACGGTGCTGCTGATGCTGCAGGTAGGGGCCGTATTTATTGCGGGGCCTGCCGAGCTGCTTGCCGGGCTAACGCCCGATTTTATGAGCGTCACGTTTTGGGTTGCGGTAATTTTTGTATACTACCTGCTGGCCACGCTCTTACCCATCGACAAGCTCATTGGGCGCATTTACCCCGTTTTTGGGGCAGCCTTAATATTTATGGCCTTTGGCGTTTTTGCTTCGCTGATTTACTACCACCCGCCCATCCCCGAGATTACGCAGGGCATAGCCAACATGCACCCCGACGCGGGGCGGCATCCCATTTTCCCGCTGCTCTTTATCTCCATTGCCTGCGGCGCCATATCGGGGTTTCACGCCACGCAGTCGCCCCTCATGGCGCGGTGCATGAAGAGCGAAAGGCTGGGGCGGCGAATATTTTTTGGCTCCATGGTTGCCGAAGGGCTTATAGCGCTCACGTGGGCAGCCGCTGCTGCAAGTTTTTTCGGGTCGTTTGGCGGCCTGCAGCAATTTTTGGCGGAGCACGGCAACAACGCCGCGCCGGTGGTAGACGTCATTGTGAACACCTGGATGGGGAGGGTAGGGGGGATGCTCGCCATACTTGGCGTAGTGGCGGCTCCCATAACCTCGGGCGACACCGCCTTGCGCTCGGCGAGGCTCATCATTGCGGATATTGCCGGGCTTGAGCAGCGCAGCGTCAGGCGGCGGATATACATTACGGCGCCCATTTTTGGCGCAGTTATCCTGCTCCTTCAAGTTAACTTCGACGTTATTTGGCGGTACTTTGCGTGGAGCAACCAGACCCTGGCAGCCTGCACCTTGTGGGCCGTTACCGTGTACTTCGTGCAGCAAAAGCGCTTTTACTGGATTACGCTCATTCCGGCGATATTCATGACCTTAGTTTGCTCCACCTACATTCTCATTGCCCCGGAAGGGTTTGCTTTGCCGGATACCGCGGCGTACGCCGGTGGCGCGGCGTTTACGGCAGCCATAACGCTCATCTTTACTTTCCGGATGAACAAATCGACTGCGCAAGGCCAATGTCGCTAAGTAGCTACTAAAAACTCAGCTACCTTAAAATGAGGTAATGAGGCTATAGAAATATTCGTAATTTATTGCTACTGAGGTTATCTTGTTAGAAAAATTAGGTGTAAATGAGGTTGCTTTTAATTCGTAATTTCTAAATAAATTTGGAGAAGGCGGTGCTTTGGCTTCGCTTTCTGAGCGAGGTGAATGAGGCAGCTACCGTTGTTGCGCCGGAGCTGCTGGCCGACGAGGATATCCGCAAAGCGTTGGCCTTATGCGAGGAGGGCGCGTTTACACAGGGAGAGCTGGTAGCGTACGAAAAGTACTGGGACATTATCAGCAGAGAGAAGGCGCTAATCAGTAGGAGCACCAAGGAGGGCTTTGAAAAGGGCCGAGTCGAGGGCAAAGAAGAGGGCTTTGAAAAGGGCATCGAAAAAGGTATCGAAAAAGGTATCGAAAAAGGCCGCGCCGAAACCATTAGGGAAATGGCGCTGCGCGCCGTGCGCTCCGGCTTTTCCGTGGGGCAAGTTAAGGCACTTACCGGCCTGACCGAAGAAAAAATTCAGGAAATAATGCGCAACCCGTAGACGCTTGAGGGCGGTCATGAACTCGCTACGCTTCGGTTGGCGCTACCTATGTTTATTTTGTGTTTTTGCATATTTCACTGTTTCTTAGCCAACTACATAAAGAAACTATTGGCTAATTATATATAATTCAATCAAATGAAATAAGTGGGAAACTTGGATTATTTATTTCTCATCCCTTAGCATACGGACAGACACGCTGTAGAGACACGCCGACGCACCGTCATTCCCGCGAAAGCGGGAATCTCCACCCGTGCGGCCACCGCACTTGGGTGCTGGGGAAGAGGAGGTTCCTCGCTGCGCTCGGAATGACGGCGGTTCGCTGTAGAGACGGGGCGTGCCCCGTCTCTACGGTGTGCGGCGGCGGCGGCAAAGCCGCCGCCGCACACCCCTCCCCGCGCCGCCGCGCTCGTCATTTCGAGCGTAGCGAGAAATCTCCACCCGTGCGGCCACCGCACTTGGGTGCTGAGAAAGAGGAGATTAACTTCGTTGAGCTACGCTTCGCTCCGGTTCCTCGCTGCGCTCGGAATGACGGCGCAGGAACGAAGTCCCGTAGGGACTTTGTCAAACCTTTATAATCAGTGTTTTATAAACAAAAGGGACTACTTTTGCCCAACTTTAATTTTCATGAGCATGAAAAAATTATTTTACTGCGCTGCTATAGCGCTGATGGCCGCTGCCTGCGGCGGCGGCAAGGAGGATGAAAAAAATGGTGCTCCTTTTAGCATGGATTTATTCTTGAAAATTCGTGACTCCACGCTTTACAAGATTGGAGACAAGGATATTCATATTTTCGCCTACTTTGACAATCAATCAATGGTAAACGGTGCAGACCTCGGAAAATTCATTTTCAAAGACTCCAAGTACTCTACTACATTTTACTTCCGCGATAGCACACCTAACGCACAGAGCGATTCAACAGGTCTCATAAAAATACCCGTTTTTGCCGGCAATATCCTAACGTGTGGGTACATGCGCGTAAACTATTCTTCGGGCTATGCCATTGCGGAAGAACTTCCACAATCATTCTTTTTAGGCGATACTACATTTCTTGAGATTAAAGGTGGGAAAAAACCTAACAAAATAAATCCCGACTACTTCGATGATTACTACTTTATGGATTTTAATAAAAATAAGTGGTAACTATACTATGCAGAGGCTATTACCATTCCTATACAAATCACCTGTTTTTAATCCAGTAGATGATGTTGGTAGCCCTTGTAGGGTTAACCGTGCTTTAAGTCCTGTGTTTGTTGTTTCATCTATTCCTATTTTTACAGGAATATTAAATGACAATACTTCGTTATAAAATAGTTTAATCCATTAAAAATCAATAAATTAATTAGTAAATTGCGTTAAAATATTTGCGCAATTCGCTGGTTATTAGTAATTTAGCGGTTATTCCAATACGTAAAATTATGATAACCAACTATTACGCAAATATTGTTTCGCTTATTTACAGCATTTTAAGCGATGGCCGTTTCAAATCGCTTAAAGGCTGCCGCAAAAAATTTATCGCCGCTGCGCTCGGCTGTTTTTCAAGCCTCAAAGTTAAGAAAA
>JAISGH010000193.1 GCA_031263185.1 Prevotellaceae bacterium | reverse complement strand
GGGGGCTGCTGATGGTCGTGGCCCCGGGGCCCGCCCCGTATCTAGG
This sequence comes from Prevotellaceae bacterium, assembly GCA_031263185.1. Classification (GTDB taxonomy): domain Bacteria; phylum Bacteroidota; class Bacteroidia; order Bacteroidales; family UBA932; genus JAITMY01. The sequence continues at coordinate 18,040 of JAISGH010000193.1, read as the reverse complement.
GGATTGGCGGCGGATTCGCCGCCGCCAATCCACCACCTCTCCTCCCGCCGCCGCCGCGCCCGTCACTCCTCCCACCTGCCGCTTTGCTTTACCAGCTCCCTCACCTCGCTGCTGAATTTTTGCTGCTTTAGCAGTTCCTCCAGCGTTAGGTGCATACGGTAGCGCCAGTAGTGGTGAGGGTTGCTTGGCAGGTTGATGCGCTCTGCGCGGGGATTTTTGTGGCGCAGGGCGCCGTCGATGGCCAGCAAGTCCTGTAGCGGGAAAACAGCCCATAGCGAGGGCGCGTTGAGGTGCTGCACAACTATTTCGCGCGCTATCCACGGCTCGCAGGTGGCGGGCGCTTCGCCGTCGTGGTGCAGCACGCTGCTGTAGAAGCGCTGCGTGGCGCTCCTGTCCTCTTCCCACCATTCGCGCAGCCCGCTGGTGTCGTGGCTGCCCGGGCTGCATACCGACAGGTAGGGCGCGCGCTCAAGGGGCGCAAACTCCACGCTGCTGTCGTTGGGCATACGCTGAATGACGAGGCTCAGCAGCCCCAGCTGCTGCATTACCTCCGGTACGCACGAGGGCACCATGCCCAGGTCTTCGCCGCACACCAGCATGTTGGTGGCGTACCGCACCGCCGGCAGCTTTTGCAGCGCCTGCTCCTTCCAAAATTGGTTGTGGCGGTGGTAGAAAAAATCGAGGTAGATGGCGTCCAGCGCCTGCTTTTGCTGCTCGTCGAGGTCGCGGTATGAGCGCGTGTAGTGCATGGCAATGCGCGGATGGTAGTACGAGGGATTGCGCTTATCTTCAATAAGCACCACGTCGTTGAGCAAATCAAACAGCTTGCTTTTTAGTGCGCTGCAGTCGCCTTCCTGCGCTGCAAAAAAATCCTCGAGCTTGCGCTGCGTGCCGAACTTCGGCTTGAAGCGGAAGGTGTGCGCCTTGTACTCATCCATGAAAAATTGCGATACGGCGTACGCTGCGTCTCCCAAAAGTTCTTTCAGCACATGCTCCCTGATGTACGGCAGGCAAAGCCTCTCGGCGTCGAACCATACGCCGCGCCGGTTGAGCTCGGAAACGGACAGCGGGAGCGCCGGCGAAAAATATCCCAGCAATCCCTGCATTGAGTGCAAAGGGATTTCCCAAATGCGGAAAAAACCCAAAATATGGTCGAGCCGGAAAGCGTCGAAATACTCGGACATGGCGCGTAGGCGCTGCTGCCACCAGCTGTACCCGTCAAGCGACATGCGGCTCCAATTGTAGGTGGGGAAGCCCCAGTTTTGGCCTGTGGCAGAAAAAGCGTCGGGCGGCGCCCCTGCCTGCGCGTCCATGTTGTACAGCTCGGGCGCTACCCACGCATCGCAGCTGCTGCGCGATATGCCTATGGGAATATCGCCCTTGAGAATAATTCCCTGCCTGCGGCAGTAATCGGAGGCCTCCTTGAGCTGCCTGTGCAGTAGGAACTGCGCGTAGTAGTGTATGGCAACATCGTCGTACGCAGGAGAGTCCGGGCTGACAAGCGCCGCTATTTTCGGTGCAGAAAAGGTAGAAAAATTTTCCCACTCCGCAAAGTCGGCGGTTTTGTACTTATCGCGCAGGTAGCAAAACGCAGCGTAAGGCTGTAGCCAGCTTTTGCGCTGCTCAAAGAATTTTTTGTACTCATCGCCGGCAAAAGCTGTGGTTCTCTCCTTGCGGTACGCCAGCTTTACGTACTTCCACTTGAGCTGCATCACGCGCTCGTAGTCAACTTCCGGCAGCTCGTTCAGACGGCGCTGCTCGGCCTTCAGCTGCTCGGCCTGCTTTGGCGTAAGGCAGGCGGCAAGCGGCGTCAGGTCGAGGTAGAGCGGATGCAGCGCAAACACCGATACGCCCGAATAAGGATAGGAGTCGCGCCACGTGAGCGTAGATGAGGTATCGTTGACGGGCAGCGCCTGTATCATGCTCAAGCCAGTTTTTTTTGCCCAGTCGGCCAGCAGCTTCAAATCCGAGAATTGCCCTACACCGTAGCCGCCAACGCTGCGCAGCGCAAACACCGGAATGGCTACCCCCGCCCCGCGCGGTGCGCTGATGCCGAAGTCCGGCATCTCGTCGTTGCGCCACAGCATGACCTTGCGATGCTCTACCGGAGGCAGCATACGGTCGGTTTGCCGCTGCTCGTAGCCAACGATTTTTTGCTGCTCAACGTCGTAAATGGCGTACTTGTAGTAGATGGGTTGGCGCAGGCTGCCGGGCGTGAACCCTGTTTGCCACACGCCGCGCGGGTCGGGCTGCATGAGCAGCGGGCGACGCGCGTCCCAGCCTCCCAGCAGCTCGTCGCTGCCGGTAACGCAAAGCAAGCGTCCGCGCGGTATGGACGAGGCGCGTATCGTCAGCCTGCACGAGTGGTGGCTAAGCGTTTTGTCGCTGTCCGCTTTTGCGCTGTGCCCAAAAAGTACGGAGGTGTACGGCGACGAAATCAGCGCGTCGCCGACACCTGTCCGCCAGCAGTCGGACAGCGCTACGGTTGGGAAGGCAGCTGCCTGCGGCGAAAACGTACGCCACTCCCCGCCTTCCTCCTCCAGCTCGCCGGTTGCCTTGCGCAGGGCGTACTTGTAGCGCAGCTCGCCGGAAATTTTTTGCTGCGCCAGCTGCAGCGTCCAGCGGACGCCGTCTACGCAGGCCATTGGCAGGACGTCGGGGTGGAGGCTGCTTTTCACAACGAGCTGCTCGCCCCAGCGGGTGGCGTATTCTACCTGAAAAATAATATTCATCGGGACATTTTTTATCAAAAAACCTTATTTCAATCGTTTGCGATAATGCTTTAACGCAATAGTACAAAGCATATTACAAAGCAAATTAAGCGTAAAAAAAGATGATTTCAAAAAAATTTTTTTTTGAAAAATTTTTTTTACATGCCGCAAACGATTGAAACCTGAAAATATTTTTTTTACTTCATCAAGGTGTTTCAACCTAAAGAAAAATAGCGTATAATTGCACTTTTCAAATATCATACAAATGTCCATAACCTATCGTCATAATCTGTTATAGTACATGGAAAAACCGGACTTAAAATTTTGGCAAATCAGTAACCTCAGCTTCGGATTTTTTGGGGTACAGATTGCGTATTCGCTGCAAAGCGCCAACATTAGCCGCATATTCGCTACCCTTGGCGCCGACCCGCATAGCCTCAGCTATTTTTGGATACTTCCGCCGCTGATGGGCATTATCGTGCAGCCCATTGTAGGCTCGCTGAGCGACCGCACGTGGACACGCTTTGGCCGGCGTATTCCGTACCTGTTTGTCGGAGCGCTGGCGGCTATTATCGTCATGTGCCTGCTGCCCAACGCCGGCAGCTTTAGCCTGAGCGTGGGCAGCGCCATGCTGTTTGGGCTGATTGCCCTCATGTTTCTCGACACCTCCATCAACATGGCCATGCAGCCGTTCAAAATGCTGGTGGGCGATATGGTCAACGAAAAGCAAAAGGGGTTTGCCTACTCCGTGCAAAGCTTTCTGTGCAACGCCGGCAGCCTTGTGGGGTTTCTTTTCCCGTTTATTTTTACGTGGATAGGAATTTCAAACGTTGCGGCGCAGGGCATTGTCCCCAACTCGGTGGTGTATTCCTTTTACGTTGGCGCGGCCATACTGATACTGTGCGTAATCTACACGGTGGCTAAGGTAAAGGAAATGCCGCCGCGCGAGTACGCGCTGTTTCACGGCATAGCGGAAAAACCGGATAAAAAAGAGAAGTCGGATTTCATTACCCTGCTCAAAAAAGCCCCCCGTGTGTTTTGGACGGTGGGGCTGGTGCAGTTCTTTTGCTGGGCAGCCTTTATGTACATGTGGACGTACACCAACGGCGCTATTGCCCACAACGTTTGGGGCGTTACCGACGTAAAATCGCCCGAGTACCAGACGGCGGGCAACTGGGTGGGAGTTCTCTTTGCCGTGCAGGCGGTAGGCTCCGTGCTCTGGGCAATGGCCATACCGCGCTTTAAATCGCACAAAACAGCCTACATCGTCAGCCTGCTTTTGGGGGCAGCCGGATTTATATCTACCGTCTTTATTCACGATAAGTACCTGCTGTTTGCCTCGTACCTGCTCATTGGATGCGCTTGGGCTGCCATGCTGGCGCTGCCGTTTACCATTCTCACCAACGCGCTTTCGGGCAAAAATATGGGGGCGTACCTCGGGCTGTTCAACGGCACTATTTGCCTGCCGCAAATTGTGGCGGCGCTCGTGGGCGGCAGCCTGCTCTACCTCGCCGGCGGCGTACAGGTGCACATGCTGCTGATAGCGGGTGCGCTGCTGCTTGCCGGAAGCCTTGCCGTGCAGCTGACGGTGAAGAAATGAATTTTGAATTCTGAATTTTGAATTTTGAAATCTAAAATCTGAAATCTAAAATCTTATGAAGTACATAGTTTTGGCGATAACGCTGGCTTTGCTGGGCAGCTGCAGGGAGGAGGTTGCGCTCAGCGTACCCGAAAAGCCGGCAATAAAAGGGCTGGCGTCGCCTATCGTGCTTGGCGAACGGGACACGGTATACCTCACGGACTACTTTTACCTGCCGCAAACCGTCGTTGACAGCGTTGATGTGCCGGGTTGCAGCTACCGCTTCGACCGGAACCGTAAAATCATTACGATTGACAGCCTGCAAGACAAAACTTCGCGGCTGAGAGAGGTGAGGGTTTGGGCCGACGGCGCGGCGTACTCAATCGTTGCCCGGCAAAGCAGCGAGCACAGCTTCAGGATAGAAATCCCCGATGTCGGCTATAAAAAAGTGCAGGTCAAAGGGGAGTTTAACGGCTGGAACGCGAACCTCGGAGAGATGAAGCGCACCGGAAGCGCGTGGAGCGTTGACCTTGCCGCGCCGCGCGGCAGCTACCAGTACTGCATTGTGGCCGACGGAAAAGAGCAGCTCGACCCTGCTAACCCTGCCAAGGTGAGCAACAACATGGGCGGCTTCAACTCGCTGGTAACCGTTGGCGAAAGCGACATGCTCCCGCCTGTGCTGATAACGCAAAAAGCCAAAGGGCGCAAGCTGACCTTGCTGGTAAAAAATGAGCCGGAAGCGCTGCTTGCCTTTTGGGAAAACTACAGCATCCCCGTGCGCATCGCAAGCCAAAAGGACAGCGTGGTGGAGGTTGAGGTAACCATTCCGCGCAGCGCAACCGCCGCCAACCGCTCGCACCTGCGCGTATGGGCGTACAACAAGGCTGGCGTATCCAACGATTTGCTCATCCCGCTGCACAGGGGCAAGGTTGTGCGTAGCGCGTTGCAGCTTACCCGCAGCGACATGCCGGCGCAAATTATTTACTCCATAATGGTGGACAGGTTTGTGAACGCCGACAGCAGCAACGATTACCGCCTCAACAGCCCCGACGTGCTGCCCAAGGTAGATTACTTTGGCGGCGATTTGGCCGGCATTACGAAAAAGATAGAGGACGGATTTTTCGACACGCTGGGCGTAAATACCCTGTGGATTTCGCCCATAACGCAAAACCCCTACACCGCTTGGGGACTATACGCTAATCCCAAAACCAAATTCTCGGCCTACCACGGCTACTGGCCTGTTTCGCTCACGCAGGTGGACGCACGATTTGGCAGCGACGCCGCGCTGCGAAGCCTCATTGGTAGCGCCCACAGCCACCACATCAACGTGCTGATGGACTACGTGGCGCACCACGTGCACATCGACTACCCAATGCTGAAGAGCTACGCCCGATGGATAACTCCGCTACACCTCCCCGACAGCTCGCTGAACGTAGAGCGGTGGGACGAGCACCGCCTCACCACGTGGTTTGATACGCACCTGCCAACGCTCAACCTGTCGGTTTACGAGGCGGCAAATCCGCTAAGCGATAGCGCCGTGTTTTGGATGAAAAAGTTTGACCTCGACGGCTTCCGGCACGATGCCAGCAAGCATGTGGACTTGCTCTTTTGGCGTATGCTGACGCAAAAGCTCAAGGTAGAGGTTGAGCGGCCGCTCTACCAAATTGGCGAAACGTACGGCAGCCCGGAGCTCATTGCCGGCTACGTGGGCAGCGGAATGCTCAACGCGCAGTTTGACTTCAACGCCTACGACGCAATGGTGGCGGCATTTGCCGCCAACGGCAACATGCAGCGCCTCTGGAGCGTGCTGCAGCAAAGCCTTGCCGCGTATGGCTACCACAACCTGATGGGCTACATCACGGGCAACCACGACCGCGTACGCTTCATTTCGTACGCCGGCGGGGCGGTGCGCTTTGACGAAGACGGAAAGGCTGCGGGGTGGAATCGCGAGGTAGGCGTTGGCAGCAGCGTGGGCTACCAAAAGCTGGCGCTGCTTCACGCTATGATTTTTTCCATTCCGGGCGTTCCCTGCATTTACTACGGCGACGAGTACGGGCAACCCGGCGCCAACGACCCCGATAACCGCCGCCTGATGCAGTTTAACGAATACAAACCCGAGGAGCAGGCGCTGCTGAGCAAGGTGAAGAAGCTGACCTCGCTGCGGCGGGAGCTGCTGCCGCTCACCTACGGCGATGTCGAGCTGCTGTACGTTGACGACGACGCGCTGGCGCTGTCCCGCACCTACTTTGGGCAGCTCGTTGTGTCGGCCATCAACAACGGCAGCGAGGCGAAAACGCTGCGGATAAAGCTTCCGCAGGGCTACGGCGGCGCAAAGCTCACCGGTAACTTCGGCGCTACATTCACGCAAAGTGAATCGCTGCTCACCGTGGAGCTGCCGGCAAACAGCTTTGAGGTTTTAAGCAATTAAATAATTGCTAAGTACATGACAAAAAAATGCGAATCAAGGGTTGAAAGTGGTTGGGCGATAGCGGCGAAGCCGCCGCCGCCGCCCAAACGTAGAGACGGGGCGCGCCCCGTCTCTACATGCCCTACGCACATCAGTAATATCAATGCTATTTTTGAATACTTGAATACTTGAATTGTTGAATTGTTGAATTGTTGAATTATTAAATCTTTAAATCTTTAAATCTTTTTTGAATTATGAAATTTATTATCACCATCGCGCTGGCGGCAACGCTTTGCTTTGCCTCGTGCAGCAGCGCAAATGTAGAAAATGCAGCGTCGGTAGGCGCTAAGATTGAATCGCTATCCCAGCCGGACTGGAGCAAGGATGCCGTCATTTATGAGGTCAACCTGAGGCAGTACACGCCGGAGGGAACGCTTGAGGCTTTCCGTGCGCACCTGCCGCGCTTGCAGCAGCTGGGCGTAAAAATCTTGTGGTTTATGCCCGTAAGCCCTATTGGTAAGCTTGAGCGCAAGGGCACCCTCGGCAGCTACTACTCCATTCGGGATTACTGCGCCGTAAACCCCGAATTTGGAACGCTGGAAGACTTCAAGCAGGTTGTGCAGGAGGCGCACCGGCGCGGCATGAAAGTCATCATTGACTGGGTAGCCAACCATACCTCGCGCGACCACGCCTGGGTTGGCGCACACCCCGACTGGTACGTTGCGGGAAAGGACGGAAAGCCTGTTGGCCCGTACGACTGGACAGACGTAGCGCAGCTCAGCTACGCAGGCAGCGACATGCAGAAGGAGATGATTGCCTCCATGAAGTACTGGCTCACCGAGGCCGACATCGACGGCTTTCGCTGCGACGTGGCGAGGCTTGCAAGCGACTACGTGACCGAGCGGCAGGCGCTTGATTTTTGGGAGGCGGCGCGCAAAGAGTGCAGCGCCGTGAAGCCCGTGTTCATGCTGGCGGAGGACGAAGCCTTCCGTGCGCTGACCGACACGGCCTTTGACGCCAACTACGGCTGGGAGCTCCACCACCTGATGAACGGCATAGCGCAGGGAAAAAGCAGCGTGGAAGACCTGCAAAAGTATTTTGAGCGCGATATTCTTAACTTCCAAAAGCGTACGCTCCGTATGCTGTTTACGTCCAACCACGACGAAAACTCGTGGAACGGCACCGAATTTATGCGCATGGGCGACGCTGCAAAGGCTATGGCTGTGCTCACCTTCACCGTGCCCGGCTTCCCGCTCATCTACACCGGACAGGAGCTTGGCAACAGGCGCTGCCTCGAATTTTTTGAAAAGGACCTCATCAGCCGTAGCAGCGAGGACAAATTTACCGCATTTTACAAAAGCCTCACCGAACTAAAATCGGAGTATAGCGCCCTGCACAACGGCGTGTACGGCGCCGACATGGTATGGGTGAACAACTCGCAAAATAAGAAAGCGCTCAGCTTTGTCCGCGAGGATAGCCACAGCAAGGTATTTTGCCTGTTCAACCTGTCGCCCGAGGTGGTAAAAAATGTTGAGCTGGAGGGAGACGCTTTCTACGGCGAGTACAGCGTTTGGGGTAAGGGTATGTCCGTCAAGTTCGACGCCAAACCCTGCTTTACGCTCAACCCGTGGGAGTACAGGGTTTACGTGATGGAAAAGGCGCAGTGAGCGCTATTGCCGGCTAAATAATGAAGCCGAATTTTGGGATTCTGCCTCCCAGCATACCCAACCGGTAGGGAACGTGTCGAAATTTGCTTTAAGAGATTTATACACGTTGCTTCTGTTACGTTCTCCAAAAATCACGGTTGAGAGCAGGATATTCGGATTCTGGTTTTGTGGGGCTTTGCACCATTAAACCGACATTTAAACCGACATTTAAACCGACATTTAAACCGACATTTAAACCGACATTTTTAAAATTACCCATTTCCCAATTTTTCTCGATCCGTCTCTTTTGACACGTTCAGCATCAACTAATTTTGACATTGTTCTTTCAACAGTTCTTTTGTTAGTGGAAAGTTTCTCAGCTATTTCACGCATAGTAATTTTCGGATTTTCCCGTATCAATATCAATATTTCATCCTCGCGGTTGACATCTGTTTTTTCTATGCGGCGAGCGCTGGCGTTTTCCTTTTCATACCTGACAGTCAGCTTGAATACGTCGTTTTCTTCCATTACCGGCAAAGCATTTTTGTCTTTCGCGTATAGCGGGCAATAATGAAACATATTTCTGACGCCCGACCCTAAATCTTCAAACCAGTCTAACTCTCTGAAAAAACCGGCAATAGTCGGATTTTTAGGGTAAGGTATCAGATTTTCAGGTGTGATGCACCCCATTGTGTGCGGAATATTCCAATTCTCAGCTACAACCGTTTCCTTGTAAATCGTAAGCCTTGCCGGATAGGGATGCGTAAATTCTCTATGTATCAGAAGATTGACTACTGCTTCACGGAAGATAATTTCACGGAGACTTATTCGTCGATCTCCTTCCAAAAAGAATCTGTCAGGCGTATGCTTGCGAACAAATGACATCAGCTGTCCGTATGCCTGTATCAGGTTACAATCAACTATAGCTCTGTCGTCATATCTATCCGTATCTTCTTTTCGGCATAAAGCATCTGTTTTATAATTCGGGCATGCCATAGCCAGCGCGTTTCTTTTTCCAAACACTACAGCGGCTGCCAAGGTATAACCTTCTTTTCCTGTACGTTCGTCGCGCAAATACATTTTTGCATAGCGTAAAATATCCTCATTACTCATATTTATCCATGGATGCTTATCGTTTAGCAATGCAACCCGTTTCCGAACAAAATCAAAATCTTCCGCTACAAAATCATCTATACGCAAGTGTGGGAACACTTGATTTTCGGTATGATTTTCATATTTACGTATAAACAGATTTGTTATAAGGAATTGATTACCCAATCTATAATCGCCTTCGTGGTTACGGTCGTAATAAACTCCCCTGTACGAATGAGCCTGCGCACTTTCCGGCACATGGATGCAAATAATCGTCTTGCCATCAATTTCAACGTCTTCTGCTTCAATACGAACAGTCGGCGAAATAATTTGCGCATTATTCAAATCATTCGACAAAGTTTTCAGCTGATTTCGAACAACATTTTTGTCTATTCCATCAATTGTTCCATTATCCCTCACTCCGAGCAAAATATATCCGCCTTTGCGATTCAAGAAAGCGCAAATCGTCTCATATACGTTACGGGGTAACGCCTCGCGAGCCGTTTTGAACTCAATTTTCAAACCTTCCCCTTTGGTTATTAGAGATTTTATTTCTTCTATAGCTACCATTTTTAGGTCACATTTTTTACGCAAAGGTGTTGCCTTTTGAACATAGCGCCTGAATTATTTTGATGCAGGCGCAAAGGTACATATAATTTTGATTTTGCGAAAAGTTTGGACAAAGCCGGATGCATTTCAACTTTTCGCATCACGCTGTAGGTGTAGATGGCAGGAGATTCCGCTGCATTACTCCGATACAAACGTAATGTTGTCCGGCTGCGGGTGCAGAAACTCGTACTTGAGCGTTCGCGCCAGCCCTTCGATTAAGTGCCGGAGATGCCAATGATCGTAATACGTTCATTGATATAATTTTTCTATTTCTCTCCAAATAATATCTTGCTTGAAGTTTTCTTCCACAAATTTTCTTCCCGCTAAGCCATACTTGTGTCTTTTATCTTCATTTTCTATAAACCCAAGCAGCGCACTTGCTATGTTTTGGGGTGCATGGTCAGTATAAACGCCTGTTTCATTTTCTACAATGGAATCTACACATCCTGTTGCCCGTGTGGTAATTACCGGAAGTTGCATGGCCGAAGCCTCAAGAACAGACATCCCAAAACCCTCTCTATAAGAAGGCAGTATAAATATACTCATTAAAGAATAGTATAATTCTATATCGTCTTTTACATAGCCCGTATATGTTATGGCTGGATGGGACAGTATCTTTTCTTTGGTTTCTACAGGTACCGAATCTCTATCTTCAAACATTCCAACAAGCAACAGATGCAGGCATTTATTGGTGCGCTGTTGTAGTATTTCAAAGGCATTGACTAGCTCCACAATACCTTTATCCCGAACAATGCGACCGCAATATCCAATCACAATAGCATTTTTCGGCACACCTGTTTTTTTGCGAAGCGCTTCTCGTTTTGCACCGGAAATTAATTCCGGATTGAATTTATTTAATGCATCTATCCCCGCGCAGGTTCCCTTCCCTAAAACAATCTGCTTGCATTCTTTATTCAACCTGTCTTTTAAACTTTTTTTATATAATGATGGACTTACACAGACAATTTTTGTGGAAAGAAAAGCAGTAAGGCGATCCATGTTAATTAGTAACAAGTGCATAAATCCTTCCGATGTTTCATACACCAGTCCATGCCTGAAATAAATCCGCTTGGGCGTTCTCATTATCCATCCGGCAAGCATGGCAAGCAAAGCGCCTTTGGGAGTGTGTCCGACCACTATGCCTATTTTATTCTTCCTGATGTATCTACAGATATTAGCTACTGCCCGCATATCTGCGGTTAAGGAAATTTTCCTTAAAATAGGTATTTCCTTATACACAAATTGCTTTGCAGAAGCATAATCGCTTAAATACTCCGAAGCGCTGCATATAACATGAAGCTTATATCCCTTATTTTTTAAATATAAAAATTGATCGCCAAAAAAGTAGGGGACGGTAAAAAAAGTATTTACTACATGGAGAATGGATTTATTCATAGTGTTATTGAGTTTTTTTCTTGACATAGCAATTTCTTGCATGCATAAAACCTTTTTCATTAAATGTATTTTAATTTATAGTAAAAGAACTTAATCAAAGCAACAATATTTGCCAAGCAACGCAAGACAATAGGTACTCGAATATGAGAAAAAACATCTTTGAACATTACGATATTTCTCCTTGCCCCTTGTGAGAGCTGTGTGGTTATATTTCCGGTGTGCACCCTATAGCCAACAAGAGGTTCATCAATAAAATAAGCATTCCCGTAGTAAACCACCCTTATCCAAAGGTGATAATCTTCACCTGCTTTGAATATTGGGGTATCCGGAAATAAACCTGTTTTTTCTAAAATATCTCTACGCACAACAACAGATGAACATGTAATATAGTTGGAAATTAGCAAAGAAGATAGGCTACGATTTATCGGTTTTCGAAGAGCTTGTTCTTTTATTTTTTTTCCATTTTCATCAATCGTATAACGGTTAGTACAAGATAATGCTATTTGCAGATGGCTCTGCATTACAGTTATCTGAACTTCCAATTTTTCTTTTTTCCACAAGTCGTCATCATCGCAAAAGGCGATATATTCTCCTTTTGCTTTTTCTATCCCAAAATTTCTCGCTTTTGCAGGATACCCACAATGTTCTACATAGTGGTAGAACACTTTATCATTGTGAATTGCAGACACATAATCTTCCACATCTTGCTGATGTCCATCTCCAACAATGACGATTTCGAAATTTTTGTACGATTGATTCAGAATGGAATCTATTGTTATTTTAAGATAATCCAACCTGTGATAGGTTGCGATTACAACAGAAACAAGATATTTTTGTTCAGCCATCATTATGTATTATTTTGCTCAAGCTATATTTGTATCCATGAAAGTAGTGCAATTGTTTTATCCGACACCGACGTCCATTTTTTAGGGCACATTACTATTTTGTTCTTATTTACATTAAGATATGCACCCCACCACGAAAAAGAGCTGTTTGAAATTACATTGTGTTTGCATTGGGACATTAAAAAAATATACCAATATGGATTAACATCAAAATTTGGAATAAAAACAGCATTCGGAGGTAAGGCAATGTTATCCTTCACCCAGCTCAAATCATCTGAGAATATGAATAACCGTACATCTCTATATTTGCGAGTTAATAATTCAATCGCTTGCTGATAGTAACCAACATTGCAAACACCAAAAATGTTAACGTTTTTTGGTAGAAAGTAATCGCCTCTTCGCACGTGTATTGCCACTGAATTGTGAGATTGCTCTATCTCATCGTCTATTATTTTCAACTCCTGCGGTAACCTTTGCAGGGGCTTAAAACAGCTTTTATTTATTTTTCGCAATTCATCGGGAAATATATGGCTTTGCCAGTATCCCTGAAAGTAATAGCAGGTATTGTTTTTGAAATGTAGCACATCTTCTACTTGAAAATTAGATTCTGTTATAAACTTATTTTTGAAGTTTAGCTGGAATAACAATCTATAGAATCTGTTTTTATACTTTGTGTATTTTGAGAATTTAATTTTAGTGGCAAGAGGTATATCGGGATTCAATATTGTTAGCTCGAATGTCCTTAATTGATCAGAATGCCCAAATGACAATATATCATAGCGAACATCTTGTCCCGTCTTCAAGCGCAAATATTCACCAAAAGCATACTGAAACAGCTGATTTCCTATGCCACCCCAAACTCTAACTGTTATCATACTGTTTTCTCTCCATTTTTGTTTTTAGAATATTTATCATAATATCTCAATAAATATCCATAAAATACATTTTTGAATCCATATAAAATAAACGGCCTTGTCTTTACTTTAACTTTCTCATATTTTTTAATGCAGGTTTTTTCTATGGTGAAAGGGTATTTTTTATAAAAAAAAGCCATATCATCAAGATGAGACTGTAAATAGTTTTTAGCTTTATTAAATACGGGCTTATGGCATAAATGTTCTGCAAAACAACCATTAAGAGGTATGGTTTTCCATCCGGCCTCATTCAAGCGCATACAAACATCCCCATCGCCGGCGTAGAAATTGTAATTTATTTCATCTAAGTAATTTATGCCTTCAAGCGCTTCTTTAAGAAAAAACCCGTGGTTAACAAGTACATATTCTTTTTGCAGCAGCTGTACCCTGTAGTAAGTGTGGCGCGGATATTCTCTGAAAAAGAAAGCCCCTCCGCCTACTTTTTCTCCTTCTTTCCGGCGGCGCTCCATTTCGTTATACCCATTCTGCAGGCATTCGGGCGCTAAAATCAAATCGTCACTCACCATCACAATATAAGGTGCATGCGCATACCGAAAGCCGATATTCATAAACTCACCCCATGAGTGAGCCAATATCCGCACTCCTGCGGCATTCGTTATTTTATAGTTAGGCTGTATAATGGTAAAAACATCTTTCTGTTTTGCCAACCAGCTACAAGTACCATCGGTTGAACCGCCGTCAACGACAATTATCTCAATAACCCCATCAAATCCATTGCTGCGAATGCTGCTAATGGTGGCTTTTAAAAGATTTTTTCTATTCTTAGAGCCTAATACTACTGATATTTTGTAATTCATACTTAATTGTTCGTTGATTTTGATGATTTTAATTTTTGACCATACTGGATAAATAAATGCAAAAAGATTAAAAATATAGCCGGACGAATGATATAATTTAGAATTAATAACGGTGAACTTCTTGGAGAAAAGAAAAATTCGGGTAATGTATAAAAAAGCAAAAACATACCATAGACCGAATATTTATAGCGTTCAAATAAATAAAGTATTACATATACAAAAAGCAAGCAACCAATAAAAACGCCAAAATATCCTGCCCACAAGTAAAATTCTGCAACTAATGCCCCCCCCATTCCACCACCTGCCAAATATATTTCTTTATTTGTTTTATAAGCTAAAATATCTCCCAACTCACGAGAATGTAAAGCATATTCTTTACTTGGAGCTTGAGGCGGGCGGTAACCCACAAGCTTTGCGCCAACAGAATTTCGTGCGATATGTAGCAATGGTGCAAAAATACTTACCTCTTTCAAATTCTCTTCTTCTTGTATGCATAACCCAACAACTGTTATAGATGCACCTTGATTGTAAAAAAAATCTTTTGTATAAGTTTGTAAACTTTCTATTGACGGAGTAGCGCCCATTCTGAATAAAAAAGCAAATTGAGATAACATTACCATGCAGACCATAGCGAGAACAAATCTTTTTTTATTGATTACTCCGCGTAGCCCAGAGTAAGCAATAAGTACAAATATTTGAGTAAGCGCCGATCCTCGAAATCCCATACCCAAAGATATAATAATCAATGTAATAAAAATAGCTGTCGGCATTTTCAGCGCTTTTCGATGGGGGAAAGTAGCCAAAAAAAGATAAAATCCCATTGTACAGATATCATCGCTTATAGCAAGAATTGGGTTTGAAATAATCCTTTCTCCACCTGTGTACATGGCCATATATCCATGATCCTTAACATAAAGTACAACGGTAAGTATGCGAATAAAATAAGGAACAAGCATGCCATAAAATAGGATGAGCGCAATTTTTCTAATAGGTTGTAAATATTTCTGTTTATTTGGCGTATTTTTTTGATATTTTTGAGTTTTTGCAAAAGCAAAAATAGCTCCAAAATGTATGGCTAGTAAAGATATGGACAACACGAGAAGTAATCGAAGCTGTACAGCTGCAGAAAAAGTATAATCAATAAAGCTGCTGTTCTCGGCAAAATATACTCCTCCCAAAACGTCCAACAGTACGCGAGAAAGCATAAAGAGGAAGAATGTACACAAAAAAAGGATATATGGATGATAAAAAGGAACACGCATATATAAAGCGCAACCTACCGTATATGCAAAAATCAACAGCAAATTTACTTTATAAAGTTCTATTGATAAAGGCAACAAAAAAACAATCGCCTGAACGAAGGCAAGCACACATTGCGCTATCCAAGCATTTTTTATTTTCATCAAAATTATCTTTTCGTTTTAGTTATTCGTTCTATTTCGTATGGGAAAAAATAGTGTTTCCATCGTTTAAGGGTATAGTAAACAAATCGCACCAAGCTTATTTTTTTTAGTTTTTTTTGAATTTTTTTGAGCAAATTATCTCCGCCGTTGTCCTTATCTCGAATAGCCCAAATAGGATAATATTTTAACTTGTAAAAATTAAAATCTAACTGCCAAAATTCATAACAAGATACTGTTAGAATGTTATATTTTTTTGTAATAATAGAAAAAATACTTTGGTCATGCCTGTTTTCTATGAATCCATTAAAATTAGGAGCCTTAGATGGACTATCGTCTGCCAATGAAAAATCGTCGTAAAAAACCTGCAAAAATTCACGTATGATGCTTACACTTTCCTCAGTTTTTTTTACGAACAGTATTCCAGCGCTAATTTGTTCCGATTCGTAAATTTCTTTACTGCTGCGAACGCCAAAATAATCGAACACATCTCCTTTAGTCCATTGCTTTTCGGGTATGTCTAATGCCTTTAACAACCTTTCGTCATCTGGCTTTTTCGATTGAAAAGCCAAAATACCCGTTCCCGAAGTATTCGCCATTTCAAAATATTCGTTCAAACGTTTAACACCACGCTTGTTCAAATGACAACCGGCATCAGCATACTGCAAAATATCGCCGTCGTTCATTTTTTCCAACGCTTGCAATATAACTTGAGGCTTCCAAACCCAATAGCCAAAGCCCCTGCTTGGAATTAATTTATCTTTGAAATGTTTTTTAAATTCAATATCCAAATCATGTTCGTCATATACGTATATTTGATCGTAAACGTGCATGTCTTCCGCCTGTTTTTTTATGCGCTCCAAACTTCGCCATAGATTTGAGCTGGCAAACGAACAGAATATTTTTTTATAGCTGCTCATAATGATTACTTGTCCCAAATACCTTGGGCTTTGTGATTAATTATTTTATTAAACTGTATGGGGCATATCAAAATACCCGGTAACATTGCCACAATAGAACTTAGAACAATCCCAACGATGCCAAACTGCCTACAAAAAAACAACGCTATGGGTATGTATATTATGCTTGAGAAAATTGATGCGTACAACGATAGCCGTATTTTTCCTATACCGTTAATCAAGTTTACCCAAAGACTCGACCAATTATTAACAAGCACAAGAATGGCAAGCCACAGGGAAAGGGTAACCGGTATGGTAACTTTTTCACCTACCCATATTCGATAACTAAAACCCGAAATCAATAGCATGAGAACAGCAGCGCCTCCTAATAGCGCCCATATTTTAATCATTTTGTTAACAATTCGTTTAATCCATTCGTAGTCTCGTTTAACCCACGCATCGGTGTACATATTCCACAAACTACTTTGAATGATGGCAAATACCATAATGGCAACGCTGAAATACCGATAAGCCACATTGTATACCGTTACCTCCTCCGCACCCAATGTTTGAATAATAATGAGGTTGGATGTGGCATACACAACAAGTCCTCCAACCTGAATGAAAAAAAACTGAACACTCATGCTCATCAAGTCTTTTGCATTTGAAAGTTGTACATTGCTCCACGTTGGTCGCAAAAATTTATGCTTTGAAAAATAAAAAACAAATACATAAGCTAGCAAAAAAACGACCACCGGTGCAGCCGAAAAAGCCACAGCTACCTTGTGCAAAGAGCCCTGTGTGCAAAGCGTAAGAATGTAAATAATAATCAAAGATGACACATTACCCAGCACGCCTAATAAATCATTTAATGCCGGCTTTTGTTGAGCAATAAAAATAACTCCAACAGTTTTGAAAATAAACTGTAAGCAAAAGAAAGCAAAAACGATAATAACGATAGCGCTTAATCCATGAATGGCTTCAGGTGGCGTTTTCAATATTGTTGACCAATTTAATAGCGGATTCATGGAGATAAACGCCACAAAAAAAACAGCCATAATAAGGAAAAGAACCGCAAACGTGGTGCTTACATAAATCTTAGCCTTTTCTATATTTCCTAAACTCAAAGCCTCTGTTAACTTATTTCGCAAACCATTGCCCAATCCGATATCAAAAAAATTAATCCACGTAAGAATAGAGCTCAGCGTTAACCAAATGCCGTATTCTGTAGCATTGAGGTAATGCAAAGTCATTGGCACTAACAGCAATGATATCGCTATGCTAATACCCTTTAAGCAGAAAGAAGCAATTATATTCTTTTTTGCTTGCAAGCTGCGTGTATCACCTGTGGTTACAAATGCTTTTGTTATGTGCAATATTGATTTCAATACTTAAATATTGATATAACTACTAATGGCCAAAGAACAGGAATGTGGCGGCGTAATTCCACAGCAGGTCTTTTCGCCCAATATTGCTTATTACGGGAAACATTAGAGCAGGATGGATATAAAAAAAAGTGAACGGCCAAAATAGCTGACCATCCACTGCAAAATAAAAACTCCGAGATGTTGTACGGCGCGAAAAAATTACGTAACTTTGCGCATTTGTGCGCTTGCGTACTTGTGTGTGTGTGTGTGTGTGTGTGTGTGTGTGTGTGTGTGTGTGTGTGTGTGTGTGTGTGTGTGTGTGTGTGTGTGTGTGTGTGTGTGTGTGTGTGTGTGTGTG
>JAISGH010000009.1 GCA_031263185.1 Prevotellaceae bacterium | reverse complement strand
AAAAAAAGCTTTAGCCTGAACGTGCAAATATTTTCCCTGAAAATATTTGTGTATGCAGAAATAAGTATCTATTTTTGTACTATATAAACTCTAATGAACATCTTGGATTTAGTCCAAATTTCAAAATTCCAATCGCTACATGAAGAAACGAATTATCATCACCATAGGCCGACAGTTCGGCAGCGGAGGGTGTCTGATAGGGCAAAAGCTCTCTAAAGACCTCGGCATTGCTTTCTACGACAAGGAGCTGCTCGCGGAGGCAGCCAAGGAAAGCGGGCTGTGCGGCGAGGTATTTGAGCGGGCCGACGAAAGAACGTCCAGCGGATTGCAGTACGTTTTTTCGGTAGGGCTACCAAACGTGGGTATCTATACGCCTTACCCCGATATACTGTCCAACGAGCGGCTGTTTTTGCTCCAGAGCAACGCCATCCGGAGCATCGTGGGCAAGGGCGAATCGTGCGTGCTGGTGGGACGCTGCGCCGACTACGTGCTGCGCGACAACCCCGACCTGATAAGCTTCTTTATCCACAACGACCCAAAAACCCGCGTCAAAAACATCGTTGAGCGTTGCCACGTAAGCGAAAGCGAGGCAAAAGAAATGATGAAAAAAGCCGATAAATCGCGGGCTACTTACTACAAGTACTATACCGACAAGGAGTGGGGAATGTCGTCGTCATACCACTTCTCCATCAACGTATCGCTGCTGGGCGTTGACAATACGGTGGAGATGATAAAGGCAATCGTGGAGAAGAAATTTTGAATTTTGAATTTTGAATGAGAGAGAAGAAATTTTGAATTTTGAATTTTGAATTTTGAATGAGGGAGAAGAAATTTTGAATTTTGAATTTTGAATTTTGAATGAGGGAGAAGAAATTTTGAATTTTGAATTGGGGGAGAAAAATTCCCCCAATTCAAAATTCAAAATTCAAAATTCAGAATTTAAAACTCTCAGCTCTATCACGGTTATTTCCGGCATAATTCCTACGCGCCCCATAAAGAACGGTATGAAGCCAAAGCCGCGGTTGACGTAGAGGTAGCGCCCGTTTTTTTCGTACAAGCCTGCCCAGTGCGGGTAAATCCACTGTACGGGGCTCCACTTGAACAGCGGAGTTTCTATCCCAAACTGAAAGCCGTGCGTGTGCCCCGACAGGGTAAGGTGCACTTTTTCGGGGTAGCCGCTCACCTCCTTGTCCCAGTGCGACGGGTCGTGCGAAATGAGTATCTTGAACGCGCCCGTATCGGCGCCGTTGAGCGCTTTTTTCAGATCGCCGTAGGCAACAAAGTGGGAGTACATGCCAATGTTCTGCACGCCGGCCACCACTATTTTCTGCCCGTCTTTTTCTATGGTTACGTTTTCGTCCAGCAGCACCTGCAGCCCGATAGCCCGCTCCTGCTCAATCAGCGATTGCAGGTTGGCTGCTTTTGCCTCGGCGGTTTCCCACTTGCTGTAGTCGCCGTAGTCGTGGTTGCCCAGCACGGCAAGCTGCCCGTACGGCGCTTTTATTTTTGCAAGGTACGCAGCCCAGGGGCGCAGCTCGTCGGCAAGATTGTTGACCATGTCGCCCGAAAAGACAAACAGGTCGGCGCGCTGCGCGTTGGCCAAATCAATGCCCCGCTGCACATCTTTTGGCGACGAGAAGCTGCCGGCGTGGAAGTCGGAGAGCTGCAAAATGCGAAATCCGTCGAATGTTTGCGGCAAATCGCGAAAGTACACCACCTGCTCTTTTACGCGGTAGCTGTACTTACCCCACACCATGCCGTGCAGCATGGCCAACAGCGCGGCGCCTCCCACAGCCAGCGCCGCAACGCCTACCCACTTTGCCCGCGGCAAAGCTGCCGGCGATATGTGCAGGCCGTAGCGCACCGCCAGCATCGCCGCGCGGTACACATCCTCCAGCAGCATCACCGCTACCATCAGCGCTACCGGCGCCAGAAATATCACCAGCGCGCTTAGCGCCCAGCCGCCGGCGTTCGTCATTTCGCTCGACCCGGTGATAGCCAAGAGCATTATTGCCATCGGCACAACAACGCTCAAGCTCATCACCACCCAGTACGCTACGCGCAGGCATACGGGCACCGAAAGCGTACGCAGCGACTGGTAGGCGTACAGGTTCAGTAGCAGCGCCGCAGCGACGAGCGAAAGCGGCATGAGTAAGTTTATGCTGTGATTCATAGCTTCTGTTTTGCTTGGTGTATAATCGCCAAAATTCGGCAAAAATTACGCTCTGCAGCAGGATAATTCTACCGGCTCGGCGTATTTCCCGACCAGCAGCCGAATTTTACCGACGAGAGAAAATGCAGGCTACTCCCCCTATTTTTTGTTGAGCTTGCTGAGCAGCCTCAGCATTTCCAGATACAGCCACACCAGCGTCAGCATGAGGCCAAATGCGGCGTACCACTCCATGTACTTGGGGGCAGCCATTTGCGCTCCGCGGTCAATAAAATCAAAATCCATCAGGAAGTTGAGCGCTGCAATAATCACCACAAACACGCTGATGCCAATGCTCAGCGGCGAGGCATCGTGCAGAAACGTTACCGAGGTGAACATGCCGACTATCCACGTTACGATGTAGAAGAGCGCAATGGCGCCGGTGGCAATGATAATGCCGCTGCGCAGCTTGTCGGTTACCTTGATGACGCCGGTGCGGTACAGCGCCAGCATCAAGAACAGCACGCCCAGCGTAAGCCCCACCGCCTGCAGCACAATGCCGCTGGTTTGCTCGTTGAACATGGCCGACAGGGCGCCAAGGCACAAGCCTTCGCACACGGCGTACAGCGGCGCTGCCCAAACCGAGCTGCGCGGGCGAAAAATGGCGATGAGCGAAAATACCAAGCCGCCAATCAGCCCGCCTACCATGTAGGGCGTTACCGCGCCGGCGGGCTCAACAGCGCTTGCAAATATTTGCCATGTGTAGCTGGCGCCAAGCACGGCAAGCAGCAGCAGGAGCAGCGTTTTGTGAATAGCGCCGCGCACCGTCATTACGGAATCGGTGGCCAGCGAGGCGCTACGGGATGCCTCAAATGCTTTATCGTTAAGCGCGGGGCTGGATGAATTGAATAAGGACATGAGATAATTAATAATTAACAATTAACAACTAACAACTAATATGGCTTGCTGAATTGCGCCTAAAAGTTACTCCACTACGTACGAATTACGAATGATGTATTTTTACGAAAAGGCAAAGGTAGCAAAAAAAATTTGGTTTTTTACCTCAAAATACTTACCTTTGCATTCTCATTTTACCTATGGTGGATGTAGTTCAGTTGGTTAGAGCATCAGATTGTGGTTCTGAGTGTCGTGGGTTCGAGTCCCATCATCCACCCCCAGCAAAAAAACAAAAAAAGTCAAGCCTCATCGTGTGTGTCGCAATTTGAAACGCCCCCCCCTTTTGCCTTATTCATTTAGCCTGTAGTTAGATATATCTTCCTGTTTTATCATCCATGCTTTTCCTAATAGGGAAAGCATATGGGTGCATTTCAAATTGTCGCTTTAAATAATCCCGTAGGGATTATTCGCTCGGTAGAAAACACGAATGGCGTTCCTCTTTGGCATCCCTACGGGTGGGGTGTCAAGAATGTGATATTCACATAAAAATATTTTCGTTCTATTTTTGTGCCGTTAGGCACAAAATGTTGGTAGAAATAGATAGCTGTATGATCGGTTTTTC
>JAISGH010000081.1 GCA_031263185.1 Prevotellaceae bacterium | reverse complement strand
CCCTCTACGCCGGGGCACCGGTCGGCTAGCTGGGTGTCGGACGTGATAACCTTATCTACGAAGGCATCTATGAAGCGGACGATGTTGTCCGGCGACACGTATTCGTCGATGAAGCTGGGCAGCATCAGCTGACCGCGCGGAGTGGCCGAAATATAGCTCATGTTAATTATGCAATATGTTGAATTTGAAATACAAAGGCACTATTTTTTGCTGACTTGCACAAGACTTTTAATGATTTTTAAGAAAAATTTTTTCTATGCCTTTTTTTAGTTTTCACACAGCCTCCTTTGGAGAGGGGCCGGGGGTGAGGTCTCTACGGGATGACATTTTCAACTGTTATATCTTGTTTATCATTACTAAATAATATTTTATTAATTAAATTTTTGGCAAAGCAATCATGCCGAAATAAATAATCTTGCTTATCTTTGCGCCCTTGTAAGCTGCTTCCGCCAAATTAACAAACGTAAAAATATTTATTCAATGCTCAACTTAATAGACATCGTAAAGGAGTTTGCCGTTGAGGGCAAAGTAGAGGAAGTAAAGCCTTTGGGCGCGGGTCACATAAACGACTCGTACATGGTGCGTACGCAGGGCGCTGCGCCCGACTACGTGCTGCAGCGCATTAATCATCAAATTTTTAAAGATGTAGATGCGCTGCAAAATAACGTCAAGCGGGTAACAGACCATATTCGCAAAAAGCTGGCCGAAAAAAACGAAGCGGAGCTCACGCGCAAGGTGCTCACGCTAACGCCCACCACGCAGGGCGCCCTCTACCACCGCTCCGCCGACGGCAGCTACTGGCGGGTAATGCTGTACATTGCCAACAGCAAAAGCGTAGAGGAGGTATCGCCTGCCCTTTCGTTCCTTGCCGGGCAAGCTTTTGGCGACTTTCAGGCAATGCTCGCCGACTTGCCCGCGCCGCCTTTGGCCGAAACTATTCCTAACTTCCACAACATTGAGTCGAGGCTGGCCACCTTTCGCGAAGCGGTCGGGAACAACCTCGCCGGACGCCTCTCGAAGGTGGGGTACATGGTGGACGAAATCGAAAAGCGCAGCGCCGAAATGTGCAAGGTAGAGCAGCTGCACCGCGACGGAAAGCTGCCCAAGCGCATCAACCACTGCGATACAAAGGTAAACAACATGCTGTTTGACCGGGACACGGACAAGGTGCTTTGCGTGGTAGATTTGGATACGGTAATGCCGGGATTTGTGGTGTCGGATTTTGGCGACTTCATGCGCACGGGCGCAAACCACGGCAAGGAGGACGACGAAAACCTCGATAACGTATTTTTCCTCATGGACATTTACGAGTCCTACGCAAAGGGATACCTCAAAACAGCCAAAAGCTTCCTGACGCCGCTTGAGGTAGAGCTGCTGCCCTTTGGCGCAAAGCTGCTAACCTACATGCAAACGGTGCGCTTTTTCACCGACTACTTAGACGGCGACACCTACTACAAAATTCAGCGCCCCGAGCACAACCTGCAGCGCACCAAAGCGCAGCTAAAGCTGCTGCAGAGTATGGAGGAGAATTACCCGCAAATGCTTAACTTCATTAGCAGCCTGTAATGCACGTACCGTACATTCCTTCGCTTAGCCTGCACTCCGTCCTCGACGCTGTGCCGCAAGCGCTGGCGCAAGTACCTTCGCACCCCATTGCCTGCGTTAACTGGAAAGACTATCCCTACGCCCCAAAGGTAGCGGTAAAGCTGGCGCAAACGCCTTCGCACCTGCTGCTGTACTACCAAGTGCAGGAAAAAAGCATACGCGCTAAATATACGCAGTACAACCAGCGGGTTTGGACGGACTCGTGCGTAGAGTTTTTTATTTCGCTCGACGGAAACAAAACGTACTACAACTTTGAGTTTAGCTGCATAGGCACGCCGCTGCTACGCTACAACGTCAGGCCGCACGAGGGAGACTTGGCGTCGCCGCAGGCGCTCGACGGCATACTGACCGGCAGCTCCTTAGGAAAGCAACCCATAGAGGAGGTCAAGCATGGCGACGTATCGTGGCAGCTTGCTATTGCCATTCCCTACACCTCCTTTTTTGCCCACCGGCTGGCTAACCTGAAAGGGCTGGCAGCGTCCGGCAACCTCTACAAGTGCGGCGACGAGCTGGCCGAGCCTCACTTTCTATCGCTATTTCCTATCCACACCCCAACGCCTGACTTCCACACGCCGGAGTTTTTTCGGCCGCTGGAGTTTTAGGCGCAACTTTTAGGCGTAGCTACTGCTCCTCTCCCCACCGGAATGACTTTACCTCAAATCCGGCAAGGCTCACTACGCGGTGAACCACCGTCATGGCAAGCTCCTCGATAGTTTGCGGGCTGCTGTAGAAAGAGGGGCTTGCGGGGCAAATAATGCCGCCCGCCTCGGTTACCGCGGCCATGTTGCGCAGGTGGATGAGGCTGTACGGCGCTTCGCGCACCAGCAGCGCCAAGCGCCGCCGCTCCTTGAGCATCACGTCGGCGGCGCGGCAGATGAGGCTGTCGGCGGAGCCTGCTGCTATGCGGGCAAGCGTCCCCATGCTGCACGGCGCAACCACCATGCTCCCAAAAGCCGACGACCCCGACGCAAACGGAGCGTAGAAAGAGCTGCTATCGTATACCTTCACGGGCGGCGCGGCCAGCAGCGCGTCGGCATTGCCCCCCAGCTCGTAGCGAAAAACGTCGCGGCCGCTGTCGGAAAAAACAACGGCCACCTCCCCTACCTGTCCGCGCAGCGCGCAGAGCTGCTCCACCAGCAGCTTGGCGTAAAGAGCGCCGCTCGCGCCGGTTACTGCAACTACTACATTTTTTTTCATGACTTCAGCTCCTTATTTGAGGAATGACATGACGCTAACTTCAGGAACAGCGCCCGGCAATCCAATAATTTCATTTTCATGACGCAAAGATAGCACCTTTTCGTATCTAAAAATCCGAGGCTAAATCTTTTTTGGGCGGTGTCCATGCTCTACCCCTCCCCCCAATCGCTTCGCTTCATTGGGGGTTATTCATATTCAACCTTTCAGGTTATGCGTTCGATTCCGCTTTCTCTCCTCCCCGCCGCTAAGACCTCACCCCCGACCCCTCTCCAAAGGAGAGGGGCGCAGAGCCTCAGCAGCTACCCGCGTGTACCAACTCCCCTCTCCTTTGGAGAGGGGCAGGGGGTGAGGTCTATAGTTGGACTTCAGCCTTTTATACCACTGAATCACATAAATCACAGTTTAAGTTCAGACAATGTTAACCATGAAAATCATAATTTACCGCGCCACGTCTCTACGGAGATACGCAGGGCATTTGTAGAGACGCGGCGCGCCACGTCTCTACGGGGTTGCGGCGACGGTGAAACCCGGAACGGGTTCAATCTTGGTAGCCCGACGTTTCAACGTCGGGGATGGAAGCACGAACCGTTGCAGCAAAGCGGCGATGCCCCGATATATTTTTGGGGCGCCGCATGGAGCAAATCGGAATCCGGGTATCGGGTAAAATATATCGGGGCGTCGCCGCTGGGGGACTCGCCGCCGATGTATCCCCGACGCTAAAGCGTCGGGCTACCAAGATTAAATCCGTTCCGGATTTCCGGCTACTCCGCCCGCCGCGCCGTCATTCCCGCGAAAGCGGGAATCTCCCCTAATGCGACCACCGCACTTGGGTGCTGAGGAAAAGGAGGTTCCCGCTTTCGCGGGAATGACGGCGCGGGAATGGCGATTGTTCCCCGTAGAGACGGGGCGCGCCCCGTCTCTACGGGGACACGCAGGGCATTTGTAGAGACGCGGCGCGCCACGTCTCTACGGGGGACACGCACAGCATGTCATGTCGTTCATCAAAAATTGGACACTTAACCTGAAAGGTTGAATGTGAATAACCCCCAATGAAGCGAAGCGATTGGGGGTAGATTAACAAAACAACCTCAGCAGCAATGGATTAATAAACATAACAATACCTCATTACCTCATTGAAACGATGAAATGTCCACGAAAAAAAATAAGGTAATAAGGTTTGGATATATTATGTAGCTATGTACTACTGAGGTTGTTTCGTTAAAAAATTAGGGTGAAATGAGGTCTTCAGCTGACCCACATTCTATCTGTATGCTAGCTTACCGAGCTGCAAGCTACTTTCGTAGCGCCTCAAAAAAATTTAGCCGAATTCTTTGAAGAAGAAGAAAAAAAAGTAGCAGCGTCGCGTGTGCTGCTGCTGCTACATCAAAAAGATACAGGGACGCTTGTTCAAGTCAGGTGTCCCTTTTTTCCATTCGGCCAGCGTTTTTGTAGCAATAAGCTCTGACGTGAGCGTAATGTCGGCAGCAATGCACAGCTTGGCGTGTGGGCTGCACGTGCCGATAATGTCGGCAAGTAGCTTGTTGTTGCGGTAGGGCGTTTCCATAAAAATTTGCGTTTGCCCTTCGGCCGAGAGGCGCTCCAGCCGCTTCAGGCTGCGGGTGCGGTGGGCGGGTTTTATGGGCAGGTAGCCCGAGAACGCGAAGGATTGCCCGCTAAATCCCGATGCCATGAGCGCAAGCAGGATGGACGACGGCCCCACCAGCGGCACTACGCGAATACCCTTTTCGTGCGCAGCGCTCACTAACGCCGCGCCCGGGTCGGCTACTGCCGGCGCGCCGGCCTCCGATATAACCCCCACGTGGAAGCCTTGCAGCAGCGGCGCAAGCATGGGCGCCACCTCTGCTGCGGGCGTATGCTCGCTTAGCTCCGTAAATACCAGCGAGTCTATTGGGCGCGGCAGCTTGAGCTTGCTAAGGAAGCGCCGCGCGCTGCGCGTATTCTCTACCACGTAGCGCGAAATGCTACTGGCAACGTCGGCAGTACGCTGGGGCAGCACGTCGCCCATGCAGCACTCGCCAAGGGTAGAGGGAATAAGGTAAAGTTTGCCCTGCATCTTAATTTTTTTTCACAATTTTTTTCACAATTTTTTTTCACTTTGTTGAATCATTTATGTAGCTGCTACTGGTAGGAGAAGCTGCTGCCGCCGATAAATTCGCGAATAACCGAAGTGGGCGGGATTCCGCGCTCGCACTCCGGGTTGATAAGCTCAAAGTAGCTGAGAAATTTGAGCAGCCGGCACGCCTCAACGTAAGCCGTGTCGTTGGGTAGCACCCTGTACAGCATTGGCTCGGCGTACTTGCGGAGCACGTTGAGCTCGTACAGCAGCGACGAGTTGAACATAATATCGGCATTCTCCTGAAACGGGAAAATATTTTTGTCCTCTCCACGCCGCACGCTTGCCCAGCGGTGCAGCGTTGCCTGCGCGCTGTTGCCCCGAAAAAACGTATCGCGCACAAGGCGCCGCACAAGCCGGTTGTCGGTGGTGGATATGCGGTTGTTCTCGTCGAGGTTGATAAAGGTAAGCGCCGAAGCGTAAATCCGAAGCTTGTTTTTGAGGTTAATAGCTTCGGTGAGCTTGGGGTTGAGCGCGTGTATGCCCTCTACAATGAGGATGTCTTTTTCGCCCAGCTCCATGTACGCATTGCTGTAGTAGCGCATACCGCTGTCGAAGTTGAACTTGGGGGTCAGCACGCGCTTGCCGTGCAGCAGCTGGTCGAGGTGGTCGTTGAAGAGCGCCATGTCAACCGCGTTGACGCTCTCAAAGTCATGATCGCCGTGCTCGTCGAGCGGCGTTTGGTCGCGGTTGACAAAGTAGCTGTCCATTTCGAGCACCTTGGGCACAAACCCCGCCACCTTGAGCTGTATGGCCAGGCGCTTGGAGGTGGTTGTCTTTCCGCTCGACGAGGGGCCTGCTATCAGCACCAGCTTTACATCGCCGCGGCGCAGCGAAATATGGTCGGCAATTTGCGCGTACTTCTTTTCGTGCAGCGCCTCCGACACCTTAATCAGCTCGCCGCCGCCGCTGCGCTGTATCAGCTGGTTGATTTGGCCTGCGGCGCCGGCTTGCAGAATATCCACCCAAAGCTTGTGCTCCTGAAAAATGTCGAACATTTTTTTCTGAATAATGACGCTCTCCAGCGCCGCAGGGTTGTTTGCTTTGGGAAACATCAGGAGCATACCGTTGTAGTACGGGGTAAGGCCAAAGCTGCTCAGCGCGCCGGTGCTCGGCGTTAGCGGCCCGTAAAAGTGGTCGGCGTAGCCGTCGAGGTAGTAAACCGAGGTGTAGAGCTTGCCGCGCGTTTGCTGCAGGCGGGCTTTCTCCGCGTACCCCTGCTTTTGGAAAATGGCGATAGCTTCCGCTGTTGGCACTTTTGTTTTTTCAAAGGGCAAGTCGGCTGCAACCAGCTCGCGCATACGCCTGGCAATAGCTGCCACCATTGGCGCGCCGAAGCCGGGAGCGTTTTTCAGCTCGCAGTAAAAGCCGTTGGAAACGGAATGTTCCACGCTAAGGCTACACTCCGGAAAGGTATCTTTGACGGCTTTTTGCAGCAGGAAGGTAAGCGAACGCTGGTAGCACCGCTTTCCGTCGGGGTGCGCGTAGTCGATGAAGCGCACCGTTTGCGGCCTCGACGCTTCGTACCACAGCTCCTTGAGCAGGTTGTTGGCCAGCGCGGCGAGTATTGCCGACTCCAGCCGGATATTTTGGTCTTGCGCTACTTGCAGCAGCGATATCCCCGGCTCGTAAGCCTTGGTCGTCCCGTTGTTTTCGCAGTAAATGTTGATAAGCCTCATTTAACATTTAACAATTAACAATTAACAATTTTAGCAGCGTATGCTGCTGTTATTACTTTTGCTGTGCGCCCTGCGCTTGAACGCATGTGCTGTCTAAGGCTGACAGTATGTGCTGTCTAAGGCTGACAGTATGTACTGTCTAAGGGCTGACAGTATGTGCTGTCTAAGGCTGACAGCATGTGCTACCTAAGGCTGGGCGCATGTGCGCTCTAAGGGAGATTCCTCACTGCGTTCGGAATGACGGTGCGGCGGTGCGGGGTAGAGACGGGGCGCGCCCCGTCTCTACAGCTACCGCCTGCCTCAGCCTTGCTACGGTACCCTCACCGTAAAGTCCGACTTTACCTCGCGCACGTTCGGTAGAGACGGGGCGCGCCCCGTCTCTACAGCTGCTTACCGTCTATTGAATATAAACTCTACTGTAAATAGTTAGGTGCTGTCTATACAGCCACATTTTTTCAGCTTTTGTTGTTCAGCTTTTGTTGTTTAGCTTTCGGGTTGATTTTTGCCAACCCCATCAAAAATCGGAAAGCAGGCTAAATTGTCGCCTGTTTTGTCCTTTTTATGGCCGCAAAGATAAGAACTCCTTTGCATATCTAAAAATTTGAGCGAACTTTATTTGGACTTGATAGAGAGACGCTAACTAAAACCCATATCAATAAAACATGGACACCACCTGTGTATTGGAAACATTTGTAATTTGAGCATGTGAACAAGTAGTGGAGTGGTAAATGCACCATCTCCACTACTTCCTCATGCATGTTTTTTTAGTTTTTAGTTTTTAGTTCTTCGTTTCCCTTCTGCCCCACCGCCACCTTAGCCACTTTTCTGCCGGCCTTGCTTTCAATGACGAGGTGGTAAGCTCCAGGCGTTTCGGGCATGGTCAGGCCGGAGCGAAGGGCGGATACGTTGCCCGTGAAGACAGTACGGCCTTGAGCGTCGAAGAGGTAAAGCCGCGTGTGAAGTTCGTCGCCGCAGCTGGTGGGGGAGAACGTCAGCCCGTGCTTGTTGGTAACCGGGTTGTTGTTCACCACGCGGAGGCGCTTTACATGCTCGTTGACCACGACAGAAATAGTATGCGTAATAAGTTGTATTGTATATATAAAATAAGACTTTGCCATTTTTTGAACAATTTTTCAATAAAACATATGAATAGTAAAGGCAGTATTTTTTTCTAAGGAGAGATAAAAATAAATATTTAAATTATGTGAATAGCGCCCGCCTCTCACCTCCTCCCCTCCCCCAATCGCTTCGCTTCATTGGGGGTTAATAACATTTAACCCTGCGGGTTGAGCGTCCGGTTTTATCTGACATTTGATGAATGACGCGACGCTACCATGCAAATGCTATTGACGTGCGTATGGCATGTAGAGACGGGGGCGCCCCGCCTCTACGGTTGGGCAGCTACCTTTGCAAAAAAAAAATTAGCGAATAACAGCTGCAATAAATTTGTATCTTTGCAGCTTAACAAAATATTCTCATTTATGAAAACTTTATTAGCAACAGAAAAGCCTTTTGCAAAGGCAGCCGTTGACGGCATCAGAAAGATTTTTGAGGAGGCAGGTATCGAAGTGGCGCTGCTCGAAAAGTATAGCAGCGCCGGCGAGCTGCTGGCCGCCGTTGCCGACGCCGACGCGCTGATTGTGCGCAGCGACAAGGTGACCAAAGAGGTGGTAGAGGCCGCCAAAAACCTGAAAGTGGTGGTGCGCGCCGGCGCAGGATACGACAACCTCGACCTGGCGGCGTGCACGGCCAAAAATATTGTAGCCATGAACACGCCCGGACAAAACTCAAACGCCGTGGCAGAGCTGGCGCTGGGAATGATGGTATTCATGGCGCGCAACACCTTCTCCGCAGGGACAGGCTCTGAGCTGAAAGGCAAAAAAGCGGGCATACATGCCTACGGTAACGTTGGGCGCTTAGTGGCAAAGCTGGCGCAAGGGTTCGGAATGGAGGTGTACGCTTTCGACCCGTTTGTGAGCAGGGAGAGCATAGAAAAAGACGGCGTAAAGGCAGCAGCAACCGTCGAGGAGCTGTACAGCACGTGCCACTACGTTTCGCTGCACATTCCGGCTACAGAGCAAACAAAAAAGTCCATTGGCTACAACCTGCTCTCGAAGATGCCCAAGGGCGGATGCCTCGTAAACACCGCGCGCAGGGAGGTTATCCACGAGGAAGAGCTGGCCAAAGCGCTGGAGGAGCGGCCAGACCTGAAGTACATCACCGACGTAGCCGCCGACTCGCAAGCTGCGCTGAGCGCAAAGTTTGGCGCGCGCGTATTTGCCACGCCAAAAAAGATGGGCGCCGAAACCGCCGAAGCCAACATCAACGCCGGGCTGGCTGCCGCCAACCAAATAGTAACATTCTTCAAAACCGGCGACAGGAGGTTTCAGGTAAACCTAAACAAGTGAGAAATCCGAAAGTTTTGCATTAAAAATGCGAAGCAAGTAGCTTCCCAAAAAGTTTGTACGCTTGAAGCCTGAAATCATCACATACTGCGCCGACCACTCCACGCCGGAGCCGGAGCTGCTGCAGGCGCTATCGCGCGAAACGCACCTGCGCGCCGTTCATCCGCGTATGCTCTCGCGCTGGCAGCAGGGGTTGCTTTTGCAGCAGCTGGCAGCGCTGCTTAAACCCGGCAGCATTTTAGAGATAGGTACCTTTACCGGATACTCGGCGCTGTGCATGGCCGCTGCGCTCCCGCCCGGCGGAGAGCTGCACTCATACGACGTGGACGACGAGGCGCTCGAAGTTGCGCAGGAGTTTATCGGCCGGTCGCCGCAGGCAGGGCAAATAACGCTGCACCACCAAAACGCGCTCGAAGGTGCGCCGACGCTTGGAAAAACATTTGACCTCGTATTCATTGACGGCGACAAGCGCGAATACCCCGACTACTACCGCATGGCCATGCCGCTAACGCGGGCAGGCGGGCTTATCGTTGCCGATAACGTGCTGTGGGGCGAAAAAATACTCGACAATCCACGCTCCGCCGACAGGCATACGCGAGCTTTGCAGGAGTTCAACGAAATGGTGCGCCGCGATGACAACGTAGAAAAAATTATGCTACCTTTGCGCGACGGATTAACCTTAATCCGAAAAAAATGAGCCGGAAAGCATGACGGACATTGTTTCAAAATTCAAAAGTTATAAATAATCACATGAACAAGAAAGTACTTTTAATGATTCTCGATGGCTGGGGCAACGGAAAGCACGACCGCACCAACGCCATCTATACGGCGGGATCGCCCAATATGGACCGCCTTGCAAAGGAATACCCAACATCGGAGCTGCTTACCTGCGGCGAAAATGTAGGCCTTCCGGACGGGCAAATGGGCAACTCCGAGGTAGGGCACCTCAACATTGGCGCAGGCCGCGTGGTGTATCAGGATTTGGTGAAAATCAACATCGCATGTCGCAGCAACAGCATCCTGCAAAACCCCGAAGTGGTAGCGGCGTTTCAAAATGCAAAGAGCAGCGGCAAGCAGCTCCACCTCATGGGGCTGGTATCCGACGGCGGCGTGCACAGCTCCATCAACCACCTCTACAAGCTCTGCGACGTGGCGGGCGAGTATGGGCTGCAAAACCGCACCTTTGTGCACTGCTTCATGGACGGCCGCGATACCGACCCAAGGAGCGGCAAGGGGTTTATTGAGCAGCTGCAAAATCATCTGAAAAAGTCGGGCGGCGAAGTAGCCTCTATCGTTGGCCGCTACTACGCCATGGACAGGGACAAGCGCTGGGAGCGCGTCCGCGAGGCGTACAGCTTGCTGGTGCACGGCGCAGGCGTTGCCGCCAACGACCCCGTGCAGGCAATGCAAAGCTCCTACGACGAAAATGTTACCGACGAATTTATAAAGCCTATAGCCTGCGGGCAGGGCAAAGGGCGCATACAGGAAGGCGATACCGTTATTTTCTTCAACTTCCGCAACGACCGCGCCAAGGAGCTCACCATTGCGCTCACCCAGCAGGATATGCCGGAGTTCGGCATGAGCGTCATCCCGCTCTACTTTTGCACCATGACGCCCTACGACGATAAGTTTGGCGGGCTGCACATCCTGTTCAACAAGGACAACGTGCAGAATACGCTGGGCGAAACGCTGTCGAAAGCAGGTAAGAAGCAGCTGCGCATAGCCGAAACGGAAAAGTACGCGCACGTAACATTTTTCTTCTCCGGAGGGCGCGAGGCTACATTCGAGGGCGAAGAGCGCATCCTCATCAACTCGCCCAAGGTGGCCACCTACGACCTGCAACCCGAAATGAGCGCCCCGCTCATAAAGGAAGCGCTGATAGCGGAGCTGAACAAGAAAAAGTTCGACTTTATTGCGCTCAACTTTGCCAACGGCGATATGGTGGGGCACACCGGCGTTTACGACGCTATTGTAAAGGCCGTAAAAACCATCGACGGCTGCGTGGACGAGGTAGTCAAAGCCGCGCAGGACAACGGCTACACCGTGCTCATCACCGCCGACCACGGCAACGCCGACAACGCCGTCAACCCCGACGGGTCGCCCAACACGGCGCACTCGCTCAACCCCGTACCCTTTGTGGTGGTGGACAAGGATGTGAAAAGCGTTGCCAACGGCGTACTTGCCGACATAGCCCCCACCGTGCTAACCCTTATGGGCGTTGAAATTCCTGAAGATATGACGGGAAAAAAGTTGATTTGAACGCTGAGCGCCGGCGCATGTACACAGCATAACCGCCGCCGCGCCTAAAATCCAAAAAACATGCCGCAAGCGCCTGCGCCTGCGGCAATTGTTATTTTTATGGCCTTCATGTAAAAAAATCCCCGCTTGGATTCGGCGAGCAACGGAATACCGGCGTGGCCGTCCTGCACTATGGTATTGGCCAGCAGAACGCTGAACGGAAGGCTGCCCTGCGCAAACATCAGCACAAAAACCATGTGCGGCCCCGACGCCGGAATAAGCCCAATGAGGATGGCTGCAAGGGTCATGTAGTGAACGTTGCTGCGCACCCACGCCTGCGCTTCGATGTAGCTCCCAAGCAGGGCAATGACGATGAGCGAGCCGAGCGTCCACAGAAAAATCTTTGCGAAGTGCTTTTTTATCACGTGCCCCCACAGGTGGCGCTCCAGAAAGTGCTCGTCCACGCGAATAATGATGACGAGCACCGCCGCCGCAACCATCAAAAAGAGCAGGTTGAGCCAGCGCTCGCTAAACAGCACAGCGCTGCGCCAGTGCGAGTGCTCAAGCGTCCCGCTAATGGTAGCCACAAT
Organism: Prevotellaceae bacterium; assembly: GCA_031263185.1. GTDB lineage: Bacteria > Bacteroidota > Bacteroidia > Bacteroidales > UBA932 > JAITMY01. Next base: position 3,133 of record JAISGH010000081.1, on the reverse strand, counting down.
GAAAAACACAATGCCGGCAATGAGCAGCGCGCGCTGAAAGGAGATATTTTTCAGGTTGCTACGCCAGCTGCAGCCGGCCTCCTTTTCGTGGCGATGGCGCTCGTCGGCGGAGTGAATGGCAAGGTGGTTGTGCGCAAAAGGCGCCGGTACCTGCTTTACCAGCAGGTTAGCCAGCCCTCCTGCGGCAAGCGCCAGGGCAAGCAAAATGCCCTGCAGCGCCAGCGCCTGCAGCGGAAACGAAGCATACATAACAAACGCCTCATCGCCCATGCCGGCCACCATAGCCGCCACCAGCGCCCCAAAATTTACGATGCCGTGCGTAAAGAGCGCCACCGTAGCAAACCCGCCAATGCAGCCCGGCACCATGCCGAGCAGCGCTGCCGCCAACAGCTGACCAACCTGAGATTTTTTGAGCCACGCCAGCCCGTGCGCTTGCGTAGTCACGTTTACGTACTCAATGAGCAGCAGCATAGTCATCACTAAGCAGGTGATGAGCGTTGTGTTCTGCAGGATATGAATGGTGGAGTGGAAAAGCATTTTTTTTTGCCTACGAAATTTTTGCAAAGATTTTTGCAAAGGTTTTTGCAAAGATAATCGAAAATCCGTGAACTGCGTACAGCCGACGGCAAAAGTGGCGAAATATAAAATAATTCCTTATTTTTGTACCTGAGTATTCACCAATAAAACAGATAAAGCTAATGGAACTAACACTCGACATGAATCGGCAGTACACCTACGCCGACTACCTGCAATGGCTCGACGACAAGCGCCGCGAGCTGATTAACGGATTTATCAGGATAATGTCGTCGCCTGCTACCACACACGCAAGGGTAACGATAGATTTATCTACCACCCTATACAATTTCATCAAGCGGCACAGTGGAAAGTGTAAAGTCTTCGCCGCCCCGTTTGACGTGCGCCTGCCCAAAAACGGCGAAAAAGACGACAATAAAATATTCTCCGTTGTGCAGCCGGATATTGTGGTGGTGTGCGACCCGTCGAAAATTGACGAAAAAGGATGCTTAGGCGCACCCGACATGGTTGTAGAGGTGCTCTCGCCCGACACGCGCAAGTACGACCTGAACGACAAGTTTAACCTCTACGAGGCTTCGGGCGTAAAGGAGTACTGGACGGTTGAACCTTTTGAGAAAGATGTTATTGTTATTGTTTTTCTTTTACAGGAAGACGGGCGCTACGCCGAAGGAGTAATCTACCGTAGCGGCACAAAAATTCCCGTACAAACCCTACCCGGGCTGGAGGTGGACACGGATGAGTTGGTTGCGCTATAAAATTATTCACCAATAAAACAGATAAAATTGATGGAATTGACACTTGACATGAGTAGACAGTACACCTACGCCGACTATCTGCAATGGCTCGACGACAAGCGCCGCGAGCTGATTAACGGATTTATCAGGATAATGTCGTCGCCTGCTACCACACACGCAAGAGTAGTAAATCGCTTAAATATCACCCTATCCTATTTCATTAGTCGGCATAACGGAAAATGCGAGGTCTTCGTTGCCCCGTTCGACGTGCGCCTGCCCAAAAACGGCGAAAAAGACGACAATAAAATATTCTCCGTTGTGCAGCCGGACATTGTAGTGGTGTGTGACCCGTCGAAAATTGACGAAAAAGGGTGCTTGGGCGCACCCGACATGGTTGTAGAGGTGCTCTCGCCTTCCACGCGCAAGTACGACCTGAACGAAAAGTTTAACCTCTACGAGGCTTCGGGCGTAAAGGAATACTGGATAGTTGAGCCTTTTGTCAAAGACGTTGCCGTTTTTCTTCTACAGGAAAACGGGCGTTACGCCGAAAGAGCAATCTACCGTAGCGGCGCAAAAATTCCCGTACAAACCCTCCCCGGGCTGGAGGTGGACACGGAGAAGCTGTTTACGCGATAAATATTCACCAATAAAACAGATAAAACCAATGGAACTGACACTTGACATGAATCGGCAGTACACCTACGCCGACTATCTACAATGGCTCGACGACAAGCGCCGCGAGCTGATTAACGGATTTATCAGGATGATGTCGGCGCCTGCTACCACACACGCAAGGGTAGTACGCGACTTAAATGCTATCCTATACAACTTCATTAGTCGGCGTAAAGGAAAATGCGAAGTCTTCGCTGCCCCGTTCGACGTGCGCCTGCCCAAAAACGGCGAAAAGGACGATGATAAAATATTCTCCGTTGTACAGCCGGACATCGTGGTGATATGCGACCTGTCGAAAATTGACGAAAAAGGATGTCTGGGCGCACCCGACATGGTTGTAGAGGTGCTCTCGCCCGACACGCGCAAGTACGACCTGAACGACAAGTTTAACCTCTACGAGGCTTCGGGCGTAAAGGAGTACTGGACGGTTGCGCCTGCCGACAAAGATGTTACCGTTTTTCTCCTACAGGAAAACGGGCGCTACGACAAAGGAGTAATCTACCGTAGCGGCGCAAAAATCCCCGTACAAACCCTCCCCGGGCTGGAGGTGGACACGGAGGAGCTGTTTACGCGATAAATATTCACCCAAGGAAAATGAGCTACTGCACCTACATAGATACGATTGAGCCGGAAGAAAAAAGATTTTTCCACAAAAGCTATCACGACAACTTTTACGGCTTCCCGATTCACAACGACAACGAGCTGTTTGGACGCTTGGTGCTGGAAATCAATCAGGCGGGATTGAGCTGGGAAACTATTTTAAAGAAAGAGGCCGCGTTTCGAGAGGCTTATGACAATTTTGACATTGCCAAAATCGCGAATTACGCCGAAGAAGATATAAGCCGGCTGCTGGGCAATCCGAAAATTATCCGCAATAAATTGAAAATACGTGCAGCCATCGAAAATGCCGGAGCCATCCTTCGCCTGCAAAAAGAGTACGGCTCTTTTGAAAAGTGGCTCGAAGCAAATCATCCCATGGCAAAGGAAGAATGGGTGAAATTATTCAAGCGCACTTTCAAGTTTACGGGAGGCGAAATTGTCGGCGAGTTCCTGATGAGTATCGGATATTTGCCGGGTGCGCACGATACAGCCTGCCCCGTTTACCGGAAAATTCTTGCCCAAAACCCAATGTGGAACGCTAACCGGGCTGGGTCAATGCCTTAAATTCGCTGCAAAAGGCAAAGAAAGAGGGA
>JAISGH010000047.1 GCA_031263185.1 Prevotellaceae bacterium | reverse complement strand
TGCCCAAGTGGCTTAAATCAAGGGTTGGAAGGGGTTGCTATAGCAAACCTTTAAAAATGTTAAACATAAAAAGTGAAACTCCTGTAAAAGAAGAATTTGCGTCTAAGTTATATGAAAGGTTGTTGATATACGTATTAATTCATTGCTACTGAGGTTGTTTTGTTAGAAGAAATTAGGTGAAAATGAGGTTTCAAACTTTCGCAAGAATGACAGTGGGAGAGAGGAGGGAAAGACTCAGAATGAAATTTTCATAGCACCTCAAAAAAAAAATTTAGCCATCTTTCCCTATTGAGAAAAATGTTATCTTTATAGTAACCTATGTGTATTTTTGTTGATGACCTATTTAAAACGGCGAATAAGCTTAATTTTTTATGCCAAAAACGGTTGCACATATTGCTTTCTTCTCTACGCTACATTCAGGCCGGGGCTTGTATGTAGCATGTGTGCGTGAATATAGCGTACGCACGGTTGCCTCTCTCATGGCTTTACCCGCTTTCTGTGCACCCTCCATTTGGCGCTTGGGCAAAAATAAGTTCATTTTAGTAGGGCTGGCGCTACTCCTGCCGTAGCGCCAGCCCTAACGCATACAACGGACACCTTCCCGTTACGTAAAGCGACAAGGCAGGCACATTGTAACCTGTTTATTTTTAACTATTTGAAATTGAATTTAAATTAAAAAATTTAGAAGTTATGAAGCGTATAAAGTATATTTCGCTACTTGCGATAGCCGTAATTTCTTCCTGTATGAAGGAAGAAATTACACCGGAACCTGTAATTGCCGAAATTGAAGATTCGGAATGGGCACAAATAAAGGAAGATGCCTTATAATTACAGCAATGAGATACATTATTACCATTATTATTACCCCAGCGCTATGCTGCCTGCTTGCGTGTAGCGGTTGCGATAAAATCTTTCCGGAAAAAGGTTATGATTACCAGATTATGAAATCCGCCAATCCTGAAAACTTAGTATTTCTTTTATGCGCTACCGGTTCCGACATTGTGGGCATTGACACCACAACGTTTACGGTGGAGGCATGGGTGCGCATGAAAAATATGTCCATAGGCGGCGTTGCCAAGCTGCCGCAGGGCGGAATTGCCTTTACGCACCACCGCAGAGCGAGCGATAACGCTTGGGGCAATACGCTATATGTTACCGATAATGGCTATAACATTACTAATAAATATCCCATCTGCCTGTCGCCAATGGCGCCAAAAGTGCTAAACGATGTGCTTATGGTAGGCAGTAGCGCCATAGAAGAAGGGAATAAACACAAATTTCAGCTGTACGATACGAAAACTTTTTCGCTTAAAAAGGAGTTCTTGCTGGAAGATATGATAGATGCATGGAAAATAGCAGAATATGAGAATTATGCTTACTTTGGGGTGGATGTTCCACCTCCCTTTCGAGATAGGGCGCATAGCTATATTGTCCAATTGGATGTTAGCAACGGAGATACAACAGAATTTTCTGTAAAGGATGATTTCTTTACAGAAGCAGCGCTGAGCATCTGGAGGCATGATACCACGCTATACGTATTCAATGTTGTGAGCAAAGACGCTTGTGCTGTCAACGTAAATAATCGTCATGCAAAATTTGTAAAAATAAGCCAATACCCTGAAGTTGTTTCCTTAAATGTAAATCACATATTTTCGCCTAAAGAAATAAATGGTTTTGTGTATGGCTTTTTAGGTAAGCACAATGAGGAAGGAAACTATATTTGCTACTGGATGAAGCTAAACTCTACATCCCTTGCCTTAGAAGACATAAAACCTTTAGCCATACCGGAAGGATATACAAATGGCGCTTATCAGCTCCATATCGGACGATTTTTTGTAATACAGGTAGAAACAAATGTCCTGTTTATAGATGTCGAAAGTGGCGAAATTGTAAAAACAGTATATCTAAACTTCAATTAATCTAAATTATGAAATGGCTGATATTTTCGATATTCATATTGTTATCTGTTTCCTTATACGGAGAGGTAGATAGTACGCTACAACCGCAAAGGTTGCCCAACATGGCGGTAAACAGGGGGTTTCTTATGGGTGGTGGCGCTATGTACGGCGCCGATGTGGAGTACCTGTTTGCCAAAAACCGCTGGGGCGTGCAGGTGGGCGCGGGGCTTATCAGCTTTGGCGCAGGTATCAACTACCACCTGAAGCCGCGCATTAACTCTTCGTTCATCTCTGTGCAGTACTGGGAAATGTGGCTTGCTCCCTTTGTACAAATGTCGTTTATTGCGCCCATGTTTGTTTTTCGTACAAAGTCTTTTCAGGCAGGGGTAGGCTGCGGTATTGCCCTCCCCCAAGGCTACTTTACAGGATTGGGCGGAATGCCGGTACCACTGTTCAACGTTGGCAGCTACCTTCCGTTTTCCTCTAAGCGATTCACAAGTCCACCCTCAGAAGAGGCATCGGCAAGTTCGCAAAAGAACAAGGCGGTTAGCGTTGGCGTTGGTATGGGAGGTGGGTCTTTGGGTGCCGACGTTGAATACCTTGTTTCCGGCAGCCGCTGGGGAGCGCAGGCGGGCGCGGGGTTAAAAGGGGTTAGCGCAGGCGTTAACTGCCATCTCAAGCCGAGCATCAACTCTTCGTTTGCGTCGGTGCAGTATTGGCATTGGCAACTTTGGCAACCCGGCGGCGCTACTATTATGGCTGGCCCCCTGCTTGTCTATAGGGCTCCGAAATATTTTCAGGCTGGGCTGGGCCTTAGCTACGCGCTTTACCACGGCGCGGATGTTTACGCTTCGGAAAAGTACAAGTACTACTGGCTGTTCAACATTGGCGCGTACTTCCCGTGGTAGCGTATTTTTGAATTTTGAAATCTGAAATCTGTTGACATCCGATGAAACCATTTTTTTGTATCCTTTTATTTTTGCTTTGGCTGCCCGCCGTTGCGCTGGGGCAGCAGGACAGCGCCAAATCGCCCAGCATGGCGGTGAACGCCGGTTTTTTTATGGGCGGCGGCGCTTCGCTTGGCGCCGATGTGGAGTACCTGTTTGCCAAAAACCGCTGGAGTGTGCAGGCGGGTGCAGGCTTGCTGAGCTTTGGCGCAGGCGTCAGCTACCACCTGAAGCCGCGCATCAACTCGCCTTTCGTTTCGCTACAGTACTGGCATCAAATTGGCGGTAAAGAGAATTTTGATATTCTTGGCGTAATGTACGTTTACCGCTACAAAAAATGGTTTCAGGCGGGGGCTGGGCTGGGAACATTCCTGTCCGAAAGCGGAGAGCAAAAAAGAGGGGAAGTGCTGCCAATGTTTCAGGCAGGGATTTTTGTTCCTGTTAGCCCGGCAAGCGTCAAGTCCAAGCTTTCGGCTAAGCTACAGGCCATAAAAAATCGGGAAAAAGAGGAAACCCGTCCCCGATTTCAGCAAGCAGTATATTTTGAGCTTTTTGGACGAACACCGCTACTATACTCAGTGAACTACGATTGCCATTTTGTTGTAGGCAAGAGCGGGCTGGGCGCTTCTGTGGGGATGGGTTACATTGGTATTTTTGGCGTTACGGCGGCTATGGTACCTGTTAGCCTTTACTACCTGACAGGCAGCGGGCGCAGCCACCTGGAGCTGGGAATAGGCGCAACAGCGCAGGGAAGCCTCCCAACATCAGGCGCCGTTTGGTGGACTGTTGGCACGGCAACCATTGGCTACCGCTATCAGCCGGCAGAAGGCTTTCTGCTTCGCATCGGGCTCACGCCCATGTACACAATCAGCTCCTTCGGGCTTACGGGAGGAATTTCTCTGGGTTATGCGTTTTAGCCATGAAAAAAATTGCGTTATTCGGTTGCGCCTTTTGCGTTTTTGCCTTTTGCGGTACGGCAAAAGCCTCTATACCTCCATAATTTTCACCCTCCCCTCGTGCGCGCTTGCGTGGAGCGAAATTTGCGAAAGCAGGCGCGAAAAGTGTTGCCGTTCAACGGTATCTTCGCCGTCGGCGTACTGCTCGCCTCGCGCTTCGACGCTGTCGAGCACGTAGCCTACGGTGATGGCGTGTATATCCATAGCCGGCTGGTAGGTGTTTACCTTGGGGTCGTTGGTTACGACTTCGCTCACAATGCCGCACTGCACGAGGTTAAACAGAATATCGCGCGTTATGCGCATGGAGATGTTGAGCGTTGCCGCAATTTCCGACGACCCCATTGGCTTGCTGCCGAGGGCAAAATTTTTGACAACGACCTGCGCAATGAGCAGCGACAGTAGCTTGCGCTCGCGTATGCTCAGGTTCTGCGTGCTGACGCCGTACTCGTAGTGCTGCACGTTTTGCGCGGCAAACGACAGCTCCGCCCCAAGCAGCAGGATAAACCAGCTGGTTTGCGCCCACAGCAAAAACAGCGGTACGGCGGCAAAGCTGCCGTATATGGCGCTGTACTTCGATACCATGACCTGCGAGTAGATGTAAAAGTTTTGAACAAGGTGAAACAGCGTCCCCGAAATGATGCCGGCTATGAGCGCCGGCGCTACTTTGACCTTAGCGTAGGGCATGGCCACGTATACAAAGGTGAACACTAACCACAGCAGCACGTAGCTCAGCGATTTAAATCCCAGCTTGACTATCGGCGCAACGTAGGGGTAAATGCCAACCTCTGCCGCAAACGAAATAACGTGCGCGTGCATCACCACCGTAATGGAGCTCGATACGATGAGAAATATGGGCGCAATGAGCATAATCGAAAGGTAGTCGGCAACCTTGCGCGACCACGGACGGGCGCGCTTGACCTGCCAAATGTAGTTGAACGAAACCTCAATGTTGTTGAGCAAGTTCAGTATTGCCCACAGCAGGAACAGCACGCTGACGCCCGCAACTATGCTGCTCCCCGCACGGGTGAGAAGCATAGATTCGGAAAAGTTGAGCAGAAGGGTCAGCAGCTCTTTTTGTTCGGAAAAGCGCGTGTGCAGCAGGTTTACCATGTACTCGTCCAGCCCAAACCCTTTGGCAATGCCAAGTAGCATGGCCAGCACCGGAACAATGGCAATGAGCGTATAGAACGTAAGGGCAGAGGCGCGTAGCGATATTTTATCAACAAAAAAGCCCTGTACGGAAATGAATATGACCTTGAGCAGCTTGATAAGCAGAACATCGCGAGCGTTGACGCGCGTTTTGTTCATGTGCCAAATGTCGTAGGTTACGAACTGAACGCTTTGCCGGTACCACTCCATCAACTTCTTCATCATCTCTAAACTCCTAAGGCATGAAAAATAAACAAGATATAACAGTTAATAAAATGTCGCCTCTGCGGGACGTAGCGGAAGTAACACCTGCTCGTCGTAGAGACCTCACCCCCCAGCCCCTCTCCAAAGGAGAGGGGAGCAGAGACACGATATTCGGCGTCAGCCACCCCTCTCCTTTGGAGAGGGGCCGGGGGTGAGGTCTCTACTGTTATATCTTGTTTATTTGTCATTGCTAAATTTTTCTATAAACTCTACCCGCAAATTTTTCCACATCAACTACGCAGCGCTCATGTGTGCCGCGCCCTATCTCGCCCTGCTCGTCTTTGGCCGCAACTTCAAACTGCAACCGCTTGCCATCAACCTTTACCAGCGTTGCAACGCCCCAAACCCTCATGCCAACAGGCGTAGCCTTGCTGTGCGCAACGCAAATGGAGGTACCCACCGTGCCGTAGCCTTGAGGCAGGTGCGGCAGCACGGCGTTCATGGCGGCATTTTCCATGAGGCCAACCATGGCCGGCGTGGCAAATACCGCTACCAGCCCGGAGCCATACCTTGAAGCCGTATCTTCTTCGGTAACAATCTTGTCTGCAATGTATTGCAATCCTTCCTTGAGCGTAAGTTCCATAAAAGCTGCTTTATTTCGGTTAAAATCAGGCTGTAAAAGTAATGCTTTATTTCGTGATTTCTACCAAAAAAGTATATCTTTTTTTCCCTGCAAATTTTCTAATTTGCCATTTAATTTATATATTTGTTGCTTAATTGTTTTTTATTGCTAACCAAAAAAATACATTTATAAATGACACCAAACATTTCAAGGAGGGAATTCCTTCAAACAGGCGCTGTAGCTGCTATCGGATTAGCCATGGCGCCTACTATTGTGCCCAATACGGTATTGGGTAAAACCGCAGGGCACGTTGCGCCCAGCGATAAGCTGAATATTTTGGGAGTTGGTATCGGCGGACGCGGTTCCGGCGTGTTGAAAGCTATCAACAGCCAAAATATCATCGGGCTTTGCGATGTGGACTGGAAGTATGCCGACGGCACGTTCAAGCGCTACCCGAATGCGAAAAAGTACTACGACTACCGCAAAATGTTCGACGAACTCGGCAAGGAAGCCGACGCTGTAGTAGTGGCTACAGCCGACCACACCCACGCTATTATTGCTGCCACAGCAATGGCGCTGGGTAAGCATGTGTACGTGGAAAAGCCGCTGACGCACACAGTGTACGAATCTCGGCTGCTGACCAAGCTGGCCGCCAAGCACAAGGTGGCCACCCAGATGGGTAACCAGGGCGCTTCGGGCGCGGGTGTACGCCAAACCTGCGCATGGATTTGGAGCGGCGAAATCGGCGAAATCGTGAAGGTTGAAGCTGCAACCGACCGCCCCATTTGGCCGCAAGGATTGGAAACGCCTGCCAAAGCAGACAAAATTCCTTCTACCTTAAATTGGGATTTGTTCTCCGGCCCGGCCGAAGTGCGCCCCTACAACGCCATTTATCACCCGTGGAATTGGCGCGGATGGTGGCCTTACGGCACCGGCGCGCTGGGCGACATGGCTTGCCACATTCTGCATCCGGTATTCAAGGCGCTGAAGTTAGGCTACCCAACCAAAGTCGAAGCTTCTTCCACCCAGCTGCTGAAAGATTGCGCACCGCAGGCGCAGCACGTCAAGCTGACGTTCCCCGCCCGCGAAAACCTGCCGAAGGTGGCCATGCCCGAAGTGGTGGTACATTGGTACGACGGCGGCATGATGCCCAACCGTCCGGCTGGCTTCCCCGAAGGCAAGCAGCTGATGGGAGACGGCGGCGGGCTGGTGATTTTCCACGGCACGAAAGACACCTTGATTTGTAACTGCTACGGCGCAGACCCGTGGCTGCTGTCGGGTCGTACGCCCAAATCGCCGGAGGTGCTGCGCGAAGTAAAGGAGAGCCACGAAATGGACTGGGTACGCGCCTGCAAGGAAGACGCCGCCGGCCGCGTAGAAACGGCTTCTCCGTTTAGCGAAGCAGGCCCGTTCAACGAAATGGTGGTGATGGGTGTGCTGGCCGTTCGCCTGCAAGCCTTAAACAAGGAGCTGCACTGGGATGGCATAAATATGAAGTTCACCAACATTAGCCCCAGCGAAACAATCAAAATGAAAATCAGCGACGGGTTCAGCATTAAGGACGGGCACCCAACATGGAATCCGACCGAGACCGAGCCGCAGAACGCAGTGGCGTTTGCTAACGAAATGATTAAGCATACTTATCGCAACGGGTGGCAATTACCGGCCATGCCGAATTAATTAACAATTAATAATTAACAATTAACAATTCAAAAACAATCATGACAAAAAGTATTTTGCTACAGAGCTGCTTTATTGCTGCGGGCGTGTTTGCTGCTTGCAGCGGCGGCACAACAAAGCCGGTTTACACCGTATTGGACAAGCCGGCAGCTGACCTCTCTACATTTCCTGTTGATAACGATGGCTACATCGTACTCTTCGACGGGCAAACTTTCAACGGCTGGCGCGGCTACGGAAAAGACCACGTGCCGGGCAAGTGGGTGATCGAAGACGGCTGCATCAAATTCAACGGCTCCGGCGGCGGCGAAGCGCAGGAAGCCGATGGAGGCGACCTTATTTTCAACCACAAGTTCAAAAACTTTGAGCTGCTGCTGGATTGGAAAATTTCTAAGGGTGGAAACTCCGGAATCCTTTACTTGGCGCAGGAAGTGGCAACGAAAGATAAAGACGGAAAAGAGGTAATAGAGCCTATTTACATCTCGGCGCCCGAATTTCAGCTGTTAGACAACGAAAATCATCCCGACGCCAAGTTAGGCAAGGACAACAACCGGCAGGCCGCTTCGCTGTACGACATGATTCCGGCGGTACCGCAAAACGCAAATCCTTTTGACGAGTGGAATACGGCAAAAGTGATGGTTTATCAGGGCACGGTGGTACACGGGCAAAATGGCGAAAATGTGCTGGAATACCATTTGTGGACACCCAAGTGGACGGAAATGTTGCAGGCCAGCAAATTTAGCGAAAAGGCATGGCCGCTGGCGTTTGAGCTGCTGAACAGCTGCGGCGGAAAAGATCACGAAGGCTTCTTCGGGCTGCAAGATCACGGCAACGACATTTGGTTTCGGAATATTCGTATAAAATTGTTAGACTAAGTGGAGCGCAAGGAGAAACTTAAAATTGGAGTTATCGGATTTGGGCGCATGGGGCAGCTGTACGGCAGGGAGCTCTTAAAAAACCCGCTGTGGGAGCTGGCTTACATATGCGACACCGGCATTGCAGCCGGAAAAGCTGCCGAGGTAATAGCGCCCCACGCCGAAATCATCGATGACGAAGATAAAATATTTGCAAACCCGACGATAGATGTCGTCGGGTTATTTGCTTTGGCAGATTCGCGCCCCGCGCAGCTATACAAGGCGCTGAAGGCAGGCAAGCACGTGCTGGCAGAAAAACCGATTGCCGGCGACATCAAAACGGAGTGGGAGGTGGCCGAGGCGGTGGCAAAATCCGACCGGATGGTGGCCGTGAACATATTTAACCGCAATGCGTGGTACCATAAAATGATGGTTGACTTTATCCGCTCCGGAGAAATTGGCGAATTGGCCATCATTCGAATTGCCCACATGACGCCCGGGCACATGCCGCAGGAAGGGCACGGGCCGGAAGGTCCATGCTTCCACGATTGCGGTATGCACTACGTGGACGTCGCCCGCTGGTACGCCGGCAGCGATTATGAAACTTACCATGCGCAGGGCGTCCGGATGTGGAGCTACAGCGACCCTTGGTGGGTGCAGGTGCACGGCACGTTCCAAAACGGCGTGGTGTTCGACATTACGCAAGGGTTTGTGTATGGACACATGGCGCAGGTGCAGACGCACAACTGCTACGTGGATGTGATTGGGACAAAAGGTATCGCCCGCCTCAAGTATGACTTCAAAACGGCCACAGTGGAGCTGCACGGTGTGCACGATACCATTACAAAAACCGACGATTTCAACGATAAGAAAATTGATATTTTGGTGGATGTGTTTGCAAAATCGGTGCTGGCCGGAAAAAATTTAGGCTACCCTACCGTAAAGGATAGCGTGATTGCGTCCAGCATGGCGTGGAAAATGTTTGACGACGCCGTGAAAAACGGCGCACCCTGCATCGGGAAGCCCGAGGAAATGGACGAAATCCTTGCCCGCCGCAGAACCATGAAGCAGGGCTACGGGCTACCGCTGTGGCCGATTGTTGACGAACATGCGTCCGAAAAAAACAACTTAAAAAACAAAAAATAAGCGATGAAAAAAATATTTTTACTATGCGCCGCTACGCTGTCTTTGGCAGCCTGCACAACAGCACCGGTAGCGCAGCAGCTGCCGAAAAAGGACATTGCCTTGCAGCTCTACTCGCTGCGCGAGGATTTCAAAAATGATTTTGACGCGGCCATCAAGAAAGCAGGAGAGGCGGGCTACACCGCTGTAGAAGCCGCCAGCTACGAAAGCGGAAAATTTTACGGCAAAGCGCCGGCAGAATTTAAAACCGCTGTGGAAGCCGCAGGAATGAAGGTGCTGTCTTCGCACACCACAAAGCTGCTGTCGGAGCAAGAGCTGCGCGCCAAAGATTTCGCAGCGCCGCTGGCGTGGTGGGACGAGGCTATTGAGGCGCACCTCGCCGCCGGCATGAAGTACATTGTGGCGCCGTGGATGGACGTGCCCAAAACGCTTGCCGACCTGCAAACGTACTGCGACTACTACAACGCTATCGGGAAAAAATGCAAAGAAAAAGGATTGCTGTTCGGCTACCATAACCATGCGCACGAATTTACTAAAATCGAAGGCGTGGTGATGTATGACTACATGCTGGAGCACACCAACCCCGAATGGGTATTCTTCCAAATGGACGTGTACTGGACGGTCATGGGGCGGCAAAGCCCGGTGGAATACTTCCAAAAATATTCCGGACGCTTCACCCTGCTTCACATCAAAGACCACAAGGAGTTGGGGCAAAGCGGCATGGTAGGCTTCGACGCCATCTTCAAAAACACCGACACCGCCGGCACAAAATTCCTGATTGTGGAAGTAGAGCAGTACAACCATGCACCCGCAGAAAGCATTAAAATCAGCTTGGACTACCTGCTAAATTGCCCGCTGGTAAAGGAAAGCTACACCGGCAAGGAATAAAATTCCTTCTCAGGGATGTTGGCAAACCCCCTTTCAGCATCGGTTTTCGCGTTTCACGGTTTTTAATCACAACTGATTTTCAACCTCGCTCTACCCTTTTTACAGCTTTATCGGCCTTCCGCTGTAAAAATCCAAAATTTTGGAGGCAAAAATGTAGCTGAATTTTGCCTGCGATTCTTCGGAGAGGCTGCGCGTAAGCGTAGCCTTAGCCTCCGTGAACTCGTACACGCTCGATTTTCCGGTTTGGTACTTGGAGTCGGCGTAGCGAAATGCCTCGCGAGCTGCCTCAACCGACTTTTGCGCCGCGCGGTAGCTTTTCTGCGCTGAGGCAGCGTTGTGGTACGCCTGCTGAATTTCCTTGTACAGCGTTTTCTTCACGTCCTCCAGCGCCAGCTGCCGGCTGTTGATGTTGATTTGCGCCGTGTGCACGCTGTTTTTTGTTGCAAAGCGGTTGAACACCGGAATACGCAGCGACAGCCCCACGTACTCCTGCAGGTTATCGCCCAGCTGGGCAGAAAAGTCGTTGGGTACGAGGGGGTTGTTGGCGCGAAAGTAGCGGTCGCTTATGCCCATGCTGAGGCTGAGCTGAGGCAAGTAGGCGGACTTGGCAACCAAGAGCGAGTACTTGCTGCCCTCCAGCTGCAGCTCGGCTTCGCGAATTTGCGGCTTCACAGCAAGGGCTTCGCCGTAAATTTTCTCGGACGACGGCAGATTTTCCAGCAGGAGCGCCGCGCTGTCGGGGAGGTTGGGTATTTCGATATCGAAGCGGTTCACGTCGGGAAGCTCAAGCAGCTGCCCAAGGGTAAGCAGGCTCAAGCTTACGTCATTCTCGGCGGTGGTTACGCGCGCCTCGTCGGACGCGTGCTGCGATTTGATTTCGTAGAGCTGCGCCAGCGGCACGTTGCCGGCGTTGACCATGATTTCGGTTTTCTTCACGTTCTCCGACGTAAAGTTCATCGTTTCCTCGCTTATCTTGTAAATCTCCTTCTTCAGCAGCACATCCAGAAAAGCCCGCGCCACAGACACGGCAATGTTCTCCTTTGCCTTTTTGAGCGATTCCTCTGCTGCCATAACGCTGTAATGCCGCACCTTGATTTCATTCGTAATCTGAAATCCGGTAAAAATCGGCATGCTCGACGAAACGGAGAACGAAGTGTTGGACGTCATTTTTTGCTTGGAGATAGCGCCTCTCGTATCCTCCACGCTGCCGAAGGAGAACGAGTGGTCTGCGCCGGCGCTAAGGTTGGGCAGCCTGCTGTACTTGGCCGTGCTGAGGTCTATCGCCTTTGCTTCGTGGTTGATTTCCTCCATTTTTATGCTCAGGTTGTTGGCAATGGCATGTTCAATGCACCTCTCCAGCGTCCACGGCTGCGCGCGCGCAGCCACGTGGAAGCCCGCGAGCAGGCCAGCAACGGCGGCAAGTGTTTTTAAGCTTGGAAAATTCATACTGCTTGCTCTACTATTTTTTTAATTTTTAATGAGATTTAATTATTTCTACTCCACATGAATGTTACTCCATCTTTGGCATACTGGTCGAAGCCGTTAATAGGCTCGTCTAAAGGATAATTTAACAACTTCGACGCAACTAATTCACAATCTTCAATTAAGTCAATCATCTCGGATGCCAAAGAGTGTTAGACACCAAGTGTTTCCTAGCCCTGCCGATTATTTCCCTGACTTCTTTTGCAGGCTTGCTCTCTTTTGCCTGTTCCAACGATTTGTAGAAATCTTGAGCGGCTTTGCCGGTCAATACGGGGGAAGGTTTTATTTCTAATGCCATAACTTTATGTTTTTAATTAATTAGCATTGCAAAGATACGACTTTTCCGACATCGAACAAAAAAACATTGATTGCGCGTAATCTAACTCCAAATGCTCTCTATTTCATTAGAAATAGCGTTAATACAATAACGTTTCCTATAGCTGTCAATATAGGACCAGCGGCTTTGAACGTACTTATTTTGATGCCAATAATACCATCAAATAGCTGAATCCCAATCATAATTACTGATAGCGCTGCTAAATATGCATCAGAAATAAATATAAACAACCCAACCGCAGCAAGAAACAACGAAAAGCTTCTCGACATAGCATACTTGGCATTGGTAAAAGCTACTCCTTTTTGTGATTTTGATTTTAAGCAGGTTTCGGCTGAGAACCCACAGCTAACCGCTGCGCTAATTAGTGTAAAAAGTGCACAAGCATAATAGTAGAGCATACAATTCTCTTTATTCGGCTATAATCTTCAGTTCTTTTTGTCCACTTTTTCATTTCCCCGCACCTTCTCATCCTCGGTCAAGCCGGCTTTCACCTCCATGTTGATGCCGTCGGAAAGCCCCACCGTCACAAACCGCTTTTCAAACTCCTGCTTGGGCGTTTCGGCTTTGAGCACCTGCACAAATGCGCTGTCGTTGCTGAACTCAATGCAGCCTTCGGGAATGCTCAGCACGCTGTCGGCGCGGCTCAGCACAATTTCGGCGTTGGCGCTGTAGCCTGCGCGCACGTACACGCCCTTTGGAATTTCGGCGGCAGCCTTTATTTCAAACATTATTGCGCCGTTTTCCTCTACGCCTTTGGGCGAAATGTACTCAAGGTTGGCGCTGAACTTTACGTTTTCGAGGGCTCCCACCGTGAGCGTAATGGTCATACCCTCGCGCACCTTACCCACGTCGGTTTCGTCTACCTTCCCTTTGAAAATCATATCGCCCATGTCGGCAATGGCGGCAATGGTGGTGCCCTCGTTGAACGTGTTGGACTGTATAACGGAGTTGCCCACCTTTACGGGTACGTTCAAAATCATACCGGTAATGGTAGAGCGCACCTGCGTAGTGCTGTACGAGGATGATTTTTTGGAAATGCCATCGCGAATAATGCTCAGCCTGTCCCGCGCCTGCGAAAGCGACTCCTCCTGGCTGGTGAGGTCGGTGGCCGTTTTCTGAAATTCTTCTTTGGCAATTACGCCCTGCTCGTAGAGCTTTTTTTGGCGGTCGTACACCTGCTGTACGTACTCAAGGTTGATTTCCTGCTGCCGCACGTTCGACTCGGCGTCGCTCAGCTGCGACATTTCGGGGATGACCTTCACCTTGGCAACCACCTCTCCGCTTTTGATGAGCTGGCCGGCCTCCTTGTAGAGCTCCGAGATGATGCCGTTAATTTGGGGTTTAATGAGCACCTCGTCGCGAGGCTCAACCGTGCCGGTGGCCACCGTTTTATTTTCAATGGTGCGAACGCTGGGTACGACAACCTCGTACACAACTTCCTTGGGCCTTGACTTTCTCCACAGAAAAACAAAGGTAAACACCACGACCAAGCCCAACAGGGCAAGGAGAAAAATACGGAAAAATCGCTTCATAATTCAAAAATTTAAAAATTGGCTAATTCTTTTTTGGGGTGCTATGGTAAAAACGGGACAGTATTTTATAAAACACCGTTCAGGTATGGAAAATAAGAAATTCGTATTTTGACAAATTACTTTCCATTTTGCTTCAATCGGGTAATTTCGGCAAGAAAATAGGCTCGCTCTTTTTCGATTTCCTTTTCACGCTCCTTACGCTCTTCACGCTCTTTTTCGATTTCCTTTTCACGCTCTTCACGCTCTCTACGTTCTTTTTCGAGTTCTTCCGCAAGTTTTTCACGCTCTATCCTGCCTTCTTCTCTGCCTTCTTCTCTGCCTTCTATTCTACCTTCGAGTTTTGATGAAGCAATGGCGCTCAAATCGTCACTGCGCTGATACATCATGTAATCGTAAGCTTTCTGCTCTTCCGGTGGAAGATTATCCCGCTTAAGCGCTTCGCGCGCCTTGTCCATACCCTTGGCTTTAAACTCATCCTTGATGACGTTGTGCTTTAAAAAATATATCCATTCGTCAAGCGTATCCTTTGCGACATCGTCAAAGCTATTTACCTTCAAAAGGTAGTATTCCGGATAGATGTCAGCGGCTGTTTCCTTTCCGAAAATTTCGCGCTGGGCGCTGGAAAGATGAAGCTCGTCATTTTTGTGAAGGCCCATGAAGTGTGTTTTGCCGTGATAAACGTAATCGGCTCCCTGTCCAATGTCGAAATAGACGATGTTTATCGAGTAGACTTTCTTCACCTGCATATACTCCTCTCCCTGAACTATACGCTCGCTTATCGTTTTGCTTGTCCCGAAAAGCATGCGGTGCAAAAAATCTATCTGATGCCTAAACTGCAACTCTATCAGCAAGATTTCGCCGGATTCGTCTTCCACCAAAATATCCACTCTGTTGTGCTTGTCATTCGGATTTTCCTTGTTGCTCTCGCCCTCGCCGATATTCTTTACCGAAACATTTTTTGAAAGCAGCTCGCTCAAAAATCCTTCCAAAACCTCATAGTTTGCCTTGTTGCGCAGTAAACGCTTTAATGCATAGTCAAAAGATATCAGTACCCGTTCACGTTTCATGGCTTTACTTTTTTAATTTCACGTTTTAAATATAATTTTTTTGCTATACCATGCAAAAAAATATCTTTTACCTAACTTTTATCATAGCGCCTCAAAAAAAGATTTAATCCGCTATTTTTCATTCTTCCCTGATTGCGTCAATTGCTTTTATTTTGAGCGCGCGCCATGTTGGGATTATGCCGGCCATTACGCCGCTCAGCAGCAGTATTACCGAGGCTGTTACTGCCGACCCAAACTCAATGTGCGGGTGGAGAAAAAACATATCGGGGTTGGCGTTGGCCGACAAAAGAGTATCCACAACGCTCAGCAGCCCCACGCCCACGCTCAGCCCCAGCAAGCCGGCAAGGGAGGTAAGCAGCAAGCTCTCGGTGAGAATTTGCGTAACGATTTTTGAGGGCTTGGCGCCCAGCGCGCGCCTTACGCCAATTTCGCGCGTACGCTCGCGCACCGTTACCACCATAATGTTGCTCACGCCCACTATGCCCGCCAGCAGCGTCCCGACGCCCACAAACCACACCAGCGTCCGAACGCCCAAGAACAGCGCGCTGAACATGTTGAACATGCGCGATACGTTGAAGCTGCCCGTAGCCTGCTCGTCGTCGGGGGCAATTTTGTTTTGCGCCCGCAGGATTGCCTTTACCTCCTGCTCCACTTGCTCAATGTTGACGCCATCTTTGGCGGTAATGCCCAGGAAGTGCACCCTGTCGCCCTGATTGTAGGCTTGCTGAAAGGTCGAGAACGGAACGGCTACCGTTTCGGACGATCGCCCGCCAATCTGTATCCCCGAAACGCCGTCCACAACGCCAACTATCTGGAAGTAGATGCCCTTTACGCGGATTTGCTGCCCAATGGGGTCTTCGCCCTTTCGGAAAAACTCTTCGTATACGCGCGTCCCGATAACGCACACCTTTCGCTTGTGCAGCACGTCCACATCGTTGACAAAGCGGCCAAAGATGTAGCGCTGCTGCTCTACTTTAGCGTAGTCGGGGTACACGCCGCGCACGTTGTAGGCGCCGGCCCTGTCGTTGTACACCACGTTGCCCTCGGCGCGTCCGCCAAAGAGTATGGGCGAAACGTAGCGTACGCCTTCCGCCGTTTTGCGAATTACTTCAATATCGCTGTTGTGCATATCCCAGCTGCGCCCCTTGCGAAATCCCTTAAACGGCTTTCCGGTTCTTTCGGTAAAGAAAAAGGCGGTGTTGGTCGCAAAGCCCTCCACGTTTTTCGAGATGCCGGTTTCCAGCGCCACGCCCGAGCCAAGCATGACGACGAGCATAAAGATACCCCAAAACACGCCAAAGCCTGTGAGCAGGCTCCGCATTTTGTTGCGCGTAATGGTTATCCAAATTTCCGACCAAAGGTCTATGTCAAAAATCTTCAATGCTCTGCGTTTAGTATTTTTAATGTCCGGCGGCTTGCTCTCTGCCCGAAAAATCGGCAAAGCAGCAGAAAGCCAAAGGTACGCATTTTTGCAACGCTACGGCGCACCTCAAATGTTGTATATTCCAAAAATTAAAAAAATCTTTGGGGAGGGGCTCATTTACTCACTTGCTTTTTGCCGAAATCTCGTTACCGCATTGCTTAACAACGTAGCGCACTTTGTCGCCGTGAGCGCCAATTACTTCCTGCTTCTTGGGGTGCACCATTAAATCCATACCTTCCAGAGGGTACGCTCCCAGCAGGACATCTTCTTCACCGGGCAGGACTAACGCTTCGCAGGCGGTATTCCGGTCTTTCCAGCGCACCTCTACGTATTCGGTTATCCCGCCGGGAACCGTTCCCCCTCCGGCAACACCGGTTTCGGTGGATTCTTTCACCCGCAATCCCAACTTTTCGCGGGTTTTTTCATTGATGACCAGCGTCCACGCGCCGGTATCCACCACGGCGTTGACCGTGACCCGTCTGACTTGCTCCTGGGGCATATAACCCCGATTTGCAACTTCTTTATCCCCGATGTTTACCAGGGTAACTTCTGCTCGTACTTCTCCCATGTTCTTCTCTGATAATAAAAAACAATACTTCGTTATAAAATGGTTTAATTCATTAAAAATCAATAAATTAATTAGTAAATCGCGTTAAAATATTTGCGTAATTCGCTGGTTATTAGTAATTTATCGGTTATTCCAATACGTAAAATTATGATAACCAACTATTACGCAAATATTGTTTCGCTTATTTACAGCATTTTAAGCGATGGCCGCTTCAAATCGCTTAAAGGCTGCCGCAAAAAATTTATCGCCGCTGCGCTCGGCTGTTTTTCAAGCCTCAAAGGTAAGAAAAACTTCCTGAACTTTGGCCGTTTTACAGGCCAGCGCGAGCAGTATTTTAGAGCCAATTTTGAGCAAAAATTTAATTTCCAAGCATTTAATACGAAAATGGTAGCGCGGCAAGGCATCCAAAAATGCGCTATCGCTTTCGACCCAAGCTTCATCCCCAAGAGCGGAAAGAAAACTTACGGGCTTGGCCCGTACTGGTCGGGCTGCGCAAAAAAGGCTAAACGCGGGCTCGAAATCTGCGGCTTCGCGGCCATCGATGTTGGGCTGCGCACGGCGTTCCACCTCAACGCCATACAAACACCGCCGCTCGAAAATACGACCCTCCTTGATCACTACTGCCAAATCGTCAAAGTAAACTATCTGTATTTCAAAGAATTATCAAATTATTTGGTGGCGGATGCCTACTTTTCAAAAAAGCCGATGGTGGACGCTATTCGCTCGCTGGGCATGCACTTTATCAGCCGCTTGCGCAATGATGCCAGCTTGCAGTACCTTTACCAGGGTGCGTACTCCGGAAAAGGAAGGCCAAAAACATACGCGGGAAAAGTCAACGTCAAACAGCCCGATATGAACTTTTTTCGGCTGATACTCAGCACAGAAGAGCTGAAAATTTACAACGCAACGGTCTACTACAACGCCTTCAAGCAAAAGATAAACTTGTCTATTGCCGTATTTTACAGCAAGGAGGGCAAGGAGGTTGCGCGAAAACTTTACGGCGCAACGGACCTCGAAATGGACGGGGTTGAAGCGGTAAATTTTTACCGCGCGCGCTTTCAAATCGAATTTCGCTATCGCGATGCCAAGCAGCATTGCGGGTTGAACGGCTGCCAGGCGCGAAGTAAAAATAAGCTCGATTTTCACTTCAACGCCGCGCTCACAACCGTCAACTTAGCCAAAGTTCAGCGGCTGAAAAATCGAAAATCAGAGCGCGAGCCATTTTCCATGGCTAACTACAAAACGCAATGTAACAATATGTTAATGCTCGAACTATTTATTCGCAGGTTCGCGATCAACCCGAACACCCGAAAAAATCAAAAAATTATCAATGAACGCTGTGATTATGGATTAATCGCGGCTTAAATAAAAGGTGGTTTTATAACGAAGTATTGAGAACATTACGCGCATTTTTTTATCTTTGTAAGTTGTTTTGTTACAATAAATATTCATAAATAGTTTATAACTAATGACTTCACAAGAAATTCGTAGCGCCTTTCTGGAATTTTTCAAGTCGAAGGAGCACCTTATTGTTCCTTCGGCGCCAATGGTGGTAAAGAACGACCCTACCCTCATGTTCACCAACGCTGGCATGAACCAGTTTAAAGATTACTTTTTGGGTAACGCCACGCCGGGCAGCCGCCGCGTTGCCGATACCCAAAAATGCTTGCGGGTGAGCGGCAAGCACAACGACTTGGAGGAAGTTGGGCGCGACACCTACCACCACACCATGTTCGAAATGCTGGGCAACTGGAGCTTTGGCGACTACTTCAAAAAAGAGGCTATCTCGTGGGCATGGGAGCTGCTTACCGGCGTATTCAAAATCGATAAATCGCGCATGTACGCCACCGTTTTTGAGGGCGACAAGGCCAGCGGCGTTGACCCCGATGCCGAGGCGCTGGAGCTGTGGAAGCAATTTCTGCCCGCATCGCAAATCATATACGGCAATAAAAAGGACAACTTTTGGGAGATGGGCGATACCGGACCCTGCGGCCCCTGCACCGAAATTCACGTAGATTTGCGCAGCGACGCCGAGCGCAGCGAGGTTGACGGAGCAACTTTGGTGAACAAAGGCTTGCCTACGGTAGTAGAAATTTGGAATTTGGTATTCATTCAGTTCAACCGCAAGGCAAGCGGCAGCCTTGAGCCGCTGCCCGCCAAGCACGTTGACACGGGCATGGGGTTTGAGCGCCTGTGCATGTTGCTGCAGGGCAAAACAAGCAGCTACGATACCGATATTTTCCAAACCATTATTTCGCAAATAGCCGCCCTGAGCGGAAAAAAATACGGCGACGACGCATCGTGCGATGTCGCCATGCGCGTTATAGCCGACCACCTGCGGGCGGTGAGCTTCTCCATTGCCGACGGGCAGCTGCCGGGCAACGTAAAAGCCGGCTACGTTATCCGCCGGATTTTGCGCCGCGCCGTGCGCTACGGGTTTACTTTTCTCGGCTTCAACGAGCCGTTTATATGCAAGCTGGTGCCTGTGCTGGTAGCGCAAATGGGGGCGTACTTCCCCGAGCTCGAAGCCCAAAAAGATTTGGTCGAAAAGGTAATAGCCGAAGAGGAAGCTACGTTTTTGCGTACGCTCGAAACCGGCATACGCCTGCTCGACGCCGAAATAGAAAAGCTGCAAAAAGAAGGTAAAGCGCAAATTGACGGAAAAACAGCCTTTGTGCTGTACGACACCTACGGTTTTCCGTTCGACCTCACCGAGCTCATGGCGCGCGAAAAAAGATTTACCGTTGACCAAAAAACGTTTGAGCGGGAGCTGAACGCACAGAAAGACCGGAGCCGCAACGCAGCAGCAGTAGAAGCCGGAGACTGGGTAGAGGTAAAGCCCTGCGCCGACTTTCAATTTGTGGGCTACGATACGTGCGAGGCCGAAGCCGAAATTGTGCGCTACCGCAAGGTGAAAAGCAAGGGTAAGGAGCTGTATCAGGTTGCGCTCAACGTTACGCCTTTTTACGGCGAAAGCGGCGGCCAGCACGGCGACACCGGCTACCTCCAAAGCGCCGGCGAGCGCATAGAGGTGCCGGACACGCGCAAGGAAAACAACCTGACCATACACATCACCGCGCAGCTGCCGCAAAACGTAGCCGCACCCCTACGCGCCGTGGTTGACGTCGAGAGGCGCACGGCGACGGCCAACAACCACTCGGCAACGCACCTGCTACACCACGCGCTGCGCGAGGCGCTGGGAAAGCATGTGGAGCAAAAAGGCTCTATGGTTTCGTCCAAGTCGCTACGCTTTGACTTTTCGCACTTCCAAAAAGTAACCGACGACGAGGTAGCGCAGGTAGAGCTGCTGGTGAACCGGCTTATCCGCAAAAACTCGCCGCTGGTTGAGCGCCGCGCTGTGCCGATGAGCCAGGCAAGAGAGCTGGGCGCCATTGCGCTGTTTGGCGAAAAGTACGGCGACAGCGTGCGCGTTATCCAGCTGGGCGACTCGGTGGAGCTGTGCGGCGGAACGCACGTAAAAGCTACCGGGCAAATAGGCCTGTTCAAGATAATTTCGGAGTCGGCAGTTTCGGCAGGGGTGCGCCGCATAGAGGCAGTAACGGGCGAGGCCGCCGAGCAGGTAGTATACCGCATACAGAACATGCTCAAGGAGGCAGGCACATTTTTCCACAACACGCCCAACCTTGTTACCGCCATCAAAAAAACGGTTAGCGAAAACGCCGACTTGCAAAAGCAGATAGAGCTTTTTGTGAAAGAGCGCGTAGCTACGCTCAAGGCCGACTTGCTTAGCCGCGCAGTAGGCAAAGGCGAATACAGGCTGGTGCAAACGCAGATGAACTTTCCGCCCGATTTTACAAAGGAGCTGGCGTTTCAGCTGCGCGCGTCGGCAAGCGACATTGTTTTTGCGGCGGCAAGCGAGCACAACGGCAAGCCTGCCATCACGCTCATGCTTGGCGATGATATGGTAAAAAAAGGGCTAAACGCCTCAGCCATTGTGCGCGAAGCTGCCAAGCATATAGAGGGTAGCGGGGGCGGGCAACCGTTTTTTGCAACGGCAGGCGGAAAAAATTCTGATGGGCTAAACGCGGCATTACAAAAAATAATAGAGCTGATAGACAGGCAGAACGGAGTGAAATAACTTTTAATAACATACATTAATATCCGTTGGGAATCAATCTCGAAAAAATGCCTTACATTTGTACCGTGCGAAAGCACAGTAGAGTTTTTTCATAGGTTAAGTTTTAGGTTAGAAGGCCCGCTCTCGTGTAGAGCGGGTTTTGTTTTTTATAGCATAGCAATCTCCACAACCTGAACAAAATACGCAACTTTTCTTTCAGCCGAAAATTCTTTATTTCAAATGTCTGGAGGATACATTCCGATGGAATGTAGGGCGCGAAGCGATACGGTATTTTCTACCGAGCGATACATTCCTGGCGGAATGTGGTACAGGAAATAATTCTTTTAGTTGAAACAGGGACAATTTGAGGCATTAACAAACGGACAAGTATCACAATAACAACATAACATGTGCACTCATGTGATTATTGCTAATATAGCGTACCAGATATACCGCCTCTTCCTCGGCTGCACAAATATTAAAGAAAACATACCATTGTGTATGTTTTCTTTTTTTGAAAACAGCATAAAACATACCCTCCCCGTATCGGTCAAAGTATGGTGGAGATTGTCTTTTCCGCTTGGTAGGCAACAGATCTACTATATCTTCTACCAATTCTATCACGTACTGTCTCGCGGTTTCTTTAAAACCAAAGTAGTCCTTTCGATATAGGAGTTCTGCTAACTCGAATAAATACTCTTCTACTTCTGGAAAGAACAAAATTTTCATTTTTCTGACAATTTTTCTATACGAGGTATTAGCCGCCTCAATAGCTCATCGCCTGTAATTGCGCGAAGCAAATCATCAGGAGTATGCTCCTGCCTTGACAGCACAAACGTTTCCGTTTCCCCCCTTTGGATAACAACTCTTTCCGTAGTCGCTAAGTTGAGGTATTTTTCCATATTGTTGCGTAACTCCGCCGAACTAATTACTACCATTTAGCAAAAAAAAATATGTACATTAATGGATATTTTGGGTTTATGCTTCTCTTTTTCCGAAAATCAGGGTGCCTACCCTCACCAGCGTTGCGCCTTCCTCAACGGCAATGGGGTAATCGCCGGACATGCCCATGGAGACTTGCGCGAACAGCTCGGGTTGGGGGGCGAGGGCTTTCCCCTGCCCGTGCAGCTGCTTTATGAGCCGAAATTCCTTGCGTACTTGCTCCATGTTGCAGGTGTTGGAGGCCATGCCCATCAGCCCGCACAGCCGAACGTTGCGGAGCGCACCCGGCTCGCCCGAGCGCAGGTACGCCAGCAGGTCGTCGGGCAGGAAGCCAAATTTTGTCTCCTCCTGCGCAACGTGCACCTGCAAAAGGCAGCGGGCGGTGGTGCCCGCTTTTTCGCAGGCTTTATTTACCTCCTGCAGGAGGCCTGCGCTGTCAATGGAGTGGATAAGGTGCGCGTGGGGCGTTACCATTTTGATCTTGTTGCTTTGCAGGTGGCCTATGAAGTGCCAGCGGATATCGCGGGGTAGCGCCGCCGCCTTTTGCAGTAGCTCCTGCGGACGGCTCTCGCCAAAATCGCGCTGCCCTGCGCTGTATGCAGCCGCAATATCTTCTGCGCTGTACGTTTTCGATACGGCTACCAAAGCCACGTGTGGAGGCAAATGCTGCTTTACGCTATGTAGGTTTTCTGCTACCATAGAAAAAAAAATTTTTTTTATCGGTACTGCACTATTTCCATCCAGGGAGTATAGCGCAAAAGAAAAACGCCCTTATTTTCGTACGCCCCGTTGGGGATTATGGGGACAAAGTTGTAGGTGGATTGCAGCAGGTCTTCGCGGTGGGATGGTAGGCAATTTTCAAAATCCTTGCCGTAGCGGTATATGGCGGAGGTGAAGTACAGCATAACGTCGTAGCCCTGAAAAGCAAACTGCGAAGGCTCTGTTTTGTAGCGGTAGCGGTAGGTCTGCACAAATTTTTTTACGTTCTCCGATTGGTAATCGATAAAGTATGGCGCGGCAAGGTGCAGCTTCAGGTCGTAAAAAAGCTTGCGCTCCACCTTGTCGTACTTTTGCCAGTCGCTTGGCCCGTACACTGTGATGTTGCACTTGTAGCGGTCGGAAAAGGCTTTCAGGTTTGCCAGCAGCTCCGATACAAAAGGCTCGTCCTGCGATGCAACTATCACCTTATTGTCCATGTTGGGCTGGAATATCTTTAAGAACGTTTCCTGATTTTCGCGCGGCTGTATGCCTATTCTGTACGACAAATTTTTCACGGTATGCCTGTGCTGGCGGGTCTCGTATGCACGGCGCAGCCGCTCCACGTCCAGAGAATCGCGCCGGATAGCCGCATTGTAGTACATAACGCTATCTCTTTTTGGCAGGTACTGCCGATAGTCGTTGCGAAGCTGCTGGCTTGCCTCTTCGTCGCGCTGCGATACCAGAATAATGTTGCTCTGCACCGGGTCGAGATGCTCGTGGGTCAGGGCTTTTTGCACTTGGGTGCTGAAGTCGGCAGGCGCCTGAAACACGTTGGAATATCCATACAGAAGCGTATCAACGGGCGTTAGCGGCGACACTATTTTTATGTTTCTCTGGTTGGCAAACTTTGCAACAGGGATAAATCTTTCCTGATACACCGGCCCAATAATCAGGTCGGTCTTATCAAGCGCCACGTCGGGCGCCCATGTACTTTCGTCGATACTTTTGGAGTCGAGCACATTAAGGTTGACCGATACTCCCTGCCGGCTCAGGGTTTCGAGCGCCAGCAGCGCGCCTTCGTACATTTCTACAAAGCGAAACGAGCTGTAGAGGGCATCTTCGTCATCCTGATTTTTTGCGTCAAACGGAAAAAGAATAGCCACGTTGATGGGCGCTGTGTGCTTTGCGCTGCTATCGCACAGGGAGGCGGCTGCTACGCTCGGCTGCCGGAGTGGACTGCTGTTTTTCAAGCCCGACAGCACAACGGGAATGTAAACAACCTGACCTGCCTTTATCTTATTCGTTTTGCCGTTGAATATTTGCGGATTATACTGCTTGATGTAGTCTATGCTGACTTCATAAAGGTTGGAGATAGAAAACAGCGTTTCCTTGCGCTGCACAACATGCTCTATAAGCATTGACTTGTCCCCGCTGCCATCGGCCTGACGCTGCTCCGAAGCGGCAACTTCGGGCGCTGCGCTCTGCTTGGGCGCCGGAATTTGCAGCACAGTGCCCACCGACAGCACTTGAGATACTTGGGGGTTGGCAGCAAGAATGTCGTTAGCGCTTACGCCGTACATGCGGGCTATGGAGTACACAGTTTCTTTTGCCTGCACTACATGCCGGGTAAAGTGCGCTACGCTGCTGCTGTCGGGCGGGAGCATAATTTTGAGCTTTTGCCCTGTTTTGAGGCCGCCGCTCAGCACGGGGTTGCTGCGCAGGAGATCCTCCCGCGTAACAGTGTAGGCGCGGCAGATAGAGTATATCGTTTCGCCCGGTTTGACTACATGCAGGTAGTAGCGGTTGCTGCCATCGGTAAGAATTTCGGTTGAGCGGGTAATAATGGGTGGCTGCTGCCGCTGGGCAAACAACATCATGTGGCAAAGTAGCAGCAACAAAGTGGCAAATATGTACCTCATATACGAATTTTTACATAGTGATAAGCTGCAAATTTACGCATTTTTATCGAAAAAAGATATTGCTAATGCCATAAAATTATGCTACCTTTGCCAAATTTGCATGTTGTTGTTCAACTTCTTGATAATGGAGTTGTTACGGCATATTGAGAAGAAAATTAACAGGAAAAGACATTTCCCAACTTTTTGATTTGCATTAGCAATGGTAAACAGTTAAATACTTGGCAATTATAGATGGCAAAAGTACTAAAATTCGGAGGTTCTTCGGTTGCTACGCCCGAAAGCATTACGAAGGTAAAGGCAATCGTAGAGCAAAGCCCCGACAATAAATTTGTGGTAGTATCGGCGCTTGGGGGCGTAACCGACCAGCTGGTGAGGGCATGTGCAATGGCTGCATCGGGCAATGAAAATTTCAAAAAAGAGCTGCACGAAGTAGAGCAGCGCCACCTGAGCGCGGCAAAATCGCTGATAAAGCCGCAGCAGCAGGGGCACGTGCTGAGCGAGCTGAAGGTAATGCTCAACGAGCTCGAGGATTACCTGCAAAGCATTGCGCGCCTGCGCGAGCTCACGCCAAAGCTGCAAGACTACGCGCTGAGCTTTGGCGAGCGCATGAGCGCGTTCCTGCTGAGCGAAACAATAGCGGACGCCGTGCTGGTTGATTCGCGCAGCATCATAAAAACCGACAGCTCATTTGGCAAGGCCAACGTAAACTTTGAAAAAACCAACCGGCTCTCCGGCGCCGCGCTGCGCGAGGTCAAAGGGCGTGCGGTGCTGCCGGGATTTATTGCGTCGGACGAAAACGGCAGTACCACCACGCTGGGCAGAGGCGGAAGCGACTACACCGCCGCCATTCTTGCCGCCGCCATAGGGGCCTCGTCGGTAGAAATATGGACGGACGTGAACGGCTTCATGACAGCCGACCCGCGCAAGGTCGAAAAGGCTTACCCCATTAAGCGCCTCAGCTACTCCGAGGTTTTTGAGCTGTCGAATTTTGGCGCCAAGGTCATTTACCCGCCTACGGTGCACCCGCTGCTGGCCGACAACATCGCAATGCTGATAAAAAACACGTTCAACCCGGCAGCCGACGGAACGCTGGTAACCGCTCACGCCGACACATCGGGCAGTCAGGCAATCAAGGGCATATCGTCCATTGACGATATTGCGCTGCTTACGCTGCACGGCGTTGGGATGACCGGCGTTTCGGGCATTTCGCGGCGGCTGTTCGGCGCGCTGGCCGAGGCAAAGGTTAGCGTGATACTCATTTCGCAAGCCTCGTCGGAGCAATCCATCACCTTTGCCATTGCGCCGGAGCACGTGGAGCAGGCCGGGCAAGCCATAGAGAGCGAATTTGAGGTGGAAATCCGCCACCAAACCATCGGGCTGAAAATCGAGACCGAAATGTCCATCATCGCCATTGTGGGCGAAAACATGAAGCGAATGCCGGGCATATCGGGCAAGCTGTTCAACGCGCTGGGCAAAAACGGCGTGAACGTGGTGGCCATCGCGCAGGGGTCGTCGGAGCTAAACATATCTACGGTAGTCCACAGGCTAAACCTGCGCAAGGCGCTCAACGTAATTCACGAAGCTTTTTTTCTGTCGGGCTATAGAGAGGTCCACCTGTATATAGCCGGCATTGGGACTGTTGGTGGAAACCTTATACGGCAAATACGGCAGCAGCGCGAGGGCTTGATGAAAAATCACCGCCTCAAAATAAACGTGGTAGGCGTGATGAACTCCCGGAAAATGCTGTTCGACGTGCAGGGCATAAACCTCGACGATATAAAAGACGAGCTGGAGCGCAAGGGAGCACCGCTCAACCTGAGCAGCTTTGTGCAGCACATCGCTTCGGTGAACCTGCGCAGCAGCATTTTTGTTGACTGCACCGCCAGCGCCGAGGTGGCAGATTTTTACGAAAAAGCGCTGCAATCGTTTGTGTCGGTGGTAACGGCCAACAAAATAGCCTGCTCAAGCAGCTACGAGCGCTACCAAAAGCTGCAAAGCGTATCGCGGGCGCGAGGCGTAAAGTTTCTGTACGAAACCAACGTTGGCGCAGGGCTGCCCGTGATTAAAACCATAAACGAGCTGGTGCTGAGCGGCGACAGGGTGACAAAGCTGGAGGCCGTGCTCTCCGGCACGCTCAACTTTATTTTCAACACCATCAGCGAAGAAATCTCCATGAGCCAAGCCATACGCATGGCCAAAGAGAAAGGCTACTCGGAGCCTGACCCGCGCGTTGACCTGAGCGGAGTAGACGTGCTCCGCAAGATATTGATTTTAGCCCGCGAGTGCGGCTACCCTTTGGAAAAATCCGACGTGGAGGTAAGCACGTTCCTGCCCGCCGCCTGCTTCGGTACGCCCACGGTAGAAATGTTCTTTGACGAGGTGCAGCGGTTAGACGCCGACTTTGAGGCGCGGCGCAAGGCGCTGTACGCCGCCGGCAAGCGCTGGCGGTTTGTGGCCTCGCTCAGCGACGGAAAGGCAAAAATCGGGCTGCAGGAGGTCGATATTATGCACCCGTTCTTCAACCTGCAAGGCAGCGACAACATCATTACGCTGCACACCGAGCGGTACAGCGCGCTGCCAATGGTAATAAAAGGCGCCGGAGCAGGCGCGGCAGTCACGGCTGCCGGCGTGTTTGGCGACATCATCAGGGTGGCAAATATTTAGGGCCTGCTGAAAATGGATTATCCTATGAAAAAATTAATTTCGGTATTAGCCATTTCATCGTTAATGCTTTCGGTGAAGTTGCAGGCAAATGAGCCTGAGCCTGATCCTGATTCTGCTTCCGCTTATATTTTTGCTTATGCAACCGGTAGGCATAACCACACGGCAGGATTGCATCTTGCCTGGAGCGTTAACTGCAAAAAATGGCTTCGGTAGGGTAGGGTGTGCAAAGCTGCGTAATTTTTTCTGTTACATTTTGCTGAAAAAATCAACCTAATTCGCTGATATACGGAACATAAAATATAAGATTTCAGCAAGATTTTTGTAAAAAAATAAAATTCTTCACATATTATATTTGTAATAAATTTATTTATAGAATATTAGATGACAAAAAAGCTGATTTTTTAAAGAAAAATTTTGCACCTTTTGTACACCCCACTCGTAGGGACGGCGCAAGCGCCCATCACCGTTGCAACAAAATCATTTTTGGCACGCTAACCAACTATTGAATATAAACTCTAATAAAATCATAGACGCCACCCAAAACATAGAATAATATGAGCGCCCCCGCATACACCATCAGCACGAAAGCCATTGGCCTCGTTGCCCGCATTGCCGAAATAGTGGGCGAATTGAAAGGTTCAGGCGAATACAGCCGCAATTTGCAGCTGCGGAAAATTAATCGGCTGCGTTCCATTCAGTCGTCCTTGGCTATTGAAAACAATACGCTTTCGCTGGGACAAGTTACCGATATTATTGAGGGTAAACGTGTTTTGGGCTTACCACGCGAAATTCAGGAAGTAAAAAACGCTTATCGGGCATACGAACATTTACCTGAATATAACCCTTATAAAGTCAAGGATTTTTTGAAAGCACACCAATTTATGACCGCTGAATTGGTAAAAGATTCGGGGCATTTTCGGTCGCAGGGCGTTGGCGTATTTGAAGGGGCTAAGCTAATTCATGCAGGAGCAAGCTACCAATTTGTGCCGCAATTAATTGCAGATTTATTCGCATGGGCGGAAAAAACAGATATACACCCGCTTATCAAAAGCTCCGTCGTGCATTTTGAGATTGAATTTATACACCCTTTTATAGACGGAAATGGCAGAATTGGACGGCTATGGCAAACGCTTATTCTCTCAAAGTGGAACGAACTTTTTGCATGGCTGCCGGCAGAAACAGTAGCTTATGAAAATCAGCAGGGTTACTATGACGCTTTGGCAATATCACAAAAAACAGGCAACTCGGAATCTTTTATTGAATTTATGCTCAATACTATTTTGCTGGCATTGGAAGAATTGCCCGTGCATAAAATTACCGATATATTTACCGATATAAATACCGATAAGCTCACGAAAACTGAGCTGGAATTTTTGGAACAGATTGCAGGCTACTTGGATAAGAACGGTGAAGTAACCAACTATCGCGCCCGGCTGCTTACCAACAAATCGGGTATTAGCGTGAAAAAATATCTTGCCAAATTTGTAGAAATCGACGTTTTAAAAGTCGAAGGAAAAAACAAGGGAAGGAAGTATCTAATAAACAAGAAGCCATAACATTATGCCGGAATAGCAGAATATGGCCATTTTTCAACCTTACTACCTTACCAAGCAGGAGGTGTGTTTATAGCTACAAAAATAAGGGCTAAATCTTTTTTTGAGGTGCTATGAAAATAGCTTGCAGCTCGGTAGCTAGGGTACAGATAGAATGAGGGGCAGCTGAAACCCTCATTTTTACCTAATTTATCTAACAAAACGACCTCAGTAGCACATTAGCTACATAATATACCCAAAACCTCATTACCTCATTTTTTTTGTGCCCATTTCATCGCTTTAATGAGGTAATTAGCCCAAAATTCTTTCGGATTTTTAGATACGATAAGAAATAACTACCTTTGCGGTCAGGCATACACTAATTGATTATTTATTTTAAGCTGGTTAATCTTTATGAATCCATTTTATTACCGTCACGTTGGGCCAAACGAAGCAGAAATCTCCGAAATGCTCGACGCTGTTGGCGTTAAAAGTATAGATGAGCTGATGTCGCAGGTTATTCCTGCCGATATTTGCCTGCCGCAACCGCTCAAGCTAAGCGCCGCCATGGGCGAGCACGAGTACTTGCAAAAAATAAAGCAGCTTGCCGCCAAAAATAAGCCGCTGCGCACCCTGATAGGAATGGGGTACTACGGCACATACCTGCCTGCCGTCATTCAGCGCAACATTTTGGAAAATCCCGCATGGTACACCTCCTACACGCCCTATCAGGCCGAGATTTCGCAAGGACGGCTGGAGGCGCTGCTTAACTTCCAAACTATGGTATGCAGCCTCACCGGTATGCAGGTGAGCTGCTGCTCGCTGCTCGACGAGGCCACCGCCGCCGCCGAAGCCATGCACATGATGCTGGAGCTGCGTCCGCGGGAAGCCGTAAGGCAGGGAAAAAACGAGCTGTTTGTTGACGAAAATATTTTTCCGCAAACGCTCGATGTTATCCGTACGCGCTCTGCGCCGCTTGGCGTAAAGGTTGTTGCAGGCCGCTTTGAGCAGTATGAGCCAAGCGAAAAATGCTTTGGCGCCGTAGTGCAGTATCCCGCCGCCAACGGCGACGTGCGGAGTTACGCCGCTTTTGCGCAGAAGCTGCACGGCAAACAGATTTTGCTCACCGCCGCCTGCGATATTTTGAGCCTTGCACTCCTGCAGGAGCCCGCCGCGTGGGGCGCCGACATTGCCGTGGGCAGCACGCAGCGCTTTGGTATTCCTATGGGATTTGGCGGGCCTCACGCCGGATACATGGCTACCAAGAGCGAGTACAAACGCTCCATGCCGGGGCGCATCATCGGCATTTCGGTAGACCGGACGGGCAGGCAGGCGCTGCGCATGTCGCTGCAAACGCGCGAGCAGCACATCAAGCGCGAAAAGGCAACCAGCAACATCTGCACGGCGCAGGCGCTGCTGGCTACCATGGCGGGCATGTACGCCGTGTACCACGGCGCAAAAGGAATATCCGCCATAGCGCAAAGCGTACACCGCTGCGCTGCCGACCTTGCCGCCACGCTGCTACAGAAAAGCTATACGCTGGCAAGCAGCAACTTTTTTGATACGGTAGAAGTTCAAAATGTAAACGCCGACGAGGTAAAGAAGAAAGCCGAAGCCTGTGGCTTCAACTTTTTTTACCCAACCTCAACCAGCGTACGCATTAGCTTCGACGAGCTGTCCACAGCGGACGAGGTAGAAAAAGTCGCCGCTGTATTTGGCTGTCAAGTACAACCTGCCGACAAGCGTTTTTTTGATAAAAACCAGCTTCGCAGCAGCGCCTTCATGACCGAGCAGATTTTCTCCAAGCACGGCAGCGAAACGGAGCTGATGCGCTACATCAAGAAGCTGGAGCGTCGCGACGTATCGTTGGCGAACAGCATGATACCGTTAGGCTCGTGCACTATGAAGCTCAACGCCGCCGCCGAAATGCTGCCCATCAGCTGGCAGGAGTTCGGCGATGTTCACCCGTTTGTGCCGTGCGAGCAGGCGCAAGGCTACCTCGAGCTGGCGGATGAGCTGGCAAAAGACTTGGCCGAAATTACAGGCTTCGACGCGGTTTCGTTTCAGCCCAACTCCGGCGCCAACGGCGAGTACGCCGGCCTGATGGCTATTCGCCGGTACCACCTTTCGCGCGGAGAGGCTCACCGCAACGTGGTGCTAATTCCCGCCTCGGCGCACGGCACAAACCCTGCAAGCGCCGCCATGGCCGGCATGACCGTAGCGGTGGTGGCATGCGACGCGCAGGGCAACATCAGCGTGGACGACCTGAAGGCAAAGGCTACGCTACATGCGCAAAACCTGTCGTGCCTCATGATTACCTACCCCTCGACGCACGGCGTTTTTGAGAGCAAAATTCGCGAAATAGCGGATATTGTGCACGGCAGCGGCGGGCAGGTTTACATGGATGGCGCCAACATGAACGCCCAGGTGGGGTACACCAGCCCCGGCTTTATTGGCGCCGATGTATGCCACCTCAACCTGCACAAAACGTTTGCCATACCGCACGGCGGCGGCGGGCCGGGCGTGGGGCCTGTCTGCACCGCAAAGCACCTCACGCCGTTTTTGCCCTCGCACGGCATGGCAAAAGTCGGCGACGAAAAAGGTACACACGCTGTTGCCGCAGCGCCGCTGGGCAGCGCAAGCATACTGCCTATCACCTACGGCTACATCAAAATGATGGGCGCCGATGGCCTGCGGCGCGCTACCGCCGTAGCTATCCTCAACGCCAACTACATTTCGTGCAAGCTGGCGCCGCACTACGCCACGCTGTACTCGGGCAGCAGCGGCCGCGTAGCGCACGAGTGCATTATTGACTGCCGCGAATTTCGCAGCGACTACGGGGTGGAAAGCAGCGATATTGCCCGCCGCCTGATGGACTACGGCTTTCACGCGCCAACGCTGTCGTTCCCCGTCCACGAAACGCTCATGGTAGAGCCTACCGAGAGCGAGGATAAGGCAGAAGTCGACCGGTTTATTGAGGCGCTGGTTGCCATAAAAGCTGAATGTGAGGAAATCAGAAGCGGCGCTGCCGACAAAGCCGACAACCTGCTCAAAATGTCGCCCCACACGGCGCACGAGCTGTGCGCCGACGAGTGGGCACACCCCTACAGCCGCGAGCGCGCTGCATTTCCGCTGGAGTGGGTAAAGGAAAATAAATTTTTCCCCTACGTGAGCAAAATAGATAACGGATACGGCGATAGAAACTTGGTGTGCACCTGCGAGAATTGAGTAACGTATTATAAGTCACAAAATTAAAAATATAAACGCGCATGAAGATTTTTCGACTTTCAGCTCTCACTTTCCGGACGGCTGCTGTATTCGTCTTGCTGTCGGCTACGCTGCCGGGCAAAATGGCCATGGCGCAAACAGCGACCTACGACAGGCCAACTGTAAACTTTATTCTGCTTACGCACGGCGATAGCTACGACGCGGTAACGCTACAGGAGCTCCAAAAAATTCCTGCCGAAGCAAAGTTTTACGCCAACAAGCTGGCTACAGGCGAGGTGAAGCTTCCTCAAATGCCCCGCAGCAACGCTTCGCCAACGGCGTGGCAGGTGGTGCAGGCGGAGCTTACGCGGCAAAATGTAGCCCGGCAGGAGGTCGAGGCATGGTATCTCCGCAAGCCTGACGGCAGCATGAGCATGGATTTAATTCACCGACGCGGCGAAGTTAACGCCACCGACGATGCTTTTCTCATGGCCAACGCTACCAAGCGCGGCGTTGACGAGCTAAAAGATTTGGGAAGAAAGCTCATCTCCAAAACCTACGTGGTAGCGCTGGACTACAGCGGCGTTGGCTACTCGGCCAATAGCGAAACAGACACCCACTCGTGGAAATCTACGGTACGCGCTATGGTGTTCAAGCTCAAATTCAACAGCGAGGTAGAGAACAGCATTTACGAGGCGTGGCCGGACGAGCAGGATACGCCGGAAGCGCTGAGCGAAAAAAGCAAGCACTTTGACCAAATTCCTTTTGAATTGGAGTTTGTGCTGCAGTCGGGCGTAAACGTCAGCGCCAGCGCGCTCATTACAGGTAAGCTCAAGAACAACCAAAGCGGCATGCAAGCCTTGGCAAGCTTCGCCCTCAAGGTGCAGTCCAAAGAGGCGCTGCTGAACGAAATGCTGGGCAAGGGGTACAGCAGCATGGTGAACGACTTGGAGAAAAAAGTAGCAGCATTCAAGGTGCAGTCGGGCGTGTGGGATCTCGACCCTATCCGCGCCAAAATTGGCAAAAAGGAGGGGCTAAAAACCGACCAGCGTTACTACGTGCTGGAGTACGAGCAAGACAGCAAAGGTCAGCTAAAGGCCATGCGAAAAGCGGTTGTACGCGTTTCCGGCG
The DNA here is from genome assembly GCA_031263185.1 of Prevotellaceae bacterium. GTDB lineage: Bacteria > Bacteroidota > Bacteroidia > Bacteroidales > UBA932 > JAITMY01. The sequence goes on along the minus strand of JAISGH010000047.1, from coordinate 3,326 downwards.
GCGTTGCCGACAACCGTACGCTGGCAACCGGAAAAAGCGAGACTAGCAAATTTTACCAGATTGCCGGACGAAAGGTCGAAAAGGGCATGACGCTGGAGCAGCGCAACGACGCCGGAATAGGCATGATGCTGGGGTACGACCCCGGAGTTGGAGGCGCCCAAAAATGGCTGCTGCGGGCAGAAGCGCTCACCAACAAGGCTATTAACCTGGGAATATGGCCGGGATTGTACGTGTACGTCGAAGGCGAAATGGAAGCGGCAAGCTATACGCTAACCGATAACTTTGCAATTAGCTATGGTATGGAGAATCTCGGCAAAAAAAATTACTCTTTCATGCGGGGTAACGTGGGGTTAGGCAAAGGATTCTACTTTTGGCGTAACTTTTCGCTCTCGCCGTATGTAGGATTTGGGTGGGAAACCGTGAGCGTAGGGAGCATTTCGCTTGAGAGCCACTACTACAAGGCCGGAGCCAATTTAGCCATTAACCTTTACTACCCGTTTCAGCTGGTGGGCGGCGTGAGCAGTCTGCTGTACGCTAAGCCAACACTTAAGCTTAAAGATAACAACGGAAGTAGCGCAGCAACAGATATGCCAAGCAGATATGGCGATGTTTTCAGCGGGCGCCGCAGCGAGAACGTATCGGGATTTGTGGGGATAAGGTTTAACTTTTAGGACAAATACATTCACTCATAAAAAAAGAAAACTATGGGACAGCACACTTTTTTAGCATTCGATTTAGGCGCTACCAGCGGGCGCTGCTACGCAGGTACGCTGGAAAACGGCAAGCTGCACATGCAGGAGCTTACGCGATTTCCTAACGCGCCTGTGCACAAGGACAACCATTACTACTGGGATACCACCTCGCTCTTTGCAAGCCTTACCGCGGGATTTGCTGCCGGCATAGCCGCAAAAATCACCCCAACCTCGGTAGGTATCGATACGTGGGGGGTGGATTTTGGGCTGTTCAGCTTGGATGGCAAGCTGGTAAACCCTCCTTACGCCTACCGCGACCCGCGTACTAACGGCATGCCCGAAAAATTCTTTGAGATCATCCCGCGCCGAGAGGTGTACGAGGCTACCGGTATTCAGGTGATGAGCATCAACTCCCTCTACCAACTTTTTACTATCAAGCAAAACGAACCGGACTTGCTTGAGCGCTCGCGCTCCCTGCTCTTTGTGCCGGACATGCTTGCCTACTTCTTAACGAAAGAAAAGCGCACCGAGTTTACCTTTGCCACCACGTCGCAGCTGTTCAACCCCCGCACAATGGCGTGGGAAAAAAGGTTCTTCGACGCAATGGGCATTTCGATAGACATTATGGCGCCCATAGTAATGCCCGGCGACGTGATAGGCGAAGTAAAAGAGCCTACCATCCTGACAGAGGGCATTCCTCCCATTCCGGTGGTTGCCGTAGGAACGCACGACACAGCCTCCGCCGTGCTGGCTGTGCCGGCGTCGGACAAAAACTTTGCCTACCTGAGCTCCGGCACGTGGTCGCTCATGGGGATTGAGAGCAAAGAGCCTGTTATAAACGACAGCTCGTACAGCCAAAACTTTACGAACGAAGGCGGCGTTGGCGGAACGTTCCGCTTTCTGAAAAATATCACGGGTATGTGGCTGCTTGAGCGCTGCAAGGCAGAGTGGGAGCTTCGCGACGGCAAGAAACTTGAGTACGCCGAGCTGGTGAGCATGGCCAAAGCCGAGCAGCCATTCCGCTTCCTGATAGACCCCGATGCCCCCGAATTTGCCAATCCGGAAAACATGACCGGCGCCATTACAAGCTACTGCGCCAAGCGGGGACAGACGGCGCCTGCCACCGATGCCGAGCTGGTGCGCTGCATTTTCGACAGCTTGGCCATGAAGTACCGCTACACGCTGGACAAGCTCAAAGGATTTGCGCAGCACCCGATAGAAAAGCTGCACGTGATAGGCGGCGGCGCCAAAAACCCGCTGCTCAACCAGCTTACGGCAAACGCTATTGGATTGCCCGTAGTGGCAGGGCCGTCGGAAGCTACGGCCATTGGCAACGTTATGGTGCAGGCTATGGCGGCAGGCTGCGTAAAATCGGTGGACGAAGCCCGCGCAATAGTGCGCAGCTCGGTAGAGCTCGAAGTATATGAGCCGCAAGATACCGCCATGTGGGACGAAGCTTTTGGAAAGTTTAAAGTTGAAAGTTGAGAAATAGCGGTAACTGAAGCTGTATAACGTTAGTAGGATTGTTAGGAGATATATGCGTATGGTTACGCAAACCTTATTTTTACCTAATTTATCTAACAAAATAACCTCAGTAGCAATTAATTAGCAAATATAGCAATACCTCATTACCTCATTAATCGGAGGGAAAATGAAGTAATGGGGGTTGGGGAAATTTTATTCAACAATCTGCTACTGAGGTTGTTTTGTTGAAAAAATAAGGTTTAAGCTAAGCGTACTCCATTGCCTGCGCTTTGGCTTTACGGCGGGCAGGCGCAGGCCGCTGCGCTGCTTGGCTTTCGCTGCGAAAAAACCAACTCTTCACCGGCTATATCATCAATACCCACATAGCTGTCATCCGGAAGAAAAACAAGCCACGCTTCGGGGAATTGTGCACAAATTTTATCATCAACCTCAATACCCAGCGCCATAAATTTATCTGAGCTATACACGGATTTAGGAGACACCTCCACCACATGCGTGTCGTTCTGGTCACACTTATAGCGTAGCGTAGCGCCGGGCAACCGGCTTACGAGTGCGCTTAGCTCTTTTGCTATGAATTGTTTTGCGTTCATGGTCGCCAGTATTTTTTTAGAATTGGCGTAATATCCGCCGACAGCGATAGCGCTTTGGCGCTATCGTTCTTGCCAAATGGCGTATTGCTGTAGTCGGCATTTGTTCTTAGCTGCTTTAGCATCCAAATTTTGCCGTTAAATGCGTAAAAGTTGGCGGGGTTACTTTTTTTAATCATTTCCCGCACCGCTATAATAAGGTATTCGTGCGAACTTTTTTGGCGCGTTAACTCCCGCTCTGACCTCTTCATTACAAGCAGCCAAATGTGCATCATCAGCTGGTAGCAGCTGTAGTAGGCGCTGTGCGCTACGGCGGGATACAGCTCTTTTTCGTGCAGCAGCGTTGCTGCACTGCTTAGCGCTTCCGATTTACGTTGAAGATGGCTTGGCATTGTATTTCATCTGTAATTCGCTGTAAAATAATTGCTGGTTGCGGAGAGAATGGTACTCGTACTGATGGCGTGCATATTGCTCACGAATGCTGTCGGTATACGCGCTATCCTTTACGTACCGCACCACCTCGCGCTGCTGTATGGCTACGATAGTAACAGTATCGCGTACT
>JAISGH010000022.1 GCA_031263185.1 Prevotellaceae bacterium | reverse complement strand
TGTGTGTGTGTGTGTGTGTGTGTGTGTGTGTGTGTGTGTGTGTGTGTGTGTGTGTGTGTGTGTGTGTGTGTGTGTGTGTGTGTGTGTGTGTGGTTGGGGCTGGCCTTGCGCCTGCCCTGTGTACGTGATAGGGGCAAAGCATGCTTTGCCCCTACTGTGTGTACATGTGAAATCATTCCAAGAACCTATACCCTCCACCTTGCTTCTCCAAGATGCAGCGCAGCGCCAAGCGGGTATTTTTTTTGACAAAAGTATCATAGCACAGCTTCACGAGTTTGAATTAATTTTTAATTGATTTCGGGCTTTCAGCCCTTAACCTATACTTCACGCGGCATATTATGCATTGCCCGTAGGGCATTCATATCAATAGAACAGCAACCCAACAAGCCTATTTTATTGCCCGTAGGGCATTCATCTCTTTGCTGTTAATCCCCTATGGGGAATAAAAGATAAGCGGCACACATTTTTCTATTGATATGGTTCCCCTAACGGGGAAAGCACAAAAATAGCCGCGAACAGTATAATGACACTGCCCATTAGGAACAAAATGTTGGTAGAAATGTTACATCCCCCTACCCTACTGTCCCTACCGTCCCTATCGTCCCTACCGTCCCTACTGTCCCCATCGTCCCTACCGTCCCCTTTGCGCCGTCATTCCGAGCGCAGCGAGGAATCTCCTCTTTACACCCACCGCACTTGGGGTAGCCTGATGGCGGGAGATTCCTCGCTGCGCTCGGAATGACGGGCGAAGCGAGGAATTTTACATTCTACATTACCCTGCAGCCGGCGTATTTTTGAGCGTTGCCAGCAAAAAGCGCCACCACTTCTCAACGGAGCTTATCTCCACCCGCTCGTCGGGCGAGTGCGGGTTGAGGATGGTGGGGCCAAAGGAAATCATGTCAAGGTTGGGGTACTTACCGCCCAGCAAGCCACACTCAAGCCCTGCGTGAATGGCGCGTACGTACGGCGCTGTGCCGAACATCTTCTCGTACAAATCGCGCATCACATTCAGTATGGCCGAGCTGGGGTTGGGCTTCCATCCCGGGTAGCCTCCGGTGAAGCGGCTTGTTACGCCGGCAAGCGAAAATGACGCTTTCATGCACTCCGCCAAGAACTCTTTGGCGCTATCCACCGAGCTGCGGAGCAAGCACGAAGCCGACATTTCGCCCTCCCCTATCCTCACAATGGCAAGGTTGGTGGAGGTTTCAACAAGGCCGGGAATGGCGTCGCTCATGCGGACAACGCCGTCGGGGCAGGCCAAAATTGCGTTGAGCAGCTTGTCCTGTGGAGCGGGCTGCATCACCTTACCCGGAGCATCGGCAGGCTCAAGCGCGATTTTTATTTTCTGCACATCTTCCACAGCGGCGTACTCGTCGGCAATGGTTTGCGCAAGGGTCGCCACTTCCTGCTTCACAGCGTCAACCAATTTATTGGGAACAACAATGGTGGCAAAGGCTTCGCGCGGAATAGCGTTGCGCAGGTTACCTCCCTCAAGCGACGAGAGCTGCACGCCGTGAATGTCGGTCAGTCGCCTCAATATGCGCGCGGCAAGCTTGTTGGCGTTAGCCCTTCCCAGCGCAATATCCACGCCGGAGTGTCCACCCTTCAGCCCCGTAATGCCGAGCTTGAAGGCAGCGCTGTCGGCAGCAACATCCTGCTGGCCGTAGCCAGCGTCGAAGCTGCCGTCCAAACCGCCGGCGCAGCCCACGCACAGCTCGCCTTCATCCTCCGAGTCGAGGTTGAGCAAAATATCGCCCTGCAACCAGCCCGGCTGTATAGCCAGCGCACCGCTCATGCCCGTCTCTTCGTCTATGGTAAACAGCGCCTCGATGTTTGGGTGCTCAACGTCGGCAGCTTCGAGCACCGCCATAGCCGCCGCCACGCCAATGCCGTTGTCGGCTCCCAGCGTTGTACCGCGCGCGCGAACAAACTCGCCGCTGACGTAGGCATCGATGGGGTCGCGCTCGAAATCGTGCGCGGTATCGCTGTTTTTTTGCGGCACCATGTCGAGGTGCGCCTGCAAAATCACCGCCCTGCGCCCCTCCATACCCTTGGTGGCAGGCTTGCGAATAAGCACGTTACCGGCGGTGTCAACGTCGGTGAACAGCCCCTGCTGCCGGCCGAACGCAGCAACAAAATCTACCGCTTTACGCTCCTTTTTCGACGGACGCGGAATTTGCGTGAGGTCATAAAAATGCTGCCACAGGCGAGCCGGCTGCAGCGAAAGAATGTCTTTTCCCATTTTCTTCTAAAGTTTTTAAGTTCAACAATTCAACGATTTTTTAAAGCATAAAGATAGTTAAATAAACGAGACCCACAACTATATTTAACAATAACAAATGCTAATTAGTTGTATTGCAATGCGTTTTACAGGTATATTTGCGCCTCGAAAGCAGGGAATAACCTGCAAAATCTATAGTACATTTCTAAAAAGTAGGGGGGATAAAGCATGAAAAAGATAGGGGTAACGCTGCTGCTGCTCTCAGCAGCGGTGTCAGCGGCAACGGCGCAAATCAAGTGGCATACGTTTGAAGAGGCGGTTGAGCTGTGCAAAAAGCAACCAAAAAAAATCTTCATTGACGTGTACACCGACTGGTGCGGGTGGTGCAAGGTGTACGACAGAAACACTTTCAGCAACCCCGAAATTGCCGAGTACATGAACGGGCACTTCTACGCCGTCAAGCTCAACGCCGAAGCTTACGATACCATCCGCTTTCAGGGCTACACCTTCGTAAACCCGGGCGGCAACGGGCGCCGCTCAACGCACATGCTGGCGGCCTCGCTGCTAAACGGAAATATGAGCTACCCAACGGTAGTGTTCATGAGCGAACAGTTCCAGCTGCTGCACGTGCAAAACGGCTACCTCACGCCGGAGCAATTCGCCCCTTTCATGGTCTACATCGGCGACGCATGGTACGACCCCAACAAAAACACTTCGTGGGAGAGCTTCGCTAAAGATTTTAAGTGGCCGCTGGCAAAAAAATAATCTTTCAACTTCGCGAATTTATTTTTCCTGTTTTACGTGCTTTATGGGCATTTTACTTTTGTCAAAAAAAGAAGAAGAGGATTAAGTTGGGACTTATTATTGTTATCGGCATCGTTTGCGGAGGACTGACGGTATGTTACTTGATCACGCTGCGTAATGCGGACGATTGATTGATTCCGCTTTTTTATTTCTGATCAGCTCCCCTCAATCGCTTCGCTTCGTTGGGGGTTATTCATATTCAACCTTGCGGGTTCAGCGTCCGGTCTTATCCGATATTTGATGAATGGCATAGCAGTAGCACGATGCGGCAATTTGAAATGCAACCCAATATTTTCCTCACAGTTTTGCACTTGTACAAATATTTGCTACCTTAGCGGACTTAAAAAAAGGAGAGTTTATGAAATCAAAGGAAACAAAATTGAAACTGCGATATTCGGACGAAGAGCTGGCCGAATTTAAGGAGCTTATTTTGGAAAAGCTGGAAAAGGCTCGGAAAGACTACGAAACGTTGCGCGAGGTTATTATGCAAAGCAACAGCAATGATACCACCGACACATCGCCTACCTTCAAAGTGCTGGAGGAGGGCGCTGCTACGCTGTCCAAGGAGGAGTCGAGCAAGCTGGCCGAGCGGCAGCAAAAGTTCATACAGCACCTCGAAGCGGCGCTTGTGCGCATCGAAAATAAAACCTACGGCATCTGCCGCGAAACCGGCAAGCTGATTCCTGCCGACAGGCTGCGCGCGGTGCCGCACGCCACGCTGAGCATGGAAGCAAAAGCCAAAAGATAACAAAAAGCTACCGAAAATATTGCAATACACACAAGCCCCGATAATGAGCCTTCTTAAAAAATCCGTACTGCTGGCAACGCTTATTTTAATCGCCGACCAAGCGCTCAAAATTTGGGTAAAAACCCACATGGCGCTGGGCGAATCCATTAGCCTTGCAGGCGACAGAGCATTCATCCACTTCACCGAAAATCCCGGCATGGCCTTTGGGATTGAGTTTGATTTTTTGGGCAGCGCCGGCAAGCTGCTCCTCACCCTGTTCCGAGTGGTGTTTATTGGCATCCTCGTATGGTTTACGTGGAAGCAAATTCGCCGCAAAGCCTCTGCGGGATTTGTGCTCGGGCTGTCGGCCATGTGCGCAGGGGCAATGGGCAACCTTATTGACTGCCTTTTTTATGGGGCTATTTTTAGCGTTTCGACCTACACGCAGGTGGCGCAGCTCCTTCCGTCCGGAGGCGGCTACGAGGCGGTTGGGTTTGGGAGGGTGGTAGATATGTTTTACTTTCCCGTTATTCAGGGCACTTACCCATCGTGGTTTCCGTTCAGCGCCGGCGAGCGGCTTATCTTTTTCCGCCCCATCTTCAACCTTGCCGACGCCGCCATCACGTGTAGCGTTTTTTACCTGCTGATTTTTCAGCGCTCTTTTTTCTCCAAAGACGAAAAAAAAGAGGATCAGCAAGGGGCATAGCGCCTCAAAAAAAGATTTAGCCTTACAGCTTTGTTTTGGTAGGTTCGGAAATATTCGCATCTTTGCGGGTAGAAATATCGGAGTGTAGAAATGCTTCAGATGGGTTTTCTGAGACATTTTGCTGTCCACTCTGAAGATGACCCGGGTTTATGCCCGGGTTTTCTATATCTAAGACCTCATAAGAGTAGGCTTTATTTCCTTCGTTTTTTGTTGCCTTAACGGTAATTTTCACAGGATACCTTTTCCCTTCATAGTTAATAGCGCCATAGAAACGTTGTATTTCTTTTATATCTCCATTGTCTTTTTCATCTCCATGGATTTCTTTTATCAAGGATGTCTTTAATGATTTGTGGAAGCACTTTTAACGTAGAAAGGTGAGAGTCTTTGTCTATACTTTTTAGTACGGCAGATGCGCTAATGTATTTTTTTATGGCCTTTCTAGATACAATTATATCTTCCCCCCGTAGCGTCGTTTTTATAGATTCCGATAATATGCTTTCCCCCCCCCCCCCATTGGCGGGCTTCGTCAAAGTTTTTGAAGCTGTGCTTTGGCGCTGCTATCGGTGTTGCGCCTTCGAGCATTTGTGCTATGGTCAAATTTTGTTCAGAGGCTGCAAAGGTAGCATTTTCTTTTGTAGCTTTACCGAATAGGTTTTTAGCGGCAAGGAGGCACAGGGGGAGTAAAAAATAATTTAAGTATTTTTAACATAAAGATAGCGCCGTTTTTATCAATTTGTAGCAAAATAGATATACCTTTGCCGCCGTTATCCCAACGTTTTTGGGCGTTGAGCCGTAAGCTATTTTACCAAAGCAAAATCGTAACTCTTACAGATAGTGCGCTTACATTCCTACATAAACTCCCTTGCCGAGCGCTGAAGGAAATGTTTGCAACGCTGCTGATGAAATCGAACATTAACAATACAGGACTTTCCGGTAAATTCGCCATATGAGGACAGCATCGTTTGAGAACGTAAATTAAAAATGTGAAAAATATGGGTTTAGAGACTATACATGCCAACTATATCGCACCGTTGATTGTTGGTGTTATTCTAATTCTTATTAAAATATATACCAACCATATAAGGACTAAAAATAAATTAAAAAAAAGTTTTTGGATAAAACTTTATATCCTTACGACTTTGATTTTGCTTGTTATTTTTGGCTTTCTTGCATGGAATTTTTATGGAAATAGCAATAATCCAATCGACATTTCTCCTATACCAGCTGATTTAACAGATACTGTCACTACTGCTCAATCAGATTCAAATTCTATTATAAAGCCTCCTATAAAAATAATAACGACAACCAAAACAGGCAGCGTTGGTAAAGAAATAAAAACAGATAGCTTTATTGAGCCTCCTAAAATAGCAATAAAAGAAATTACAGAGACAGGGGCAGGATTTGATTATCATAAAAACAAAGCAATAGAAAATGCTATTGACAGTGCAAGTAAAAAATTAATAAGAAGAGGTTTTTCTCCCGAAGAGGTGAAATATAGAGAAGTGATAAATAAAAAAATTGATACACTTTCTAATGGCATCGAGGCCACAGTCACAATCAAAATAAATATTAAATCAAATTAGTTATGCGGGAAATAATTAAATATAGTTTAATCATAATATTCTGGATGTGCAATATAAATATTTTGTACGCACAAACAGAGCCCGAACCATATTGGAATAGCGATAGAAACAAACTTAAAGAAGGTAACAATTTTGGTTATGCTGTTGGGCGAGGGCAGGGAAAAGACAGGGATGAGGCAGAAAAAATAGCTTTTCAAAAGGCAATAGATGATGCTATCATGCAATTAAGGCATATGGAAATTCCAGAACACGAAATAGGGTCCTTCCTTACCAGTATAAAAGCAGGTAGAACAAACGAAAACGCCAGATTGGTATGTTCTTGTTATTTCAAAATCAATAACAATGATGATACATATCAAGTGTATGCTCTTTATCGTTTTAAAAAACACATTTACAATGAGTGGGGAGACAAAGATGAATATATTGATTGCGATAAAATTGCATTTGAAAAACAGCGAAAAGAATACTATAAACATTTTTCCAAGCCTAAAGTTCCTGCGAAAATAGAAAACGAACTGTTTGGAAATATCGGCTATGGGGTATCATACGGCATATTTGGGATGAGTATAGGAGGTCGTCATGGAGGCATTGTCGGATTTGGTTATCAGGCTGGTATTGGACTTGGTGAAGGGTCTAAATATTGGCATTATTCAGGTGGGTTGAAATTTTATCCATATAAAGGTTTGTTTATTTCTGCTAATTATGGAACAGCTGGTATGGGAAAGCCACAAATACAAAATGCAGATGATGGGTATTTCTCATACAAAGATAATTATGTACAACACGGATGGTCTTTTTTAATTGGTGCCGATGTATGGCTTGGGAAAAAAGGAATTATAAATGTAGGGATTGGCACTTCGCAAATTAGCCCTAAAGAATGGAAATTCCCAGTGTTCGATGCTGGAATAGGATTTGTTTCTCATTTTTAACTAACTTGATTGTGAAAAAACCATCTTTAATTATAGCCGTCTTCCTTCTTTTTTTCTCTTGCGAATATCTTTCTTTGGAAGAGGAAAAAGTAAATCTTGAAGGCAATATAAGAACAGTAGAAGTTACAGACATAAAAAGCACTTCTGCTGTTGTAAAAGGTAATTTGCAAATTATTTCTGAAAAAAATGGAAGCAGTTTACATCCATCTTTATATAGTAGTGGTTATGGGAATAGTCATTACGAAAATGGTATATGCTACTCTACAACAAGTAATCCGACAATTAAAGAAAGAAAAGAAGTCGGGAAAAGAATTACAGGAAGTGGTAACACAATAACAACTGTTACCAACCCTAAAAATGGAGAATTTACAGTAACTCTTACTGAGCTGCAAGAATATACCACATATTTTGTCAGAGCATACACAACTAATACGTTGGGAACATTTTATGGTAACGAAATGAGCTTTATTACCACAACAAGGGAGCCTTATCCTCCTAAAGTTTCCACACTACCAGCTACAAATATCACAGAAGATAAGGTAACTTTAAATGGCAAAATAGATGATACTGGAGAACCATCTTATATTGAGAAAGGATTTATTTATTCAGGCACATTAAAAAAACCAACGATAGAAGACATTGATGGCATAAATACAAAGAAACGGGCTGTTACAAATGCTGAATTTTATGCCAATGTTGATGGATTAACGACAGGAACAATCTATTATGTGCGTGCATATGCAGCTAATGATAATAATAATTTTGTGTATGGCGATTCCGTAAGCTTCAAAGCTGAGCACTCTGATTATTACATACTAAAAACGAAAAATATTATGGTGCAGAAACGGGATATTGAAAAAGGTTTTGGAGTGATGTTTTCGTGGGAAGAAGCAAAACAAAAAGTGGCGGAATCTAGAGTGGCAGGATATACAGATTGGCGATTACCTGCGATGGATGAGCTGGAAATTATGTATGAAAAACAAGTGGAAATAGGTAATTTTGAAATATCTTCATATAATAATTTTTACTGGAGTTCGACTCCTCATGAAGATAATTCCTTCTATGACAATTGGCATTGGGGAATAAATTTTAATGATGGCGTACCTGATTATAATGGTGTATATTCATACGGTAGAGTTCGTGCAGTCAGAACATCACCATAACAAAATAAAGAAAACTATAGTAGTAAAAAGAGGTCAAATGGAAGAGCGGTGGAAGGGGCGGCTTCGCCGCCGTCCATTTTCAACCCTTGATTCGCATTTTTTGTCATGTACTTACTACCTAATTCTATCCATTCTTGCGCTCTGATGAGAAATTCATCTAACAGCGGTCAGCTTCCGCAAAGACACGCCACTTTTTTTTGCCGAAAGCTGCACAAAAATGTCCGCCTAAAACATGCAGGAGTAGCCTGCCATCACGTTGAAGCCGTAGGTGGGGTAGCTGCTGTAAACATGGTAGCGGGAGGACATGATGTTGTTAAGCTGAAAAAACACTGAGGAGCGGTTGAAAAAGCTGTACGAAGCCCCAAAGTTTAAGTCTATCCCGCTGCTGCGCTCTACCTCCTTACCCGCAAAGCTGAGCGCGGTGTAGCCGCCGTATACGTTGAATGAAGCGTAAAAGTTCAGCTTGTCCCAGAGGTTGTAGTATCCGCTCAGGCGCATATCCAGCGCCGGACGGTTGTAGGGTTTTGCCAGCTTGTCCATGTGGTAGGTGTCGTAGCGCAGCGCATACCGGAACTCCCATGCGCGAGTAGGCTGAAAGTGGAGGTTGCCGCCAAAGGTAAAGCGCCTCACATCGTCGTACGCTACGTTGAAGTAGCTGCCAAGTGCTGCCGAATCCGGCGAGGTAACAAAAAAAGCCATATCGTTGATAAACGCATACTCCAGCCCCAGCCTGTAGGTGAGCAGCGAGCCAAGCTTTCCTTTTACGCCTCCCTTGAACGAAATGGCGTTGCGCGAGCTGCGGATGTACGGCGAGGTGTCGGGGGCAAGGTAGGGATTTGCGGTAGTGAGGCTTGCGTAGGTGTTGGCTTCGTGCCTGCCGCTAATCTCTACGTAGGGCAAAAATACGTTGTCCACCAAAAATGCTGTGAGGCGTACCGTAGGGTAAATATAGGTTTTGAGCGACCCCGTAACGTTGTCAAAAACAAAGTTGAGCTTTGCCGTCCCTTCCCACCAGCCCCTCCGCTCCCTTGCGTAAGGCTCAACAGCCACAACAGCGCTGCTGCCTGCCGCAAGGCGCTCGCTGCGCAGGTATACATCGGTATTCGCCGTCAACCCAACGGTAGCGGTAGGGGTAAGCGCTTTGTCGGCGTACAGGTTGAACTTCAGCGCGTCCTCTACCTGCAGCGATTTGCTGCGGTAGTCGTAAAAGCCGAACCGCGCGCTGTAGCTCCACGCGCTGTCGGGCGCTCCTGCGCTCTTGTACTCAAGGTTTACGTAGGTCTGATTGAAGTACTGCTTAACTTTTTCTGCCGGCAGCGCCTTGTAATCCGCCAGCTTAAAGGAGTCGGTATCGTAGCCGCAGAAGCGCACAGCGTGCTGCTTAAAGCCAAGGCTAGCGGAGAGCAGCGCATGCCTAAAGCTGTACTGCGCCGAAGCGCCCACCTCGTTGCGCATATCCATGGTGGGTACCTTTTCTCCCGATTCATTTTTTACGTCGCCGTAGTTGCCGTAGTGGTTGGCGTAAACATCCCACAAAAAATCCTTGCTGCGCTCGCTACCGATGTAGGCGTCGAGCAAGGTGGAGGATTTAAGCCCCAAGCCCATCCTGAGATACGCGCAGGTTTGGCTGATCTGCTCGTAGCGCTCGCGCTGCACCCTTGCCGGAGGCAGCGGGTTAATCAGGTAAATGTCGGTCATGGGTTTTACCTGCCGCAGCGGGTAGGAGAATTTTGCGCTTACCTTCGCCGTGTCGTCTATGCGCGGTATGGGAGATATTTTGTAGGCGTCGAGCAGCGTGGGGTCGTATGTGCGCTGCACCTCCACCGTTTTTGTCAGCAGGTCTTCCTGCGCGGCAAGATTTGCCGACAGGAGTACAAGCGCTAACGTGGGTAGCAAAAATTTTTTCATGAATTGTCTTATGCCATTACGCTTATTTTGCATGTTGCTGTTTACAATGTTTCTGTTTATAATATTTCTGTTTATAATATTTCTGTTTATAAATGTATTATAGGGAAATATCCTCAGGTGTAGCCTGCTTTACGCTTTCCTCTTTTTGCTTTTCATCTGCCGTAATTTGCTGTATTTTGCTGACTACTTCGGCTATAATGCCGTCGTCATCTACGCTGTAGCCATCCAGAATGCTTTCAAAGGTGGCTTTAGCCTGAAACATATCGTTGCGCTTTATGTACACATCCCCCAGAATGATAAAGCTCTTGGCCATCCAATACTGGTGCGGTATTCCGCTCTTTGAAAGGTCGAATACCTCCTGCTCGGCCTCGTCCAGCTTACCGCTGCCGTAGAGCGCTTCTATCACCTTATACTTAGCTTCTGCGCCCTCTTTGGTTTTCACATCCTGCGCAACCAGCGTATAATCTTCCAGCGCCTTGTCCGGCGCCTCCAGCTGCTCGTATGCCTTTGCCCTCTTGAAGTGCGCCTCGCGGATAACCTCCTGCGAGAGGTTGTCGATGGACAGCAGCGCTTCGGCGTCAACCACAACGTCGGAGTAGGTAGAGGTTGCGTAGTCGGCGCGAAGCTTCCCCAATCGCGCCTCTATCAGGGTAGCCTTGCTGCCGGCAATGGGCTGCAAGCGCCCGTAGTAGTCCGCAGCCTTGGCGTGGTCGCCCATCTCGAATGTGCCTCTTGCGGCGCCAAGCAGCGCCAGCTCGGTGTAGCTGCTTTTGGGGTTACCTATTACGAACTCAAAATGCGGCAACGCCTCCTCCGGCTTGCCCTGACGGTAGAAGCAGTCGCCCAGGTAGAAGTTAGCGTCAATGGAGAACACGCCTCCCGAAAATTCTTTCAGGTACTTTTTGAACAAATCCGCAGATTTATCGTAGCTGCCAGCTACGTATGCGCGCTCGGCAACCACAAACATCATCGAATCTTTGGCCGAAGGGTTGACGTTGACAAAATCTTTCAGCCCTGCAACGTACTTAAAGTAGCTGTCAACATCGCCCAGCTCCACGTAAATATTCTTGAGGCCCATGAGTGCGCTTCGGGATTCTGCCGTACCCGAGAAATTTTGTATCACCCGCTTGTAGTAGTCCAGCGCCTGCTCAGACTCGCCCCTGTTTACGGAAATAAGCCCAAGCTCCACCAGCGTTTTTGCGTAGAAAAGGCTTTCGGGGTGCTTGCTCAGCAGCTGCAGGTAAACGCTCACCGCTTGCTCGTAGCGCTGCATTTGCACGTAGCAGCGTCCTTTTTCGTAGAGCGCGTAGTCGGCGTAAGGCGAAACGGGGGTAATGCCGGCTACCATGTCCATCAGCTCTATTTTTTTATCCTGATTGCCCAGCAGCCCGTAGCACAACCCGCACTGCAAGGCCGCATAGTCAACGTCGGTAGCAGCCAGCTTCACTACGCTTTGGTAGCTCACAACGGCAGCCGCGTACGAGCGCTGCATAAAATCGCAGTCGCCCACGCGGTTGTACACGTCGCACAGCATAGCGTCGGGTGCGCTGCCAAAGGCTATGTACTTGCGAAACCAGCTCTCGGCTTCGGCATACTTGCGCTGCTTGAACAGGCTGTACCCCAAACTGTAGTGCGCCGTCCGGTACTCTTCGCGCTGCATAATTCCCGCCGACAGCACCACTTCGCCAAAGAGCTTTTCGGCAAGCGCATAATCGTTCAGGCGGTACGCAGCTTCGGCTTTCCAGTAGATAGCCAGCGCCGAGAAGGTAGCGCTATAGGCGCTGTACGTGAGCGACAAGTCGAACATGCTCATTGCCTCGGCGTATTCCTGATTTTGCAGCAGCTCTACGGCGCGAAAGTAGGCCACCTTTTGCATGGCGGCAAGCGCGTCGGCGTCGGGCTTGGCGATGGCCTGCAGGGAAGTTAGGGCTGCCGTGTAGTTCTTGGAGTAAACGTAGGCCTGCATGAGGCACTTGTTGACCTCGTCCGAGCGGCGCGACCCGGGGTACGCCGCAAGGTACATGTTGAGCGCCTCAATAGCGTCGTTGAACGGGCCGCTGTTGAGCTCAAACATGAGCTTGGCGTAGCTGAAAAGCGCGTCCTCCTTAATGTCGGGGAAAAAATCCATCCTTGAAGCCTGCAGGAAAGCGCGGCCTGCATTTTGCTTATCGCCCTGCTGCATAAAAGCGTCGGCAAGGTAGTAGTAGGCGCTTTGCGCAAGCGAGTCGTCGCCCACCACCAGCTGCTCGAGCGTACCGGTGGCTTTGGGGTAATTCTTGTTTTGGTAGTAAATGTAGCCCAGCAGGTACTTGTCAAACCGCGTAAGCTCGGGCGATGTTTCTGCAAATTTTTCGATGTAGGGCAGCGCCTCGGCGTACTGCTTTTTGTAGTAGTATGCCTCGCCAACTATACGCGCCACCTCGGGCAGCCGCTTACCCTTAACGTTCTCCATAAACGCTACGCCTTCTGCCACCACCTTATCGTAATTTTTTTGGTAGTGGTAGATGTGCAGGATGTAGTACGGCGCAAGCTTGGAGAATACGTCGTCGTCGCGCAGGCTCTCAAAGCCTCTCAGCGCAACTACAAAGCGCTTTTGCTCGTAGGCAATGTGCGAATAGTAGTAGGTTGCCGCCGGCGCGTACTTGCTGCTGTCGTCCTTCACCATTGCAAAGAGCGACGAAGCCTCGCCATGCCGGTTGCTCACGAACATGCTGTACGCTTTTTTGAAAGCATACTCCTGATAGTCGTTATTGGAGAGGGAGCCGACTTCAAAAGCGTCGAATACGGCAGCTGCTTTTTCGTAGCTTCCTTCGCGAAAGTAGTACCTGGCAAGCAGGTAGCGGGCGTCGTTTTGGCGTCCGCTCTCGGGGTGTTTTTCGATGAATATTTTAATGAGCATTTCGGCGGCAGCGCTCCATTGTTCATACGCACACTCCAAAGTGTAGTATTCGGCGGCAATCCGAAGTTGCTCGTCGCGTTGCTCCGTAAGGCTTTTGGTGATAGCCCGCTCAAACTCGGCCTGCGCCAATCCGTATAGCTTTTTCTGGTACAGCTCTACCGCCTTCCTGTACGTTTCGGCGGCATCGCTCATGTTGCTGACGGTTTGCGCGGCAAGCGGAGCGAAAAGCGTGAAAAAGAAAGCGAAAAAGAGAGCAAAAATGCCTAACTTTTTTACACGCAAAAATAGTGGGTGCATAGCAGTAATTTACACGTTTGTTTAAACGTGTAAAGTTAGCTGCTAATCTGCATTTTTCTACGCCAAGCGCATAATTTATTGGTTAAAAATTCATAACCTTGCCGAATTCACGGATAAATGCGTATTTTTGTGCTGTTAAATTCGTTAAAACAATAAATCTATGCCCTCGCTCGACACCACCATCGAAGTATTATCTGCCGACATTTTTCAGGGAGCGCACCTCATCCTTTCCGACGTTACGTTTAGCGTCGGACGAAATGAATTTATCTACCTTGTAGGAAAGGTTGGCAGCGGCAAATCAAGCCTGATAAAAACGCTCAACGCCGAGCTGAGGCTAAAGCGCGGCACCGCCTGGGTGGCAGGATACAAGCTGCACAACATTAAGGAGTCGCACATACCCTTTTTGCGCCGCAAAATAGGGGTAATATTTCAGGATTTTCAGCTGCTCACCGACCGGAGCGTGTACGACAACCTGCTTTTTGTGCTCAAAGCCACAGGGTGGACGGAGAAAAGCGAAATAAAAAAGCGCGTCCAGAGCGTGCTGGAAAAAGTAGGCTTGGCGCATCAGGCTTACAAAATGCCGCACCAGCTGTCGGGTGGTGAGCAGCAGCGCATTGTCATTGCGCGCGCCCTGCTCAACGATCCGGAGGTGATTTTGGCCGACGAGCCTACCGGAAACCTCGACCCCGAAACCTCGGAGGACATCATGGGTGTGCTCACCGAAATCGGCAGCGGCAGCGGGAGGGCTGTCATCATGGCCACGCACAACTACAACCTGCTGCACCAGTTCCCAAAGCGCACCATAAAGTGCGAAAACGGGCGAATAAATGAAATCGCAGACCCCAAAGAAATTGACATTTCGATGTTAGGTTAATTCTGCAGCCGGAGCGGGTTGTCACTACGCCTTGCGGCGTGCGGTAGAGTTTGCGCTGCATTTTTTTAGACAGTACAAGATTACTAAAGCTGTAGTAGCTACTCAGGTACCTTCTAAGCGACAAAAAAAATGTTATAGTAGTTCACAGGCATGGTAGAAAAATCGGAAATTCCGATTTTTCTTCGAGTAATACATTATACTTGTATATTGCTGACTGACAGTTGATATTTGTGAGTTACAGTCATTTTATTTTATTCTTTGCTTTTCGAGTGATACTGTTAATAAAATCGGCTTTTGCTTCCGTTACCGGTTTTGCCGAAAGCTTGAAAACGGAATCAATGCAATCCTGTATGTACTCTTTCAATGGTTTTTGCATCCGTTCTTCGATAATTTGTCGATTGACGGGTGTTTGCTTGCCCAACAAAAACTTAGCGGTTGACATGTAAAAGAATTTTTTCGGACGCAAAGGCTTAGCCGCTACAATCTATAAAGTTGCGGTAATTTTCGGGGGTAACTACTTGCCACTGTGCTTGAGGGTAGCTTTCGGCAAATGCCGTTGGCTGCTTAATCTTTTTTAAGCGAGAGTTCCACTTAAATTCGTAAGCCGTTAGCGCTCCATCTTCTTCTTCTACCAAATCTACCTCTTGCTGGTCCTGCGTACGCCAAAAGTAGCTGTGAGCGTAGCTGCCGCGGTAGGCGTTATGCTTCAGGCGCTCGCTCACCATAAAGTTTTCCCACAAAGCTCCCACATCTTGCCGCAAAGATAAGGGGGCAAAGTTGGATAGTATGGCGTTGCGTATCCCATTGTCGTAAAAATATACCTTTTTCCCCTTGCGTATTTCCTTGCGCAGGTTACGGCTGAACGAGCCTAAGCGAAAGACTATGAAGCATTTTTCGAGTAAATCTACGTAATTTTCAACAGTTTCTTTGTCTATGCCCACCAAGCGGCTCAGCTCGTTGTACGATACCTCGCTCCCCAGCTGCAAAGCCAAAGCTTGCACCAACTTTTGCAGCACATCAGGCTTGCGTATCCCTTTGTAGGCAAGCAAATCTTTATATAGATAGCTGTTTGTAAGCGTTTTGAGAATTCGTTTTGCGTCATCGGGATGCGTAACGACTTCGGGATACATGCCATAAACCATGCGGTACTCCAGCAGCCGATGTTCGGCTTGCGCCGACGACGAACCTGCCAGCTCCTGCAGGCTGAACGGAAAAAGCTTGTATTCGCGCAACCTTCCGGTGGCTGGTTCGTTGATTTCATGCCCTATTTCGAGAGACGACGACCCTGTGGCGATAACCTGCACATCGTGTATAGTATCGGCAGCTATTTTCAGAGTTAAGCCAATATTTTTCACGCGCTGGGCTTCGTCAATCAGAACAATTTTATGATTGCCAAACAGGTGGAGAAGCTCCGTGGTCGTTTTATTTTCCAACGCCGTGCGTTCGTCAAGGTTATCGCAGTTGAACATCAGCACGCTATCGCAATCCCCTACTACCTGTTTCAGCAAAGTCGTTTTGCCTACCTGCCGAGGCCCCAACACCACTATGATTTTCTGCTTAAAAAAATCTTTTTCTATGGCTTGGGTAATAATTCTCTGTATCATCACCGTAATTTTTAATAGTTTTACTCTCGCAATTTTATGCCCAGTATAATTTTGTATCGGGCTTTAAATCATGCAGCAAAGATAGGAAGAAATATTGATTTCCGAAAAATTCAGATGATTTTTTCGATTATATTCGAAGAATCTTGCAAAATTTAGTGGATATGCTCACCAAATTCACCAAAATTCTTCGGATATATCCACCAAATTAGGCAAGATTTTTCGGATACGATCACCAAATTCAATAAAATTCTTCGGATGTATCCACCAAATTAGGCAAGATTTTTCGGGTATGATCACCAAATTCAATAGAATTTTTCGGATATATCCATCAAATTAGGCAAGATTTTTCGGATATGATCACCAAATTCAATAGAATTCTTCGGACATATCCACCAAATTAGGCAAGATT
Organism: Prevotellaceae bacterium; assembly: GCA_031263185.1. GTDB lineage: Bacteria > Bacteroidota > Bacteroidia > Bacteroidales > UBA932 > JAITMY01. Next base: position 4,946 of record JAISGH010000022.1, on the reverse strand, counting down.
TTTCGGATATACTCACCGAATTCAATAAAATTTTTCGGATATGTCCACCAAATTAGGCAAGATTTTTCGGATATACTCACCGAATTCAATGGAATTCTTCGGATATATCCACCAAATTAGGAAAGATTTTTCGGATATGATCACCAAATTCAATAGAATTCTTCGGATATGTCCACCAAATTAGGCAAGATTTTTCGGATATACTCACCGAATTCAATGAAATTCTTCGGATACATCCACCAAATTAGGCAAGATTTTTCGGATATACTCACCGAATTCAATGAAATTCTTCGGATGCATCCACCAAATTAGGCAGAATTTTTCGGATGCCACTTTGGGAGTGATGTCCATATTCTATTGACATGAAAATATATTTTGTTGAATATCATATATTTGTTGTCTTTTGGCAGGGCTTGTATCTTTATGATTAGCTATACTTCGCGTGGCGTGGTTTTGTGCATTGCCCGTCAGACATTCATCTTCGTAATTCGGCTATCTCGTCCAGCTCCAGCCACCGGAGCTCTTTTGCCTCAAGCGCGCTGATAATTTCGCCTATGCGCTGCGACTTTGCCGTCAGCTCCTGAGGGCTGAGCAGGCCGGAGCTCAGCTGCTGCTCCAGCTCGGCTTTTTCGCTCTCCAGCAGCTTCAGCTCGCTGGGCAGGAGCTCGTACTCGCGCCTTTCGGCAAACGACAGCTTGCGCCTTTCGGGTGCGCTTTTCTTGCGCTCCGCAGCGGCGGGCTTCTCCGCAACCTTTTGCCCTGTGTGCTGCCGAAGCCGCTCCTGCTGCTGCCGGTAGAGCCGGTAGTCGGTGTAGCTGCCGGGAAAATCTTTTATCTTGCCCACATCCTCGAACACAAAGAGGTGGTCAACAATTTTATCCATGAAGTAGCGGTCGTGCGACACGATGATTACGCACCCCTCAAACTCCCGGAGGTAATCCTCCAGCACGGCCATTGTCATCAGGTCGAGGTCGTTGGTAGGTTCGTCGAGGATGAGGAAGTTGGGCTGGCGCATGAGTATGGTAAGCAGGTACAGTCGCCGCCGCTCGCCGCCGCTGAGCTTGCTCACCAAGGTTTGCTGGGCGCCTGGCGGAAACAAAAAGTGGTTGAGGAACTGCGAGGTTGAGAGGTTTTTTCCGTCGCCCATCTTTACGTACTCGGCAATATCGCGCGCCACGTCGATTACCCGCTTGCCGTCGGCGACCGCGATACCCTCCTGCCGGTAGTAGCCCACCACCACCGTTTCGCCGTGGCTCACGTGCCCGCTGTCGGGGCGCAGGTTTCCGGCGAGCAGGTTGAGCAGCGTAGTTTTTCCCGCGCCGTTTTTGCCCGTAATGCCCACCTTTTCGCCGCGCTTGAACTCGTAGCTGAACATACTCACGTACGCCGTGCCGTCGTATGCCTTGCACAGGTTTTTGGCCTCGATAATTTTTTTGCCCAGTCGCGACGAGCGTACGCTTATCTCCACCTGACCGTCCTGCCGCCTGGCGTGGGCACGCTCCTTTACCTCGTCGAAGGCGTTGACGCGCGACTTGATTTTTGTTCCCCGCGCCGACGGCTGGCGGCGTATCCACTCCAGCTCGCGGCGAAACAGGTTGGATGCGCGCTCTACTTCGGTGTTGAAAGCGTCTATGCGCTCCTGGCGCTTCTCCAGAAAGTAGGAGAAGTTGCCCCGGTAGGTGAACAGCTGCTGCCGGTCGATTTCGAGAATTACGCTGCACACGCGGTCGAGGAAGTAGCGGTCGTGCGTAACCATGAGCAGCGTGGAGCGCGACTTGGAGAGGTAGCCCTCGAGCCACTCCACCATGTCGATATCGAGGTGGTTGGTAGGCTCGTCGAGGATGAGGAAGTCCGGCTCGTTGATGAGCGCACCGGCCAGGGCAACCCGCTTGCGCTGCCCGCCGCTCAGCTCGCCGATGCGCCGGTCAAATTCGGTAACGCGCAGCTGCGTGAGGATTTGCTTGGCGCGCTGCTCGTAGCCCCACGCGCGGTGCGCGTCCATCTGCGCGGAGAGCGCCGCTGCGTCGCGCCCCTCGAGCAACGCCTGCTCGTACTCGCGGACGATTTTCGCAGCAGGGCTATCGGAGGCAAACACCGCCTGCAGCACCGACATTTCGGGAGGGAGGCCGTCGAGCTGCTCCAAAAAGCCTACGCGCAGGCCGCGGCGAAAGGTTACGCTGCCTTCGTCCGGGGTGTCGCGCCCTGCAATGATGTTGAGCAGCGTTGTTTTTCCCGCGCCGTTTTTGGCTACAATGGCAACGCGCTGCCCCTCGCCAACGCTCAGCTTGAGGTTGTCGAACAGCGTCAGGTCGCCAAACGATTTACTTAGATTTTCTGCTTGAAGGTATGGTATCATGGCCGCAAAGGTAGCAAATTTTGCGCTTTGATTGACGGCTGCCCTTGCAGGGAGAGGCAGGCTGCGCCGGAGGTAAGATGTTTTTATTTCAGTCAAATAACAGTCAAATAAGAAATGTATTTATTATCAGTTCTTTATGCGAAAAAGACGGCAAAAAGAGAAAGTTCAGTCAAATAACAGTCAAATAAGAATATTGTTGATTATCTATCATTTACAAACAAATGCGCATCTTGCATATTATTTCAGTCAAATAACAGTCAAATAAGAATTATGCCCAGAAAGGGATATATTTTGCGTGTTTCTTTGATGCGTTTTCAGGGTTGAACCCCTTGATCAATCCGCTATTTACAGTATCTTTGATTATTCTTGATACCATAGCCGCATTTTCATCTTCTATTCCCATTCGTTCCCTGAAGCTTTGATTGGTCATTTGTTCTTTTTCCATATATTTCAGGCAACAATGCTGATAACAGGCGCGAATTCTGTCTTCCTTGCTCATTTGGGAAAAAGTTCTTTTCGGATAGATAAATACTTTCGTGTAATTATCTCCCTTTATAAATTCAGGCGCAGGAAGATAGACATTTTCTATTGCTCTGATGGCACGGTCAATACCGCTGCCCCGCTGTTCACATATTTCAAAACGGCGCATCAATATGGCGACTTTTTCGTTTCTTGATGTAGGCGGCGCATCAATAAAACGGTTCACGTCCACCAGTGGCGTACCCGGATTGGTCATTTCAATACGGTCGGAAAAAATCTCTACCATCACATACATTCCGCTTTGCCACAGGTCTTGATGAATCAGCGAATTGGCAAGTATCTCTCTTACGGCACGTTCGGGATATGATTCTTTGGTTTCCCGCAATGCTTTCTCAATAACTTCAACCGAAGTTCGCTCCATGATAAATTGGATAAAATGCTCAAAACCACAGGCATAACCCTCTTTGAAGTCTAATTCGGGGTGGGCTTCAAGTCGATTTTTGCCTTTGTACAATACAATACGCAAAGTTTTAAATTCCAATTCTGTAAATTTTGTCAGGTCGTATGCGAACAAAAGTGCGCCCAAATTGGTGATATCCCAACTTTCGCCATGTTTTGCGATGAATTTTTCATTGGCTAATATTTCAAGAATAGCCGTTTTTGTTTCGGGCAAAGTACGGCCCGACAACCGAAAATAGCAGCCGTAATCCAAAAGATTTAAAACGTTATCGGCAGTTGTATTTGTTAATGCCTTTTGCTCGTGAAACAAAAGCTTCTGCGATTCGGCAATCAGCTGCTTTACTTCCTGACGGCTCATCTTGACGGTTTGTCCCGCCGAACGCCGGTAGCTGTCATAAATCGTTCCGTTTCGCATATATACAGGTCGCTCCGTATTTTCGGGAATATGTATAAACAGGAGTAAACTTCCGTTGAAATCCAACGTGGCGTGTTCGAGGAGAACAGGCGGTATCAGGTTATGCCGGGCAATATTACCCAATTTCACGATAGCTTCATCGCATTGCTCCTTTGTTACGGAAAAGAGCGTAGCGTCGTTGTTCACGCCGAAAACAAGAAAACCACCGCCTTCCTGATTGGAAAAGGCGCATAAATGTTGAGCCAGCCTGTCGGTTTTGGGCGACAAGCCGCTTTTCCAATCTACTTCATTCAACTCCGAAGGGATTGGATACAGACTGCTTTTCAAACATTTAATCGCCTTTTCCAGCCAATTCATTTTCCGAAAAATTTATCTGTAAAAGTAGGCTTTTCTCTGCAAACTTCCAAAAAAGGTCAACGTAGGAGTGCATTTGGCTGTGTCGATTTTCGATTCAATCTACCCCCAATCGCTTCGCTTCATTGGGGGTTATTCATATTCAACCCTGCGGGTTCAGCGTTCGGTCTTATCCGATATTTGATGAAGAATGGCATAGCTACGGTGATTAGAGTGTATATTCAATAGATGCTTGCGCTGCTAAAATACAGCAACGTCGCTTATCGAAGTTGTGATTTTGCTTCTTGGCTGGCGTGCGGTAGAGACGGGGCGCGCCCCGTCTCTACATGCTTTGTGCGCGTCGGCAGCATCAATGCTAAGTATTTTCAACCCTTGATTTGCATTTTTTGTCATGCGCTAAATTTAAAATTACCTTAATGCTTTGGCTGTTGGAGAAAATTTTTATACTTTTACTGCGCTAATAATTTTTTTGGTATAGGCGTTTAGGTCGCTATTAAATTTGGAGAAAAGACGCTACATGTTTTCCGTAGCGACCTCACCGTTGCCATCGTGGAGACCTCACCCCCGGCCCCTCTCCAAAGGAGAGGGGAGCTGGTACACGAGGGTAGCTGCGGCGGCGCGGCTCCCCTCTCCTTTGGAGGCTGTGTGAAAAGGCGACGGTTTGCTGAGGTCAATGTTGACAAGGGCTGAAAGCCCGACATCAATAGCGTAGGGCAACGCCCTACGAATAGGAGTCCACCACATGTCGTTAAGCCCTGAAAGGGCGTAATCAAATGGCATGAAATATATTACGCCCCGTTGGGGCTTAACGGCGAGGGGTGCGCTCCCCCACATAGGGCGTTGCCCTGTGCTAATGATGTAGCTCTTTCAGAGCTATTTGCA
>JAISGH010000242.1 GCA_031263185.1 Prevotellaceae bacterium | reverse complement strand
AACTATCAAGAGAATAAAGTTCAGCCCTAATGAGTTCGTGACTTCGGAAATTAACAAATCGACAAAGACTCTACTCAAGCAAATGAAAATCTCTATTACCTAAAAATTTAGGGTTTGAGTTTAACTGCTATATCTTGTTTATTTGTCATTACTAAGTTGTAACCGTTTCCCTGTGTATCGTCCCGCAGGGTCATCCCCCCGTATGCTAAAGCATACGGTTAGGAACGTCCGCGTGTCTCCACAAAATCCCGCAGGGGTGACACTTTCATTGTGTCGTTCCCTGCAGGACTTGACGGGGGTGAGGTCTCAATGCCGCAAAAAAATCCCGCTTCGGATGGAAAATTATTTCCTCCGAAGCGGGATTGCAGGGGTACAAAAAAAGCTACGCAACGTATTGCGCAGCTAATAAAATTCGCTAGTATGCGCATGTACGCGCGTATTTTACATCAAGGTATACACCTGACCATCTCTCTTTAACAAAAATCCGTCAATCTCCAAATTATTGGCGTTAAAAAACGCCAACTTAGTGATAGATAAAGGTGTTTTGTTGAAAAATATGTAAGTTAGGTAGCATTTTTATATCAGATTGTTGTTTTACTTAACCAACGACAGCAAAAGTACATAAAAATTCCGAATTCCCAAGCGCGTGAAATAATATGCTTAATCCACAAACTCAACATGTTGATTTGTAGAGAATTGTTGCTTCATCAACAGCTACTATTTATTTCTCATTCCTTAAACTGTCACTTTCCAACTTCTTTATCGCTTCCCTCACAGCCTCCTTCACCGCCTCATACTCATACCCGCGCGAAATACCAAAGCGCATCAGCTTTGCCGGCAGGTCGTGCGGCGATTTTGCCCGCAGGGTTTGCGCTTTTTTCTGCAAATCTTTTGACAAAATATCCAGCTGCCGCTTTCCGTCAACCTCGCGCAGGGCACTATCTACTACATCATTGGCGATATTTTTTGCGCGCAGCGCCGCCTTTATCTTGAGAGCGCCCCAGCGCGAAAACGCCGCCCTCTCGCGGGCAAAGGCAGCAGCGTAGCGGGCTTCATCAACAAACTTTCCGGCAAGCAGCTGCCGCTCCACCTCCTCCATTTCCGGCTGAGTCAAATTCCACGAGCGCATTTTTTTGCGCACATCCGCAAGGCACTTTTCCTGCTTTGCGCACAGGTGCTGCAGGCGCTGCAACGCTTCTTTGGCGTCAATGGCTTTGGGGAGAACATCTTTCATCGCTTAGCCCTCGCCATTCTTGGTTTACCGTTGATGTCCCTGCGCAGCTCAACGGACGAAAAGCCGCTGCGGGTAAACACCTCCATGGTTTCCGGCCCCAGCTTTTCGTTGATTTCTACAAAAACTTCGCCGCCGTCGCTCAGCGCTTTCTGCGCAAAGCCGGCAATGGCCGCGTAAAATACCAGCGGATTGTCGTCCCGCACAAACAGCGCGAGGGGCGGCTCGTAGCGAAGCACGTTGTCGTGCATTTGCGCCTTTTCGCTCTCGCAAACGTACGGCGGATTGCTCACGATAACGTCGTACTTTTGGCTGCGGGGCTGGGGAACATGCAAAATATCCATTTTTTCAAAGTGAATCTGCACGCCGTTGCGCACCGCGTTTTGGCGCGCAACGTGCAGGGCTTTCTCCGAAATATCCCAGGCGTGCACCGCTGCGGCCGGCAGGTTTTTGGCAAGCGCTATGGCAATGCAGCCGCTGCCCGTACCAATGTCCAGCATGTGCAGCGCAGAGTTCCCCAAGCTGCCGACGGAAGCCAACGGTTGGCAGCTCTTAGCCACCCACGCTACCAGCTCTTCCGTTTCGGGGCGGGGAATTAGCACATGCTCGTCAACAAGCATCGTCAAGCCGTAAAATTCGGCTTTGCCCAGCACCTGCTGGATGGGGCGCTTTTGCCGAAGCTGAGCGACGGCCTCCACCAGCTGCTGCTCCTGCGCTGCCTCAACATGCTTTTCCGGCGAAGCGTAAAGCACTGCCGGCGTCATGCCCAACGTATTTTCGAGCAAAAGGTGGCAGATAGCCCGCGCTTCCTGAGCAGGATAGCTATCCTCAAGGTTTTGCCGAATGTAGTTCAGAAAATATTTTATGGTGTGCGCCGAATTTTGCATTAACTTTGCACGTAGTTTTACATCAATTTTACATAGAGTTTATATTCAATAGATGCTTGCGCCGTCCTTACGGGACGGGGGAGGGGCGGGGGATAACGGGTTTTCTACCAACATTCCGTCCTTACGGGACGGCGCAAGCGCACACCTAACGTCGCAACAAAGCCTTACAGATATTGAATATAAACTCTAATAGCTACGCAAAGATACAAATATATGCCAACAACGCACGAAAAATATATGCAGCGCTGCCTCGCCATTGCCCGCAACGGCTTTGGGCGGGTGGCGCCCAACCCGATGGTTGGCGCGGCGCTGGTGCGCAACAGCCGCATTATCTCCGAGGGATACCACCGCGGGTATGGGCTGGCGCACGCCGAGGTAGAGGCAATCGGCAGGGTGCAAAGCCGAGATTTGCTGCCCTGCTGTACGCTTTACGTCAGCTTGGAGCCGTGCTGCCACTTCGGAAAAACGCCGCCGTGCACGGAGCTTATCCTTGCTTCAAACATTTCGCGCGTGGTGGTTGCTGCCGCCGACCCTTTTCCCAAGGTGAGCGGGGCCGGAATACAGCGCCTGCGCGAGGCCGGCGTGGAGGTTATAGTGGGAGTGCTGGAGCAGGAAGCCCGCGAGCTGAACCGGCGATTTTTTACCTTTCACGAAAAAAAGCGCCCGTACATCATCCTGAAGTGGGCGCAATCTGCCGACAGGTTTATTGACATCTGCCGCACGGCGAGCGAGCCTCCGGCAAAAATCAGCGGCCTGCAAGCGCACCGCCTGAGCCATAAGTGGCGCACCGAGGAGCAGGCAATCATGGTAGGCGCCAACACCGCCCTGATGGACAACCCAAGGCTCACGGCGCGGCTGTGGAGCGGAAACAATCCCGTTCGCGTGGTGCAGGACGAAAGCAACAAGCTGCCCCGAACGCTCAACGTCTTCACCGAAGAAGCCCCTACCGTTGTGCTCAACGGTAGCGACGTCAGCAGCTGGATGGGCAAACTCTACGGGAACGGTGTGCAATCTGTAATCGTGGAGGGCGGCGCAAAGCTGCTGCAACGCTTTATTGAGGCAAGCTTGTGGGATGAGGCAAGAGTTTTTACGTCGCCCTGCAAGCTGCTGCGGGGAGTAGCCGCGCCACGTATATCGGGCGCTGTGCAGCGCGAAAGCAACGTGGGGGATGACGTATTGCAGGTGTTTCTGAATTCCGGGTGGTGATTTAAGAAGCCTCCGCGCTAAAGCCCTCCCCGGCCATGCTGCTTTTTTGCAACGACCTCTGCCGAGAGGTTAATCAGCATGGTGATGATAAACAAAATGCACCCCAGCAAAAACAGGGATTGGTAGTGTGCGCCTCCTGCGGGCGCTTCGCCCAGCTCGGCGGCAATGGTAGCAGGAATAGTGCGCACCGGCTCGAACAGCGAGTGTGGCATGACGGCGGCGTTGCCCGTAACCATCAGCACCGCCATAGTTTCGCCAACGGCGCGGCCAACGCCCAGCACCACCGCCGCCGTAATGCCGGAGGTAGCGTAGGGAATAACTATCCTGTAAATAGTTTGCCACTGCGTAGCGCCAAGCGCCAAGCTTGCCTCGCGCATGGCCTTGGGCGTGTTGCGCATGGCATCTTCGGCAATGGCAATGATGGTAGGCAGCGCCATAATTGCCAGCACCAAGCTGCCGGCAAAGGCTGTTTCGCCCACCGGCAGGCCGAGCGCCTGCTGAATGAGCGGCACAAGCGCCACCAGCCCAAAAAATCCGTACACCACCGACGGAATACCCGCCAGCAGCTCCACCGCCGGCTTGAGCAGGCTACGGGTGCGCTCGCCCGCCAGCTCCGACAGGTAAATGGCAACGCCCAACCCCAACGGAAGGGCTATGAGAATAGCAAAAACGCTCACCAGAAGTGTCCCCAGCGCCAGGGGTAGCGCCCCAAGCTGCGGGGCCGGCATGGAGGTAGGCGACCACTCCTTGCCTGCAAAAAAATCACCCGGCGCAATGTTGTCCGCCGGCAGCGCCTTCACAGAGGCGTTGGCTGCCGGCAAGAACTGCTGCGGCACAAAGGCAATAATGCCGGGGTTTTGCGCAATGACTTCGCCCAGCTTTTGCGGGAGCGCCGCGTAGTCCTCCCCCAGCTCCTCGTCGGTGTAAAGGGAGAAGATGTCGTCGAAGCGAAACGGCATAATTTCGCCGCTTTGCCCGCCCAGCTCCTCCCAATCGGTAATCTCGGCGTCAAAAATTTTCTTGATTTGCCGGGGGCGAAGCGACTCCACAGGGTTGTCGGCATGTACGCAAAGCGCATACCCCTTTTCAACTTCGGGATTTCGGAACAGCCCCAGGCCTTCCTTGAACAAAAAAACCACAATAAGCACGATGGTAAGGCTCGTAACGCCACCGCTCAGGGTGAACAAACCTTCAACAACGCGCTCTGCGGCTCGCCTCAACATCTTTTTCATGCTACGCTCCTCCATTTTTCTTTCCGGCAAATATACAGGCCGGATATTACGGTTTTTTTACGCTGCTGCTACAAAAATATTACAGCGCGGGGCACGGCCATCGCCCGCTTTCGCGGGAATGACCGCTGTTGAGGAAGTGTCTTAATGTTGCTATAATGTGTCAAATATCAGAGTATTATAAATTTTTGTCATGTACTTAGGAAAATAAATATTGTTTTCAAAACTTGTTGTTGTCGCAAATATTTACTACTTTTGCGACAGAAATTTAGATATAAAATGACAGAGACTATTGAAAATAAGATATATAGCAGAATGAAGAAAGCCAAGCGAGGTGTGGTTTTTTTCGCAGCTGACTTTACCGTTTACGGCAATACTAAATCTTGCAGTAAAGCTTTGGAGCGATTAACCGAGCAAGAGAAAATAATGCGAGTAGCAAGAGGTATTTATGCTATTCCGCAAAAGAGTCAATTTTTCGGTCGTGTCGCTTCGGGCACAGAAGAAATTGCGCAAGGCATTGCAAGGCGGGATAAAGCGCGAATTATCCCCACCGGTTTATTTGCAGAAAATTTGCTTGGATTATCCACACAAGTGCCTGCCAAAACTGTCTATTTGACCGATGGTACGCCCAGAAAGATAATGATTGGGAAAGCTGCTTTGATTTTCAAAAAAACAACCCCTAAAAACCTGGCAACTTATGGCAAAATTAGCACATTGGCTATTCAAGCGTTGAAATCCATAGGAAAAAAACGTATAACCGATTATGAGATAGAGAAAGTAGTAACCATTCTTAAAAAAGAAAATCCGAAGCACTTAGCTCACGACATAAAATTAGCGCCCGAATGGGTAAGGGAAATTATGCGTAAAGCAGTAGCTGTTTGAAATATAATAAAATAATCGTATGAATTGGTCAGATTTAGATATAAAAGAAAGAAAAAGAATTCTACAGGAAACGAAAAACGAGGTTAATTTTCCTCTATTTATCATCGAAAAAGATTGGTGGGTCGTACAAACCCTGCGTTTGGTCAGCCAAATGGATATTGCTAAACACATTGTTTTTAAAGGAGGTACATCATTAAGCAAGGCATGGGGGTTGATTGACCGCTTTAGCGAAGATGTTGGTTTGGCGATTAACCGTGAGTTTTTCGGCTTTTCAGGCGAAATCAGCCGTACGCAAATCGGGAAGTTGAAAGATGCTTCAAGCAAGTATATTTCAAATGATTTCCTTTTTTCATTGCAAAAAGCCTTTGATGATGTAAGGATGAAAGATGTTCGGCTTTCGGTAGTGGACGGGAAGGCTCCCGATGACGACCCTGTGAAAATTGCCGTAGTTTATCCGACCGTAACGGAATATTCCGCTTATATACAGCCTCATGTATTGTTGGAAATAGGTAGCCGCTCGTTATAAAAATTAGGAATTAACAGCAACCTCATTTTTACCTAATTTTTCTAACAAAACAACCTCAGTAGCAATGAATTAATACACACATCAACAACCTTATTACCTCATTAAACCGATGAAATGGACACGAAAAAAAATGAGGTAATGAGGTTTGGATATATTATGCAACTATGTGTTACTGAGGTTGTTTTGTTAGATAAATTAGGTAAAAATGAGGTTTCCTGTTGCCCCACATTCTACAAGTATTCTAACTACCGAGCTGCAAGCTATTTTCATAGCACCTCAAAAAAAGATTTAGCCAAAAAATCACAAAAAAAATCGTCAGGGCATCGCATTGTCGAAGTCAGGAGCGTAGCGTGGGCGGGCTATTGCCCGCTACGCGCCGCCATGCGCAGACGCGCACAGCAGGCCTTGTAGCGGTAGATAACGTATATTTAGCTCTTTTTTCTCCCGCAAAAAACAGCACGTAACTATCATATTTTCAGATATTTACATGATTTACTTAGCGTAAAAAATACTCTACGCTACCTAATGTAGCGCATATATTTTATTTTTGTAAAAACACATTGTCGGATGGGTGATCCCAGCTTAAAATATGATAATCAGGCAATTTCGGTAGATTGTACGGTTTTCGGATTTGACGGAAAAGACTTGTGTGTGCTTCTGGTAGAGCGGCGACGCGCACAAGTGTCGGGCGAGTCGGATGACCTCAAGCTGCCGGGCAGCCTGATATCCGACGCCGAAGATTTGCTGAGCGCCGCCAACCGCGTTACGCGCGAGCTCACAGGGGCGCGCAGCATTTACCTCAAGCAGATGGAGGTGTTCTCCGACCCGCAGCGCGTGCAGGGGCAGGAGTTGATGTGGATAAACAGCTACTACGGCGTGTCGCTGTCGCGGGTGCTCACGGTGGTATTTTTTGCGCTGGTAAAGCTCGACGAAAAGCTCATGAGCTACGTCAAGCGCAAGGGCGGCGTGTGGGTGGAGCTCAACAGCGTACGCCAGCTTGCGCTCGACCACAACAAAATACTTGTTAAGGCCATAGATTACCTCATCCTGCTCTTTCAGCAGGAGCCTATTGCCTTTAAGTTTTTGCCGCGAAAATTCACCATCAAGCAGCTGCAAAAGCTCTACGAAGTAGTGTTTGACGTGGAGATAGACAACCGCAATTTTCGCAAAAAAATCCTGTCGCTCGAGTACGTCCAGCCCATAAGCGAGCACGAGGTGATGGTGGCGCACAAGCCTGCGCAGTACTACACGTTCGACCGGAAAATATACAAGCGCGAGAACAAAAGAAGATTTAAGCTGGGGTTTGTATATAAGTAAATAATGTGAATCAAGGATTACAGTAATTTTTTCGCAGCGCAAAAACATGGATAATCAAAATGAAAACTCTTGGAATTGACATTGGCAGCTCGTCCGTTAAGGCAAGCTTGGTGGACGCGCAAACCGGCGAGGCCGTAGCAAGCGCATTTTTCCCAAAAAAAGAAATGGAAATAAAGGCGGTGAAGCCGGGGTGGGCAGAGCAAAATCCGGAAAGCTGGTGGGTAAACCTGAAGCTGGCTGTGCAGGCCGCTATCGCCGCCGCAGGCGCAAAGCCCGGCGAAATTGGGGCAATCGGCATATCCTACCAGATGCACGGGCTGGTGCTGGTTGACGAAGGCCACAGCGTAGTGCGCGACGCTATCATCTGGTGCGACAGCCGCGCTGTGCCGTACGGCGAAAGGGCGCTTCGCGCAGCCGGGCAGGAAAAATGCCTGCATAGCCTGCTCAACTCGCCGGGGAACTTCACCCTCTCAAAATTGGCTTGGGTGAAAGAAAACGAGCCGGAAAATTACGCCCGCGCAATGTACTACATGCTGCCGGGCGACTACGCGGCCATGCGCCTCACGGGACGCGCCTGCACCACCGCCTCGGGCTTGTCCGAAGGCGTGGCGTGGGATTTTACGGCCAACGCGCCCGCAAAGTTTCTGTTCGACTGCTTCGGGTTTGACGTGAAGCTGATACCGGAAATCGTCCCCACCTTTGGCGTACAGGGCTACGTTACCGAAGCCGCAGCCCGGGAGCTGGGGCTTGCCGCCGGCACTCCGGTAACGTACCGCGCCGGCGACCAGCCCAACAACGCGCTATCGCTCAACGTGCTTCACCCGGGCGAGGTGGCGGCAACAGCCGGAACATCGGGCGTGGTTTACGGCGTAAACGGCGACGCAAAGTACGACGAGCTGTCGCGCGTAAACTCATTTGCCCACGTAAACCACAGCAGCAGCCAAACGCGCGTAGGCGTACTGCTCTGCATCAACGGCGCCGCCATCCTCAACGCATGGGCAAAAAACAGCGTAGCCCCCGAAGGCATAAGCTATGACGAAATGAACGAGCTGGCGCTGAGCGTACCTGTGGGCAGCGACGGCGTGAGCGTCATCCCGTTTGGCAACGGCGCCGAGCGCGTACTCTGCAACCGCGAGCCGGGATGCTCCATACACGGCGTTAACTTTATCCGGCACGGAAAGGCGCACCTGATACGGGCGGCGCACGAGGGGGTGGCGTTTGCCTTCAAGTACGGCATGGAGGTCATGAACAAAATCGGTATCGAAACAAAAACCATTCGCGCCGGGTACGCCAACCTGTTCCTAAGCCCCGTCTTCCGGCAAACGCTGTCGAACGTTACGGGGGCTACCATCGAGCTTTACAATACCGATGGGGCTGTTGGCGCGGCGCGTGGCGCAGGAATTGGCGCCGGCATTTACAGGGACGAAGTCGAGGCGTTTGCTACGCTGAAAAAAACGGTAATCGTTGCGCCGGAGGAAAAAAACGTAAAGGCAAGCATGGCGGCGTACGAGCGGTGGGCAGAGCTGTTGAGGTAAGGTCTCTACAGAGAAAGCGGCCTAAATGCCCATGCCAAAATGAATATAGTTCACTATTTTTTTTATCACAAATTATTTTATTCAACTCACAAAAAACTAAAAAGTTATGGCACAAAAAGAGTACTTTCCGCAAATCGGAAAAATCAAGTTCGAAGGAAAAAACAGCAAAAACCCGCTGGCGTTCCGCTACTACGACGCCGAAAAAGTTGTGTACGGGCGCAAAATGAAAGACTGGTTCAAGTTCTCCATGGCGTGGTGGCACACGCTCTGCGCAGAAGGCGGCGACCCGTTTGGGCCGGGAACAAAGACCTTTCCGTGGACGCAGGGCGCGGCGTCGGCCTTAGAGGTGGCAAAGCAGCGGTTAGACGCAGGATTTGAGCTTATGCAAAAAATCGGCATTGAGTACTACTGCTTCCACGACGTAGACTTGGTTGACGAAGGAAAATCCATCGAGGAGTACGAGGCAAACCTGAAAGCCATCGTTGCCTACGCCAAGCAGCGGCAAGCCGAAACGGGCATCAAGCTGCTGTGGGGCACAGCCAACGTTTTCAGCCACAAGCGCTACATGAACGGCGCAGCTACCAACCCCGACTTCGACGCAGCGGCGTACGCCGCCGTGCAGATTAAGAACGCCATTGACGCTACCATAGAGCTGGGCGGACAGGGCTACGTATTCTGGGGTGGGCGCGAGGGCTACTCTACGCTGCTCAATACGCAAATGAAGCGCGAAAAGGAGCACCTGGCAACCATGCTCGCCAAAGCTCGCGACTACGCCCGCGCAAAGGGCTTTACGGGAGTATTCCTCATTGAGCCAAAGCCAATGGAGCCTACAAAGCACCAGTACGACGTTGACGCGGAGACGGTGATTGGCTTCCTGCGCGAGCACGGGCTGGACAAGGATTTTAAGCTGAACATCGAGGTTAACCACGCAACGCTGGCCGGGCATACGTTTGAGCACGAGCTGCAGTGCGCCGCCGCCGCCGGCTTGCTCGGCTCCATCGATGCCAACCGCGGCGACTACCAAAACGGCTGGGATACCGACCAGTTCCCCATTGACGCCTACGAGCTGACGCAGGCCATGCTGGTGATTTTGCAGAACGGCGGCCTGGTGGGCGGCACCAACTTCGACGCAAAAACGCGCCGCAGCTCTACCGACTTGGACGACATTTTTATTGCCCACGTTGCCGGTATGGATGCCTTTGCGCGCGCGCTGGAGAGCGCCGCCGCCATTCTGGAAGAATCGCCCTACAAAAAGTTGCTGAGCGACCGCTACGCTTCGTTCGATACAGGAAAAGGAAAGGAGTTTGAGGACGGAAAGCTGTCGCTGGAGGACATCGTGGCGTACGCAAAAACCAAAGGCGAACCGGCACAAATCAGCGGCAAGCAAGAGCTGTACGAGGCGATTGTGAATATGTACGCCTGAAATTTTGAATTTTGAATTTTGAATGACCTTGCTACAGGGTGAGGGAGGTCGTCGTTTCGGTAGGAACGGGATGTTGGTAGAAAACACAGCATCTCCCTGTTTCTTCTCGCCCCGTTATGGCAATGTCATTAAAAGTCCGAAATCAATAGCATAGGGCAACGCCCAATGTCGTCAACTTAGGGGCGGGAAGCCTTACTCCGCAAGACGTAGCGACAACTCGCTCCGGCTGCCAGAAAGGCAGGATTTTCGTAACCGCAGGTCAACGACCTGCGGGGGGTAGAGACGCGGCGCGCCACGTCTCTACGACTGCCTGCCTGCCTGACAGGCAGTCGTAGAGATGTCGAGCTCCGCTGCGCTTCGGTTTCCGATTTCGCGGGAATGACGGCGGGGCGCAAGCGCGAACGGTAGCGACGGCAGGACGGGGTGCGACCGCGACCGACGGGGGGTGAGGGTGACCGCTGCGCGTAAAACCTCATTTTCACCTAATTTTTCTAACAAAAACAACCTCAGTAGCAACGAGAGTAACGATGTGTATTAACCTTATTACCTCATTTGGGGGAGTTTTTAGGGAAGAAGTAGCTTTATCCGGGCGTAGCCGTTGCCGGGGTTGCCGGTTATGGTATTGCCTGTAGTAGGGCTGAGCATGTTGGTAAGGGTGCCCTTTGCGCCCGTGTTCCACTCGTAGCCGGTGCCATCTATCATCGACCAATTGGTAAAAGTTATCTCATCGCCGTCATCCCACGTGACGCTTGGGCCAAAAACAGCGCTATTATAGTTCATACTTTCGTCGGCATCCTGTTTGCGCGGGTTGCCGGTGGTGTCTGTAGGGTCAATAGCCACGCAGCTGGTCATGCCGGAGATGAAAGACGAGCCGCCGGCGCCGCCATAAAGGCAGTTAGCTGTTGACCCACCGCACCCACCGCCGTAGTACCCACCGCCATCGGACGAACGATAACCTCCCAAATTATCTGATCCTGCACCATAACCAAATCCGGCAGGGCTACTCTGAGCCTCTGTAGAGTTTCCAGCGGTTTTTTGAGTCCCACCGGTGGACATACTCAATGTCGCGTTAGCATTACCCAAAGCGCCGCCGCCGTAGCCGGTAAGGCCGCTGGCATCACCTATACCGGGATTCCGAGTAGTACCGACCTATCCAACATTTCCCGCACTCCCGCCGGCCACCAGTATTCTCGAATTGAGTGACATCGCGTTATTCCACTCACCACCTGCCAACCTGAAGTCCGTCGCGCCGCCGCCGGAAACCAAGTGGTTATCTGCACCTGTAACAATACCGCCGGCTCCCCCGCCGTTCCATTTTGCTGGTAGGGTCGTGTACGCACCCCCTTTTACACGACCGCTACCGCCATACTCTCCCACATAAACATAAATCGTCTGACCTCCTTTAAGGGAAATGGTGCCGCTACAGTAAGCGCCGTTAGGCCTACGATATTGAATGTCGCGTGTAGCATATCCGCCTCCTGCGCCCCACGCTTCGAGCTTGTATGTGCCGTCCTGGGGTGCAACGAAAGTCCGGTAATTGCCGGTGTAGGCAAAGTTCCACTGTGTTTCGCCGAGCACACCGGACATGCCGTTATCGTTCACTGTCAGGCTGTAGCCGTAGGATTCTCCTGACCGCCGTTGTCGGTATCGGTGCAGTCTTGCGCCGAGGCCACGCAAATATCCAGCTGCTGCGCAGGCGCGGCCGGCGGAGTAATCGTAAACGAGGGGTAGCCGGTGTAGGAGTTATTTGTCGCCACAAGCGTAATGCCGTTTTCCGCTGTAGGGGCGGGCGCTACGGCAAAGAAGCTGACTTTTCGGTGCTGCGCTGGCCAGTACTTCAGCGGCGAGTACGCCCATGCGCTACCGGTTTTATTGACAGGCTGCGCAAACATGAAGTTGGGCGTAGTGGTCGCGGCGACGCCATCAAAGTCGTCCGCGCCGGTGTAGTGCGCATACACGGTCATGGCGGTGAGGTTGCCGGAGTCGAGGTCGCCCGCGCTGCGAAGCATGCCGTTGGGTGCTTTGCTGTTGGTAAATTTGATGGCTATTCCCGAGGACTCCGTCTCGCCGTTAGCATTATTTTCCTCCACCTCACTGCTGCACGCCGCAAAAGCGAGCAGCGCAAAGGCAGCGGCATAAATTAGTACATTGTTGTTTTTCATGTGTTTACACTTTTAGTTGTTTAGTGATGCAAAATAAGTAAGCTGTAACCGTTTCCCTGTGTACCGTCCCGCAGGGACGACCCCCGTATGCTGAAGCATACGGATAATAGAGTGTCACCCCTGCGGGGTTTGCAGCAGGCGGGCGAGCGGGTGTCCCTCCCGGGCAGTCCCGCAGGGACGACACGTTATTAACCGTATGCTTTAGCATACGGACAAGGGAGCAGCGCCGCTGCAGCTACCCTCGTGTCCCGACTCCCCTCTCCTTTGGAGAGGGGCCGGGGGTGAGGTCTTTATGCCGAAAAAAAGAAATCCCGCTTCGGATGGAAAATTACTTCCTCCGAAGCGGGATTGTACGGGTACAAAAAAAGCTACGCAACGTATTGCGCAGCTAATAAAATTCGCTATATACGCGCATGTACACGCGCATTTTACATCAAGGTATGCACCTGACCATCTCTCTTTAACAAAAATCCATTAGTATCCAAATTATGGATATTAAAAAACGCTAATTCGCTGATAGCGAAAGGTGTTTTGTTGAGAAATATGTAAGGTGTTACCATTTTTTCGTCAAGCTGTTGTTTTATTTATATACTATGCGCGAGCTATTTTTGTGCATTTCCTGTTACCTTAAGGGAACCATATCAATAGAAAAACGTGTATCGCTACTACACGAAGTATAATCAGCGGCTGTAAAGGTAGAGAAAAAGTAATTCCATGCAAAAATATCTTTGGGGCGGCTGCATTTCAAATTGTCGCTTTTGCTCATTCCGTAGGAATGAATCGCTCGGTAGAAAAAAAAATGTTCCGGAGATTGTTGGCATCCCTAACGGGATGCCAAAGAGGGACACCATTCGTGTTCTCTACCGAGCGGTAATCCCTACAGGATTATTTAAAGCGACAATTTGAAATACGATGGTGTCCTATTGCGATTGAGATTTTTTTATTACCTTTGGGGCAAAAAATGGTATCCATTGATGATTATTTTTGCCCCAATGAAGATTGTAAATGTTATGGTCTTCGCGGTCAGGGG
>JAISGH010000219.1 GCA_031263185.1 Prevotellaceae bacterium | reverse complement strand
CTTCTAAAAAAAATTCTGCACCGCCGGCTTTGCTGTTTGCGAAAAATATGCTACCTTTGCGCCTGATTTTACCTGCGGATATGGCGTAATTGGTAGCCGCGTCAGACTTAGGATCTGGTGCCGGAAGGCGTGGGGGTTCGAGTCCCTTTATCCGCACAGGCTTATAAAGCATAAGCAACAACCGGCCTCGCAGCAATGCGAGGTTTTTTTAATTAAAACGCTTTTCCCGCTTTTGTGCAAATTTCACAGCTGACGCATGAAAATTGGCTTATTCTTCGGCTCATTCAACCCTGTGCACGTGGGGCACACCATCATTGCTGGCTACTGCTCTCAGTTTACCGACCTGCACGAGGTATGGCTGGTGCCCAGCCCGCACAACCCGTTTAAGCCGACAAGCAGCCTCCTGCCCGACGCTCAGCGGCTGGCGCTGCTGCACACCGCCGTTGAGCGGCAAAAGCTGCCGCTCAAAGTTTGCGATGTGGAGTTCGCGCTTCCGCGCCCTTCGTACACCATCAACACGCTACGTGCGCTGCAGGCGCAACACAGGTACGACCGGTTTGTGGTGATTATGGGCGCCGACAACCTTGCCAGCATTGAGCGGTGGAGGGAGTGGCAAGCGCTGCTGCGCGACTTTGAGGTGTACGTGTATCCGCGCGTTGGGTACAACGCAGAAGAACTGTGCGTAAAATATCGTGCAAAATTTATCAGCGCACCAATTGTTGAGATTTCTTCAACCTTTATCCGGAAAGCGCTGGAGGAGGGGAAAAATGTAAACGCCTTTTTGCCTTTCACAGCCGACTCTTTATCGCTACAATCCTGCTGTACGCCTCGTTGATGCGAGCCTCGCTAATGCGCCCCTTTTGCACCAGCGCGTAGATAGCGGCTACGGCCTTGGAAGCAATCTGCGGCTCGTAAGATTTTCCGTTGTTGCTCAGCACGAGCATATCCATACCCGCGTTTACCGCTTTTTCGAGCGCCACTTCAAAGGAGTAGGTATCTACAATAGCGCCCATTGCCATGTCGTCGGACACAACCACCCCGCCAAAGCCCAAGTCATTGCGTATCATTCCTGCTATTTTGGGTGAGAGCGTTGCGGGGTACCTGCCGTCGAGCTTTTTGTTGAACACGTGCGATACCATTATCGCGTCGCAGTGCCCGCTTTTTACCAGCTGCCGGTAGGGTATCAGCTCCTGCGCTGTCCACGTTGCAGTAACATCGGCAATCCCAAGGTGCGAGTCGGCGGCGCTGCTGCCGTGCCCCGGAAAGTGCTTCGGCGAGGTGATAACGCCGCAGCGGCGATGCTCCTCAACCCAAATGCGGGCGTGCTTTGCTACTATATCCGGCTTTGCCGAAAAGCTACGCTGAACTTTCCCGACTATGGGGCACTGCGGGTTTACGTCCACATCTACGCACGGCGCAAAGTTGAAGTTAACCCCCAGCTCCCTGAGCAGCCGCGCCGTTTGGGCGGCGTAGCGCCTTGTTGTATCGGCGTTGTCCAGCGCACCCAGGTACTTTGCGCTCACAGTGGGAGGAAATCCCGCCGAGGTTTTCAGCCGGCTTACCATCCCGCCCTCCTGGTCGATGGAGATGATGAGCTTTTCGTCGGCAAGCCGCTGCAAGTCGCCGCACAGCTTTTTGAGCTGCGCAGGCGAAGTAATATTTCGTCCGCGCGTTTTGCTCACGGCATCGTAGTCAAACAGGATTACGCCGCCCACGTGCAGGCTTTTTACGTCGCTGTAGATGTGGCTGTCGCCTGTCAGCTCCGCGCCGCGAAAGCCGACGATGAGCATTTGCGCAATTTTGTAGCGCAAGCTGTCGCCGGCTTGTAGCGACAAGCAGCAAAGCATGGGGAATATGGAAAAAAGAAGAAGCTTCACAGCAATGTATTAATTTGTTTTATGGCAGACTGTGCGTTGGACGGCCTTGCAACCGGAGAGCGCAGCTGCCCGCTCCGGTCTATCAGCATGTAGGTGGGAAAACCGTCGATATTGTAAGCTCCCATAAAGATTTTTGAAGCGTTTGCATCCAGATAATAATTCTCGCCCTCAATGGCATTTTTGTTAACTGTTTTCAGCCAGCTTTCAGACGACGACTCTAAGCACAAGTTGATAAAAACAACTTCTTTTCCTGTAGCATCTTTCTCTGCAAAATACTTGTGCAGAGTGGGCGCGTACTTCATTTCCTCCAAGCAGGGACCGCACCACGACGCCCAAACATCAATATACAAGACTTTGTTTTTGTGCCGCTCCACCAAATACGGTAACACCTCAACGTCGGGTAAAGGCGCAACACGCTGCGTTTCTGCATCAAGATAAGAAACACCTTTCAGCATTTTTCCCGTTACCGGCAGCGGCTTTTTTGCATTGGCTGATTTTTCCCGCGCAAAAGATTTAATCTTCTCACGGACGACAGGTTGCGAGAAAAAAGATTTCAGCTCGGGAATAGAATCATATAATTCGGGCATTTTCTCCATTACGCGGTGAGCGAAAGAATACAGCATCATATCCCGCACAACTCCTTCCGGCGCTTTTTCCGACAACTCTTCTGCCAGCGCATGAAGCGCGGTTTTGTATTTTTCGCTGTTAAGCAAATCCCGTATTTCCTCATTTCCGGCTACCAGCGCATTCATACATGCGCCCAGATGATACTGGAAATACATGCTTTGGAAATTTTGTTCGCTATACAGGTCGAATATCGAATCGGTAAAAACGCTCCATTTGTTCGCCTTGTCCTCATAGTCCAACATGTAGTTAGCTGCCACAAACTTATAATCTACAAAAGCCCATCGCTTCACAAAATCATTCATTTCATTGCGTTGAGCGTAGGCGGCAATCGTATCCTGCATTGCCCCGAAGCATTGCCCGACGCTGTGCAGATATTCGTCGGGAGGCGCAGCCGTATTAAATTGGGGAATGGGTAGCTGGTATGCATACTTTGCCCACCGGAACAGCTGCCCGTTGATTTTCGCATTATCGCCGGAGAATGTAACCGCGTCGCTTGAGTGCTGTTGAAACTTCAAGCCGTCGATGGTTAAAAATACCGAATCGCCCGGAGCAACGTACAGGTTGATAAACGAACGGTCGTAGCTGATAGATAGATTCTGGGCAAAAACATAATCGTGCGCCACGTGAAATGTCCCGTTCGACGCTGCCAAATCCTGCGCAAAGCGCTGCTCTTCGCTCAAAGGATTGCAAAAATTCACCAGAAGAACGGTGGCATTTTCAGCCATGTTTATCACTTTTCCGGAAATAACAGTCCGTTTGGGCTGCAATTCCCTGCTCTTTGGCGAGCAGAAAGTGAACAGCGCGATGGCTACGACCATCATGCTGAGAAAGATTTTTTGTAGCATACGACTCTCCCCCAACGTCTATCTTTTTACCAGATATTTGCTCGCTTTTCGGGGGCAATGTACATGGCGTCGCCGGGCTGTATGCCAAAAGCCTGCACAAAGGTATTCACGTGCGGCAGCGTTCCGTTCACGCGCCAGCGCCCTAGCGAGTGCACGTCTATTTTGGTGAGGCGCTCAACCTCCTTGTCGCGGATGTTGCCTGCCCACAGCGTAGCGTAGGCAACAAAGAAGCGCTGAGCGGGCGTAAACCCGTCAATCTTTTCCTCCGCTTTCCCGACCGAAGCCTTTTGCAGCGCCTCGTATGCAACCTGCAACCCGCCAAAATCGGCAATATTTTCGCCCAGCGTAAACTTTCCGTCGGCATTTAACCCGGGCAGCACCTCAATCCGGTTAAAGTGCTCCACCAGCACCTGCGCGCGCTCATCAAACTGCTTGCTGTCTGTGGCAGTCCACCAATCTTGCAGGTTGCCTTTTGCGTCGTACTTGCGCCCCTGGTCGTCGAACCCGTGCGTCATTTCGTGCCCAATAACTACGCCAATAGCGCCGTAGTTCACCGCGTCATCGGCATCTTTGTTGAAGAACGGAGGCTGCAAGATGCCCGCGGGGAAGCAAATTTCGTTGGTAGTAGGGTTGTAGTAGGCGTTC
Source organism: Prevotellaceae bacterium (assembly GCA_031263185.1). Taxonomy (GTDB): domain Bacteria; phylum Bacteroidota; class Bacteroidia; order Bacteroidales; family UBA932; genus JAITMY01. The sequence goes on along the minus strand of JAISGH010000219.1, from coordinate 2,789 downwards.
ACCGTTTGGGGAAACATGCCCCATTTTTCCTTGTCTAATGGCTTGTTTACCTCGCTCATCAGGTACTCGAAGTCAAACCTGTTCGAGCGCAGAATATTTTTCCAGTAGCCGTCTTTGCTTACCTCCAGCTTCGAGTAGTCGCGCCACTTATTGGGGTACCCGATTTTTACGCGGAAGGTGGCCAGCTTTTCCAGCGCTTTGGTCTTGGTGGTATCGGTCATCCACGAGAGGCCGTTAATCCTGTCGGCAAGCGCTGCCTGCAAGTTTTTCACCAGCTCCACCATGCGCTCCTTCGACGAGGCGGGGAAGTACTTTGCAACGTAGGCCTGCCCTACGGCTTCGCCCATTGCGCCGTTCACCACATCTACGGTGCGCTTCCAGCGCGGGCGCAGCTCTTCGCGACCGCTCAGAACTTTTCCGTAAAATTCAAAATTTTGGTTTACAAAATCGTCGCTCAGGTACGCTGCTGCGGCGTCTATGTACATCCACGCAAAGTAAGCTTTGAGCTTGTCAACTTTTTCGTCCTTCAGGATGGCCGAAACTTCCTTTATAAATGCAGGCTGCGACACGTTGAGGTCTTGCATGTCGCTCAACCCGGCAGCCGCAAAGAAAGCAGCCCAATCGTAGCTGGGCGCCAACTCTTTCAGCTCCGCTACCGAAATTTTGTTGTAAATTTTTTCGGGCAGCCGCTGGGTATGCTTATCCATAGACGCTTTTGCGAGGCGCGTTTCGAGGTCAAAAACCTGCTGCGCCAGCGCCTCTGCGCCAACGCCCACAATCCGGTCGTAGCCGGCAAGGGTAAACATAGCGGCTATATGCTCAACAAACTTGGCACGAATTTCCTTTGAGCGCTCGTCCTGGTCGAGGTAGTACTCGCGCTCGCCGAGCGACAGCCCGCCTTGGTAAAGCCAGCCTATGTTCATGTCGCTGTTGGCAAAATCGGCTTCGCCAAAAAAGGCAAAGAACGGCGTGATTTGCTGCGCGTGCAGCTCCACCATTTTTGCCGACAGCTGCTCCTTGCTGCCAATAGCGGCAATGGCTTGCAGCTCGTCCTGAATTGGCTCCCGGCCCTGTGCGTTGAGCGTTGCCGCGTCCATGCCGAGGTTGTAAAGGTCGGCGATTTTTTGCTGCACCGAGTTTTCGGGATTTTTCCCCTTGCTCAGCTCGTCAATAAGGTCGTTGAGCTGCTGCTGGTTATTCTCCCGCAGCTGGTCAAACGTGCCGTAGCGGGCGTATTCGGGTTTCAGCGGATTTTTTTTCATCCATCCGCCGCAGGCATAGCCGTAAAAATCCTGCCGCAAATTTATGGCAGTATCGAGGTTGGTCAGGTCAATCCCCGGAGTGCGGTGAGCGCTGTTGCAGCTGCCAAGTGCTATCATACAAAATGTAGGAATTAAAATTTTTCTCATAACTAAAAAAGTGTTTTATTGAAAATTATTGTCCGTAAAAGTACAAAAAAATAAGCAGGGAGAAAAACTTTAGGTGGTGATGGGGCGCATTTCAAATTGTCGCACACAGGCGCGGAGCGCCTATACACGATAAGTTGAAGCGAAGTTCGACGTAACCAAATGCACCTCATTTCAACCTAATTTTTCTTAACAAAACAACCTCAGTAGCAATGAATTAACACGAATAACCAAACCTCATTACCCCATTAAAACGATAAAAACGGCGCAGAAAAAAATGAGGTAATGAGGTGAAAAAAATTTGTGTAACAATTTACTACTGAGGTTGTTTTGTTAAGAAAAATTAGGTTGAAATGAGGTTGTGACAATTTGAAATACACCCGTGGTGATGGGGTGTAATCCAAATTGTCGCGCCGTGGCGCGGAATGCCTACGTATTTATAGCCTGCGCGACAGCGCACGATCAGCAGGCTACATCATTACCAAATGATGAAAATGGTCGGAGGAAAAATGAGGTAATGAGGTTGATGTATTCGTATAACTATCTGCTACTAAGGTTGTTTTGTTAGAAAAATAAGGTTTGGAAATAAGGTTTGAAACCGCCGTCGCTCACCCCGTCATTCCTGCGAAAGCGGGAATCTCCTCCCCCACCCACCCACCCACCCACCGCCCTCCCACGCTTCCGCCCCCAATCGCTGCGCTTCATTGGGGGTTATTCATATTCAACCTTTCAGGTTGAGCTCCGATAAGCGCTTTTGCGTTTTCTGCCGTATCCGCAAACACAATCTTCCCTCTTTTATTGCTTTCGCGGATAAAATCGTGGAGGCTTTTGCTTCGATATACCGAAAAGTCGCCCGTAATTCCCAAGCGCATACGGTAGGTGCTGAATTTTTGCAGCATCTCGCCGGCAAACCCCGTTTTCAGGTCAAAGAAAGCAGGATTTAGCTGCTTGCTATCGATTATCAGCGTATTGCAATTGTGCTGATGCTGCATGTTCATCATCAAATCCAACATATCGTCCACCGTATTAATAACCGTATTTTCCGGCACTGCCAATATATTTTTCATATCTACATTTTTTATATCTACATTTTTTATATCTACATTTTTCATATCGCTGTATTTTAATTTGCTGTATTTTAATTTGCTGCTAACATCACATTTTTACTTTTCGATGTCAACATCGTACTTATCCAAAAGCCCCGATACGCCCCAAATTGAAAATTTTGCTTTCTTAGGGATGAGAAATAAATAACATATAACGGATATAAAAGCCGTAGAGACCTCACCCCCGGCCCCTCTCCAAAGGAGAGGGGAGGCTGACGCCGAATAGCGTGTCCCCCGGCCCCTCTCCAAAGGAGAGGGGCCGGGGGTGAGGTCTCTA
>JAISGH010000211.1 GCA_031263185.1 Prevotellaceae bacterium | reverse complement strand
ATCATTACGCTTATTTCGTATGTGCTGACAAAGGTGAGCGTTACGGCATTTACCGGCGGTATTTTCATGGAAAGCTTGCTTGGCTTGCCGTTCTGGTATGGCGCAATCGGCTTGGTGCTGCTAACCGGCGTGTTTACTGTTTTCGGCGGAATGAAAGGAGTAATGACGCTTTCCAAAATTCAAACTCCCATCCTCATTATAGGCTCTTTCCTTGTGCTGTTTTTGGGCTTGTCGGCTTTAGGCGGCGGCTCTATTGCCCAAGGCTGGACGAATATGCTCGACCACGCCCGGCAAATGAGCGAAGGCTACGGCACAAATCACCTGATGCACTTCGATACAAACGACCCGCTGTACGACAAATTTCCCGGAGTATGGGTGTTTATCGGCGCGGCGATTATCGGTTTTTGGTACTGGTGCACCGACCAGCATATTGTACAGCGCGTGCTTGGCGGAAAGAATATCAATGAAATGCGTAAAGGAACCATCCTTGCCGGTTATCTTAAAATATTGCCGGTGTTTATGTTCCTTATTCCCGGAATGGTTGCCGCAGCGCTGGCCGCCAGCCCCGAGTCGGGCTTTGTAATGGGCGCTACCGACGAAGCTTTCGGCTCTATGGTCAAGTTTGTGCTGCCCGTGGGGGTAAAAGGAATTGTTACCATCGGGTTTATTTGTGCGCTGGTGGCCTCGCTTGCCGCATTCTTTAATTCCTGCGCAACGCTTTACACGGTCGATTTTTATAAGCCCAAACACCCCGACGCAAACGACAAAAAGTTAGTGTGGATAGGGCGCGCTGCAACCTGGGTGGTAGTTGCGCTGGGGCTTGTTTGGATTCCCATCATGATGGGGCTTGGCAGCTTGTATAAGTACTTGCAGGAAGTACAATCGCTACTTGCTCCTTCTATTGTTGCCGTTTTCCTGTTGGGCATTTTCTCAAAGAGAATAACGCCAAAGGCGGGAGAAACCGGCCTCATCGTTGGCTTTGTTATCGGAATGGTACGCTTGGTTTGCAATGTATTCACCGAAAAATTAAGCGCCGTAGAGGGACTTGGCGGGCTTAGCTGGTTTTGGGAAACCAACTGGCTGGTGTTCGAGGTATTCCTGCTGCTGTTCATCGTACTGCTGATGATAGCTACCAGCTTCTTTACTTCGCAGGCAAGCGAAGAAAAGCTCAAGGGTATTACCTTCGCTACGCAAAGCGCCGCGCAAAAAGCCGAAACCCGCGCAAGCTGGACTTGGGTAGATGTTGCGGCTTCGTTGGGCATAGCTGCCATTTGCGCAGCATTCTATGCGTATTTTTGGTAGTAAGGCATAACACTTGAATACCGGACAATACTTAAATTCAACAAATAACCAAATCTATTTTTTTTATTCGCTATTTTAACTATTATTTATTTATGAGTCAGCAAAAAAAACAAAGCAACATTGTTGCCATCATCATGATGATCTTCCTGTTTGGAATGATCTCATTTATTACCAACCTTGCATCGCCAATGGGGGATGTGCTGAAAAATCAGTTTGCCGTGCCCAACTGGATGGGAACGCTGGGCGTATTTGCCAACTTTATTGCCTACGCCATCATGGGCGTACCGGCAGGCCTCCTGCTTCAGCGGCAGGGCTACAAAAGGACAGCGCTGATAGCCATCGCAGTCGGCTTTGTCGGAGTGGGGATACAGACGCTGTCGGGGGTTATCGACAACGCCTCCGCAATGGGTGTTTACCTCCTCGGAGCGTTTGTGGCCGGCTTCTCCATGTGCCTGCTCAACACCGTTGTCAACCCCATGCTCAATACGCTTGGCGGCGGCGGCAACCGCGGCAACCAGCTGATACAGGTGGGCGGCACGTTCAACTCCCTGTGCGGAACAACGGTTATTATCCTTACGGGAATTTTGCTGCCCAGCATTAGCGAGGCAAAAATTGAGCACGTATTTCCGCTCATGTTCTCCGCCTTAGCCGTTTTTGCGGTTGCGTTTGTTGCCATTGCCGTAGCCTCTATTCCCGAAAAGGGAAAAACCGCCAACGTCGCTACGGGCGAAAAATCGCAGCATGGGCCTCTTTCGTTCCGCCACTTTATCCTTGGCGCGGTGGCTATCTTTGTATATGTAGGCATTGAAGTCGGTATTCCCAACATTCTAAACAAGTGGCTGCAAAACCCAGGTTTGGATGTGCTCAACATAAAGCTTGCCGGCGGCAACGCCGAGGCAATAGCAGGTTCCGTAACCGGCACCTACTGGCTGCTGATGCTCGTTGGCCGCTTAATTGGCGCCTCAATAGCCAGCAAGGTATCCTCCAAGCTGATGATGATTGGCGTTTCTGCTTTGGGGCTGGTGCTTGTTACGACCTCCATTTTCTGCCCCACGACCAGCTTCGTAAATCTCCCCGTATTTAAAAACGCACCGGACGCCCTCTTCGGGTTAGCCAACGTACCCGTCAGCGCGGCGCTGCTTGTGCTCTGCGGTCTGTGCACGTCTATCATGTGGGGAGGAATTTTTAACCTCGCCGTCGAAGGGCTTGGAAAGTACACCGAAAAAGCGTCGGGATACTTCATGGTGCTGGTATGCGGCGGCGGAATACTCCCGCTGTTCCAAAACTACGTAGTGGACATCTCGGGAAACTACCTCACAAGCTACTGGGTAATCGTTGCAGCCCTCATCTACCTGCTCTACTATGCGCTGGCAGGATGCAAGAACGTCAACAAAAACATTGCCGTTGCGTAGCAAATTGAAGCAAAGAAACGGAATAGCCGTAGCGCCCCCTGCGGCTATTCTGCTTTTTGGTTCGGAATAACGTCTAACTTTTTATACCCCAAAACAAAAAAATGGATACTTCAAAAATCACAACAAAATTCAAAGAGCTGTACGGCGCAGAAGGCGCTGTATATACTGCCCCCGGGCGCATCAACCTGATTGGCGAGCATACCGACTACAACGGCGGCTTCGTGCTGCCCGGCGCCATCGACAAGGCCATTTACTGCGTCATTAAACCCAACGGTACGGCCAAAGTTCGCGCCTACGCGCCCGACGAAAATCCGCAGCTGGTGTCGCTCAGCAGCGAGTTTGGCCTGGAGGAAGCAGACAGGCCAAAGGACAGGTGGGCGCAGTACATCTTTGGCGTGTGCAGGGAAATGGTGAAAAGGGGAGCTACAATTCCCGGCTTCGACATCCTGATTTCCGGCGACGTTCCGCTCGGCGCAGGCATGTCGTCGTCGGCTGCGCTGGAGAGCTGCGTTGGCTTTGCGCTAACCGACACCTTCGCGCTCAGCTTCGACCGCCTGCAGCTCGCGCTGATAGGTCAGGCTACCGAGCACAACTACGTGGGCGTGAAGTGCGGCATCATGGATCAGTTTGTGTCCTGCTTCGGAAAGGAAGGGTCGCTCATCCGCTTAGACTGCCGCTCGCTGGAGTACGAGTACTTTCCGTTTGACCCGAAAGGGTACAGGCTGGCGCTCATCAACACCTGCGTAGCGCACCTGCTGGGAGGAGAGTACAACGAGCGGCGCGAATCGTGCGAAAGGGTGGTTGCCGCCATCGCCAAAAAGCATCCCGAGGTTGCGCTGCTCCGCGACGCCAACCCCTGTATGCTGAAGGAAGTGGCCAACCAGGTGAGCGCCGTTGACTACATTCGCGCCGAGTTTGTTATTGAGGAAATTCAGCGGCTGCTCGACACCTGCGAGCTGCTGAAAAAAGGCGACTACGAAGCCGCCGGGCGAAAAATGTACGAAACGCACACCGGCTTGAGCCTGAAGTACACCGTTAGCTGCCCGGAGCTTGATTTTCTCAACGAAAAGGCCAAAGAGTACGGAGTAGCAGGGTCGCGCGTCATGGGCGGCGGCTTTGGCGGATGCACCATAAACCTCGTAAAAGATGAGCTCTGCGATACTTTCATCGCAAAAACCACCGAGGCATACGAAAAAGCGTTCAACATCAAGCCCATTGTATATAACGTAGCTATTAAGGACGGCGCAAAGAAGCTGAACGTTTAGAAATACCGAAAAGGCGTAAATGCTTACATCCGACAGGAGAAAATTTGTTTATTAAATTTTCTCCTGTTTTATATTGTCGTAGAGTTTTTTTACGTATCTTTGACCGTCAATCAAAAATATCTCCCTATGTTTGTGGCAGTACACAAAATAGTAGTTAGCATTTATTCTTTCTTTTGTTGTTTTATGCCTGTATATCAATTAGGTGAGTATTTGCATAGCAGCCATATCCTATCAGGGTAGGCGATGAGTAAGGTATGCAAATATTGTAGCTAAAAAAACAAGAACTTACCAATCTGAAATCTTTAATGTCATGTGCAAAGTAATAAAAATAGAAAATATCATATCAAGCCATTTCCTAACCCATCAAGAAAACAACGAGGTTGATATTTCAACCTTAAACGACTATAAGCGTAAACTTGAAAACGGATTTAATAATGAATTTGTTTATGTGGACAATACAAGAGATGCATGGTTAAATGCAATGAATCGTAATTGGGACTTATTTAGCATTATTCCCGCAGCAAATGATGATATCATAGGCGAAAAGATTAGGCTAATTGGTAGCCACGACCAATTGAAACAGTGTGAGGATTACTTTAACGCAAAGCTTCCTTTTCGAGAAGAAAAGGAGTGGAAAATTTACAGGGATATATTTTCTGGCGCTACAGGGCAACAATGTAAGCGGAGTAAAATATAGAGCAAGAAAGTAAAATTCCTCGTATAAACCTCCTCATTATTTTGAGTGCCGCAGTAGCAAAAACAAAGTTTGATTATCAGATTTTCATCAAATAAAAATTTATCTTCATTAAATTTTTTTTATGAGCAACGCAACAAGAGCAGTTTCCACTCCTCCTAATGGAAAAATTGTGCTGGATGCTGTACACGGGTATATTCATGTCGGATTAGATTATTGCCAATATTTTATTGATACTCCAGGCTTTCAACGACTGAAGCGTATTGAGCAAACCAACATGCGCCCATTGTATCCGTGTGCCCACCACGACCGATTTATTCATTCTCTCGGAACCTACCATTTAGGACAGATGGTCTGCCATTACATGCGAATGAATTCGGGTGAGTATTTGCGAACAACATTGAAAGAGTGTGGTATCAACTTTGACGAATTATTTGAAAATCTGAAAAAAACCTTTGAAATAGCATGCTTGTTGCACGACGTGGGGCATACTCCATTTTCTCATACATTTGAAGACTATTTCTTGTTAAAAAAAGTTGAGAGCGGTGAGCCTGTAATAGATGCAATACTAAGCGGAAAAAATAGCGTAGATGGCGGTATAAGCATTATGCATGCAACTAACATGAACAACGAGTTTACACTTTTTTGTAGTGACTATAAGAAAATAAATACTACTGCTGCTCCCAAACCACATGAAAAGACAAGCGCTATTTTGGTGCTATCGGAGTATTTTGATGCCATTTTACGCTTCAAGGTTGATCCGTACCTTGTAGCACGAATGATAATGGGGATGGCATACCGCGATGAGTTGCATGACGACAATAAGGCTAAATTAGAGAAACAGGTTTATAATTTGTTCATTCGCTTACTGAATGGGAAAACCATAGATGTAGATAAGCTTGACTACCTGGCGCGAGACCAGTGGGCATGCGGACGAGGAGTTGCAAAGAACGTAGATTACGAAAGATTACTAAGTTCCCTTTATATCTTTCCAGACCCGAAAAGGGAAAATAAGTTAGATATATGCTATCATAAAAGAGCTATTAGCGAAATATTAGCGCTGGTGCAGGCCAAAAAAGCCATAACGTCCACAATCCACCATCACCATTTAATTAAGTATGATGCCTATGTGCTGAAAAAGGCAATAGAGGAAGTGGCAAGCATATTGGGAAAATCGCCCGATAAGATTATGGGTAAGGATGATATTATGGGTAAGATAATCTCCTTACAGGCAATAAAGGAAGATGCTGTTAAAATCAAAGAATATACCTTTCGACTGCTGACAGATGACGATTTAATACACATAATGAAAGTTCATCTTACAGAATCAGAACATGCTCAAGAATGGTTTTATAGAAAATACAGGCTAAGGCCTGTTTGGAAAACAAGCGCTGATTACAACTATTTTTTTGGTGATAACGAACAGACTCCAATATATAGCAAAATTAAAGATATAATAATTTCATTTCTTGAGGTAAACGGGATTGTCTCTCCGAAAGAAGATGAAGATTTTCATTTGGAAGAGAAGTTAGATGATGAGTATAACCAGATTGCTATTCCCGATATAAATATTCTCATCAAAGACGAGGTCGTTAAGTTGGACACCATTGCCTCTGTTCCACCGCTGAAAGTTCGGAATGCTTTTTTCCTGCTGTATGTTCCAAAAAAAATATTACAAGAAAAAAGAAGTGAGCTGATTGAATACATTAGGCGCGAAGCCGGAAAATATTCTACAGCTGCAAAAGAAAGCAGTTAGGTAAGGTTAGGGGAAAAAGAAAGGGATACATTTATAAAATCCTGAAATTGCAATGTTAGAAGACCTTAAGCAAAAAGTTTTTCGCGCCAACCTCGACTTGGTGAAGTACGGGCTGGTAATTTTTACGTGGGGCAACGTAAGCGCCATTGACCGCAGCCGCGGGCTTGTGGCGATTAAGCCGTCGGGGGTGGAGTACGACGGCATGGCTGCCGACGATATGGTGCTGGTAAACCTCGAGGGGAAGGTGGTGGAGGGACGGTATAAGCCGTCGAGCGATACCGCCACGCACCTTGCGCTGTACAGGGCGTTTGCCGAGGTGGGCGGCATTGTGCATACGCACTCTACCTACGCCACGGCGTGGGCGCAGGCGGGGTGCGATATTCCCAACATCGGCACTACGCAGGCCGACTACTTCAGCCAAGCTATCCCCTGCACCCGCGCTATGACCGACGAGGAGATAAACGGCGCCTACGAGCTCGAAACGGGTAACGTGATAGTGGAGCGCTTTGCCGGCATCAACCCGGCGCACGTGCCGGCGGCGCTGGTAAAGAGCCACGGCCCGTTTGCGTGGGGCAAGGATGCCGACGATGCCGTGCACAACGCTGTGGTGCTGGAGCAGGTAGCCAAAATGGCCTGCCTTTCGTACGGTATTAACCCCAAGCTCGAAATGACCCCCGAACTCATCAAGAAGCATTTCTACCGCAAGCACGGCGCGGGCGCTTACTACGGGCAGGGTAATGGTTAGGAGTTTCCTTACGTAACCTCACACAGTCATGCATCTTTTCTATACCCCCGACATATCCGGCGATATCTATACGCTCAGCGAGGAAGAATCGCAGCACTGTACGCGTGTGCTACGGCTGAGTGCAGGCGACACCGTGCACCTCACCGACGGGCGCGGAGGGCTGTACGCTGCCCGCATTGCCAACACGTGCGGCAAGCGCTGCACGGTGCGCGTAACCGACGTGCAGCGCGAGGTGGGCAGGCGGAGCTACTACCTGCACGTGGCGATCGCTCCAACCAAGAATATTGAGCGGTATGAGTGGTTTCTGGAAAAAGCGACCGAAATTGGCGTGGACGAGATTACGCCGCTGCTGTGCGAGCGCTCCGAGCGGAAAATGATAAAAACCGAGCGGCTGGAAAAGGTGGTAACATCGGCTGTGAAGCAATCGCTCAAGGCGTACCACCCGGCGCTGCGCTCAATGCAGGATTTTGCCTCCTTTGCGGCGCAACCTTTTGACGGTATTAAGTGTATTGCCCACTGCATGGCGTCGCAAAAAACGCCGCTGAAGGATGCCGTACAGCCCCACGGTCGTACGCTGGTGCTGGTTGGCCCCGAGGGAGATTTTAGCCCGGCAGAGGTGGCGCTGGCGCGGCAGCATGGATTTGTGGAGGTCAGCTTGGGCAACAGCCGGCTGCGTACCGAAACCGCCGGCGTGGTGACATGCTGCGTGGCAGCTACCTGCTTACCCTGAAGTACTCAACGTCTGCCCAGCCGCCGTCGTTGAAAGGCTTGGGACGCTGGCAGAACAGCCCAACCTTGGCGCCAATCCACCGGCCGGACTGCGCCGTGAACTCTTGCCCCAGCGGCGCGTACTTTACTCCATCCCGGCTGTAGGCAAACGTGCACAGCCGGTTGCCGTTGACTTGTACGCGCAGAAAAACTTCTCCGTCCGGCAGCTTCACCGTAGCGTTTACGCGCTCGGGAGTTCTCCTGTCGGCTTTGGCGCAATCGCTTTGCGCAAGCACAAACCCGTTGGGCGTTTTTTCGATGTAGGCAGCAGCGTAGTCAGCTCCCATGACGAGCAGCCCGGCGCGCTCGCCGTTGAGCCTGCTGTTGGGCGTAAGCTTTAGCTTGACGGTAGCTTTGAAGTCGGGCGCAGGGAATTTCTGTAGCAGGAGGTTGCCGGCCTCCCAGAGGTTGCCGGCGCTGTCGGGCAGGGGAACGGAAAAGAGCCGCAGCTGCTTCCTGTCCCTGTTGAGGAACGCCCACCACGGGCGGGGGGTGGCATGCCACTGCCACTGCAGCCCAAGCCTGTTGCCGTTGAACTCGTCGCTCTCTGCCGGCGTTGCGGCGGGGTAGGTAGCGCCAACGTTAGGCTTTCTGTACGCCGCTACCGGATTGCCGCAGCCGTCGCCATCCTCATCCTCGCCTATCACCGGCCAACCGTTGACCCACCTCATGGGCTGGAGGTGCACCACGCGGCCGGCGGCGGGTATCTCCTGAAAGTGAAAAAACCAATCCTCGCCGCTCTTACTATCAACCCACGCTCCCTGATGCGGGCCGTTGACGGCGCTCTTGCCCTGCGCCAGCACCACCTTTCGCTCGTAAGGGCCAAACACGCTTTTGGAGCGTAGCGCCAGCTGCCAGCCTGTGGCAACGCCGCCGGCCGGAGCAAAGATGTAGTAGTAGCCGTTGCGCTTGTAAAATTTGGGGCCTTCAATGGTTTCGTCGGCGTCGTGCCCGTCGAAGATGACGATGTCTTCCGTAACGGCTTTCGTAGCGTCGGGCGAAAGCCGGCATAGCGCCAGCAGGCTTTTAATGCCGGCGCGGCTGCCGGCGTAGGCATGCACTAAGTAAATGCTGCCGTCGTCGTCCCACAGCGGGCAGGGGTCTATCAGCCCCTTGCCCTCCTTGACCAGCGCGAGCGGTGTCCACGGGCCTTCGGCTTTTGCGGCTTTGGTCATGTAAATGCCGTAGTCCGGATCTCCGAAAAAGATGTAGAGCTCGCCGTTGTGCAGGCGGATACTCGGCGCCCAAACACCGTCGCCGTGGCGCGGCCTGTTGTAGGCTTCCTGCGGCAGCCCGCAGGCCACCGCATGGCCTACAAGCTGCCAGCCGACGAGGTCTTTTGAATGTAGTATGGGCAGCCCTGGTATGCAATTGAAGCTTGAGGCGGTCATGTAGTAGTCGTCGCCTGCGCGGCATACGTCGGGGTCGCTGTAGTCGGCGTGGAGTATCGGGTTTTTGTAGTAACCGTTGCCGCTGTCCGGAAGCCAGACTTCGGAAACGTAGCGCTGTGCGCTCAGCGATAGCGACATGCCCGCAAAGAGCAGCAAAAGAGAAATTTTTTTGTACATCATAGCTTATAGAAATTTAGGAGCTTGGAAATTTAGAGGTGCTACGCTTCTAAACTCCTAAGCAGGTTATGGGTAGCAGCAAAGGTAGCAATTTATGACTGAGAATTGAAAAAAAGAGGTAGAATGTTCGCCATTTTCTACCAACATTCCATCCCTAACGGGACGGCGCAAGCGCTTTCATTCATTTTGCCTACCTTAAAATGCTCTCTGCCCTGTTTATCAGCTGGCTTGGATGCCAATTGTCAACTGTTTGCGCCTCGTTTGGCTGCTGACGCATTACTTTTTCCAGCGTGTAGTCGGCAGCTTCCTCGTCGGTTAGATACTTGAAGGTACCCGGGTCTGTACTGTTGTTTCCCCGTGTAGCGGTGTTGCCTGCTCCCGTACCGGAATTGCTATACTCGCGGTACTTGTAGGTTTTGGTGCTCCACGTATCCCAGCCTTTTGCCTTGATGGCACCGCTCATGGAGGTATTCATAAAGACCACGTGGCAGCTATCCTGCCAGGGTCTGCCGAGCGAATAGCTTCCGGCGGTAGCACTTCCTTCGATGACGCAATGGTTGAATACGTAGCCGTACTTGCCGGCAGGCCCTGCGCCGGCGGTAACCTCTCCGCCGCCGCTACGGGCAAGGCAGTACAGCACGCACTCGTCGAAGTAGGCTGCGGCGTTGCCAAAAATGAAATCCACCGTTCCCTCTATGCGGCAATTTTTGTAGTACTGCCGACCGTTGCCATGCGTGTAGTGCGTATCCTGAAAGCCCTTTAGCTTGCAGCTGACAAAAACCTGCTTGTCCTTGGTGGTGCGTAGCGCCACCGCCTGCCCTGCGCTGACGCCAGCCGTGTTTTGAATGGTAAGGTTTTCGGCGTAAAAATTCTCTGCCTCCACGTGCAGCGTTGCCGACCCCATTGTCCCGATGGTGCTCCCGCTTGCAGCTTTTGGCGCCGACCCGTCGGTGGGGTAGGGGTCCGGCGCGGCGGCGTTGTAGGTAATGACGGTGCTGTCGGCATGTTCGCCTACCAAAATCACATTTCTTTTGGAGCTTTCGAGAATTAGCCATTCCCGGTATGTTCCCTTTTTGATGAACACCACCGTTGGGCTGTTGCTGTTGTTGGGGATAGCCGCAAATGCCGCCTTTATGGTTGTATGCGTACCGCTTCCGTCGGCGGCCACTATAATGCTGTACGGATTGTGCAGCTTTGCGGGCTTGTACAGGCGGGCAACATCGCCGTTGCTGCCGGTTGCCGTAATGCTAAACCCAACCGTGCTGCCGGTAACGGTAAAGATGTAGGCATCTGTGAACCTCAGCAAGCCCTGAGCGTTGGCTGACTTCAGCTCAACCGAGTCGCCGTTGGCCTTGTGGTCGTAGTAGCGGACGCTGCTCAACCCCGCTGCCGAAAAAATCTCTACCTGCAACGTTGTTTTGGATGCCAGCGATAGCGAGGCTTTGATAGTATCGTTCACCGAAAGTATGCCGATTTGCGGCGTAACAAGGTCTTTGTCGGTGATTTTCACCGGCTGCTCCACGTACTTTACGTGCCCCTTTCCGTTGCCTACAGCGACTTTTACGGCAACCGTCCAGGGTGTGCAGGTAACGGTATAGCTGCCGGTTTCCGGCTCATACGGCCTTGGCGTAAAGTCTGCTTCGGCTACTAAAGTTTCGCTTAGCTGCGCGCTACGCTGCTCCACGAGGTAAACTTTGAAGCTCGCTATCCCTGCGCCCGACGAGGCGCGTACCGCTATTGGCAGCGTATCGGCAACGGCCATTGATACGGCGGCGGTATCCCTGAGCGGCAGCAGCGCCACCTCCGGCTCCCAGCGCAGCAAATCGACCACCAGCAGCGGAATGGCTTTTGCCGCAACCTGCCCTTTGGCGTCTGTTGCCACCACCCGAAAGCCTTTCATAACCTCATTAAAGTTCAGGTCAACCCGGAGGCTGTACTCCTTTGGATTTTCGAACTCGGTAACCGGCGCACCTGTCGGCAAAAGCTCGTCGTAGGTGTCTATCACGTAGCAGGCTACGCTCTGCAAGGCGTTTGCGGCGGTTACCCTGCCCGTAATCGTTGGCTTGCTCGCCTGAAAAATATCCACGTACAGGGAGTCGGCGCTGAGGGAAATACTCAGCGCCGCAGGCGCTTCTTCGTCCGGCGGACTGCTGTCCAAATTTTTATCTTCTTTGCACGAAGTTAGCGTAAATGCTGCCAGCATCCCGCTTAGCGCGGCGCATCTAAAAAAAGGTTGTTTCATTTTAGAAATTTTGAATTTTGAATTTTGAATTCCTGACGGCGCACCTCGCGCTCGTCATTCCGAACGCAGTGAGGAATCTCCTCCCATGCGGCTACCTCCTCCCTCGCGCCGTCATTCCGAGCGCAGTGAGGAATCTCCTCCCATGCGGCTAC
>JAISGH010000168.1 GCA_031263185.1 Prevotellaceae bacterium | reverse complement strand
GACACGATATTCGGCGTCAGCCTCCCCTCTCCTTCGGAGAGGGGCCGGGGGTGAGGTCTCTATGGGATGACACTGTTAACTGTTATATCTTGTTTATTCGTCATTGCTTAGCAAATATTTTGCCAAAAAAAGGCCGCGCCGATTTCCATAGCTACCTAAATGCGGTCGGTATTGGAAAATTAGCCCGTTTCATTCGGCATATCGGTGGAAAAATTCATCAGCCGAAACAATAAAATTGTAAATTTTCGCTATATTTGCACGAAATGCGCAAGCAAAAATATTCTTACAGCTCACAACCGCTTACAGCAGCGTGCTGCTGTATAGTGCAATGTATGTATGTATAGTTAGCAATAAAAAAATCAATAAAAAAATCAATAAAAAATCAATAAAAAAATGAAGCGTATTCTTACTGCTATTTCGGTGCTGGTGGCGCTCGGGCAAGTCCACGCAGCAGAGCGTCGCATGGTTAGCGACGAGCAACTTGCGGCTTTTTTCAAGTCAACCACCTACGTGGTAACCACCAACGACAACATCATCTTCGACGCATTCCTGAACGATGCCGTCAGGCGCCTGTGGACGGCAACCCCCTACAAGGTGGTAGGATTGGCCGAGTTTGACGCCTTGCGTACCGGCGAAGGCAATTCGTTCCTGATGCTAACCAAGGTGACAGAAAGTAAGGACAAGCTCAAGCGCCCCTACCTCTACCTGAGCCTGCTCATGGGGAGCAAGGAGGCCGAGACCAGCTTGGATTTGATGGCAGAGGTTGCCTCAGCTCCGCTGGCCTGCGAATCGGTCGAAGGCGACGTGCCGACGCTGATGCTCAACCCAATGGTTATGTTTGTGCAAAAGCATGCCGAAAATCTCAAGGAAAAATCGTTTAAGGACAGAGTAGTAGCCAGCTTTCAGCAGCGGCTGCAGGCTTACAACTACAACATGCCGCAGCTCAAAGGCAAAACCATTTACGTCTGCAAAAGCGACGTTAACGCTAAGGTGAATATTCGCGAAATGGAGGCCGAGCACGGCAACCTGTTTCGCTTTGTAGAGAAGGACGATATTGCCCGCGTGGTGAGCGAACGGGAGGCCAACGCCGCAATTGCCTTCACCGTGTACCCGCAGGGAAGCGAAAAAGGCGCGTATGGCTACAAAATGATTATGGACACCGACGGTGCGCTCTACTACTACTACTACGAAAGTAAACCCAAAAACTTTCTGCTCCAGAAAAACGACTTTGATATGATTGTCAACAGCAGCAAGTAGCCAACTTTTTTTGAATTTTTGAAGCTAAAAATATGTCCGACGAAAAAATAATTTTTTCGATGAATGGCGTTGGGAAGGTACTGCCCAACAACAACAAGCAAATCCTCAAGGATATTTACCTCTCGTTTTTTTACGGGGCAAAAATAGGCATCATCGGGCTTAACGGCTCCGGCAAATCCACGCTGATGAAAATCATCGCCGGGCTGGAAAAGTCATATCAGGGCGAAGTCGTGTGGGCGCCGGGCTACAGCGTGGGCTACCTTGAGCAGGAGCCGCAGCTGGACGAAAGCGCCACCGTGCGCGAAGTGGTGCAGCAGGGCGTACAGGAGGTGGTGAGCCTGCTCAAAGAGTACGAAGAGGTGAACGGCAAGTTCGCCGAGCCAATGAGCGACGACGAAATGAGCAAGCTCATTGAGCGGCAGGGCGAGCTGACCGAAAAGATAGAGCACGCCAACGGCTGGGAGATAGACAGCAAGCTGGAGCGCGCCATGGACGCGCTGCGATGCCCCGACCCCGACGCTACCGTCAAGAACCTCTCGGGTGGCGAGCGCCGCCGCGTGGCGCTGTGCCGCCTGCTGCTCCGCGAGCCCGACGTGCTGCTCCTCGACGAGCCTACCAACCACCTCGACGCCGAAAGCATTTTGTGGCTGGAGCAGCACCTGCAGCAGTACAAAGGAACGGTGATTGCCGTAACGCACGACCGCTACTTTCTGGATAACGTGGCCGGATGGATACTGGAGCTCGACCGCGGAGAGGGTATCCCCTGGAAAGGCAACTACTCATCGTGGCTGGAGCAAAAATCAAAGCGGCTGGAGCAGGAAGAAAAGCAGGAAAGCAAGCGCAGGAAAACGCTGGAGCGCGAGCTCGAGTGGGTGCGCATGAATCCCAAGGCGCGTCAGGCCAAGTCGAAAGCCCGCCTGGCGGCCTACGACAAAATGCTCAACGAGGATAGCAAGCAAAAGGAAGACCGACTCGAAATGTACATCCCCAACGGGCCCCGCCTTGGCGATAAGGTGATTGTGGCGCAGGGCGTGAAAAAATCCTTTGGCGACCGTGTGCTGTTCGAAAATCTAAGCTTTGCGCTGCCCCCTGCCGGCATTGTGGGCGTCATTGGCCCCAACGGAGCCGGAAAAACCACGCTTTTCCGCATGATTATGGGCATGGAAACGCTGGACAAGGGGACATTTGAGGTGGGCGAAACCGTCAAAATTGCCTACGTTGACCAGCAGCATAAAAAAATAGACCCCGACAAAACCGTTTTCCAAACGATTGCCGAGAACAGCGAAATCGTCACGCTTGGCGGGCGGAGCGTAAACGCCCGTGCCTACGTTTCGCGCTTCAACTTTAGCGGCAACGATCAGGAGAAAAAGTGCGGCGTGCTGAGCGGCGGCGAGCGCAACCGGCTGCATCTGGCGCTTACGCTAAAGGAGGAGGCAAACGTGCTCCTGCTCGACGAGCCTACCAACGATGTGGACGTTAACACTATCCGTGCGCTGGAGGAGGGCTTGGAGAGCTTTGCCGGGTGCGCCGTCATCATTTCGCACGACCGCTGGTTTCTCGACCGCGTTGCAACGCACATCCTTGCCTTTGAGGACGACTCGCAAGTAGTATTCTTCGAGGGCGGATTTAGCGACTACGAGGAGCACAAGAAAAAGCGCGCGGGCGACGCTACTCCGCACCGGCTGAAGTACAAAAAACTCGTTGAGGGGTGAAAAAAACTGCCGCCATTCCCGCAAAGGCGGAAATTTCTCCAAATCCTCACACCTTATTAAAATTTGAAGTTTCCCACCCTTGTTAAATATAATAATAACAAAGGGTTATAAGACAGATAAAAATATAAATTTATAATAATGAGCGAATTAATAATTACAAATTAGATATTTCAAAAGCGCGTTT
>JAISGH010000027.1 GCA_031263185.1 Prevotellaceae bacterium | reverse complement strand
TGAGGAAAATAAGGTGCAGCCCGCAGCTACGGCAGGTACGCCGGACGCTTCGGGACGAAATATACAGTTGGTATTCTTGAAAAAAAATAGTTCCTTTGCCCTTTTAAAAAAAAGCGGGTGGGCGGGATAGCGATGGTGTGTGTGTGTGTGTGTGTGTGTGTGTGTGTGTGTGTGTGTGTGTGTTGGGGCTGGCCTGTGTGCCTGCCCTGTGTGCCTGCCCTGTGTGTGCTTAGAATAATTAACAATTAACAATTTATAATTAACAATTGGGCTTACGCCGGAGAAATTTTGAATTACATCAGCTGCCGGATGGAACGTACGCGCATAGCGCATCGCTACCGGCAAGAGGCTGCGGGCAGCGGGTTGAGAGGTATTCGTAATTCCTAATTCGTAATTCCTAATTACATTGGCTTGCGGCATAAAAATTAAATTACATGCGCTTTTTTCTGAACGGGTTACCAAGCTTTACCAACTTTACCAATCAGAATGAGCAAACGTTGAGCGACAAAGGTATATACTTTTTCTAAGAAAAGTTGGCAGGCGAGCGGATGGTATTATTAAATTATCTAAAATAAGCAATGAAAAAGTTATAGCGTAGTGTAATTCATCGAATATCGGGTGAATCCGGAGGCTTGTTATCCGGTATTGTGATGCATAGCAGCACCTCAAAAAAAGAAATAGCCAAAATTTTGGCTATTTCTTTTTTTGAGGTGCTATGAAAATAGCTTGCAGCTCGGTAGTTAGAATGTAGATAGAATGTGGGGTAGCTGAAAACCTTATTTTTACCTAATTTTTCTTACAAAACAACCTCAGTAGCAATGAATTAGAACACACATAATACCTCATTACCCCATTAATCAGCGAAAAAATAAGGTAATGAGGTTTGGATATATTATGTAATTATATGCTACTGAGGTTGTTTTGTAAGAAAAATTAGGTAAAAATGAGGTTTTGTGCACAATCGCGCAAGCGGCCTACCTCAAAATTTCGTGCGGTTGCCTTGCCGTAGCGCCTCAAAAAAAAAGAATTAGCCACGCCGTCTCAAATTTGCAGTATCTTTTTTTATAGCTATCTTTGCAGCAATGCGCTCTCAAAAGCCGGCGCTCCGGCGTACAGCAAAAATGCCAACATGCGAGCAGAGCAAGCTTTGCGTACGCCGTAAAAAATTAAGAATTATACATTCACCATGCGCTTTTTAAAATACCGACATGCAAGCAGCCAATCGTACTTGAGCCTTGCGCTCGTTGCGGTTGCGCTGGCGTGCTGCGCTTCGTGCTCCGTAAAGTGGCAGCTCAAGCGCGCAAACAAAAGCTACGAGCAGCAGGCATACTCGAGCGCCGCAGAGCGCTACCGCAAGCTGATGACGAAGTCCGGGCTTAAGCGGGGGCAGCAGCCGGAGGTGCTGTTTCGCTTGGCGGAGAGCTACCGCTTGGCGGGCGGCATGCGTCAGGCCGAAACCTACTACGAGCGCGCCGTTGCGCGCGGCAACTCCAACCCCGACGTGCTGCTTGGCCTGGCAAAAACGCAGCAGGCCAACGAAAAGTACGCTGCCGCTGCTGCAACCTACGAAAAATACCTCCAGCTGGCGCCGCAGGATTCCCTGACGCGGCAAATGCTGGAAACCTGCGCGGCGCTGCGCGACAGCGCCCTTAGCAGCACCCGGTATCTGGTGGATAACGTCAGCGATTTTAACAGCAACAAGGATGACTTTGCCCCTACCTTTGCCGAGGACGACTACTCGGTGGTGTACTTCACCTCGTCGCGCGAGGATGCGCTGGGCAAAAAAAAGAATATTGTAACCGGCGACAAATCTACCGATATTTTTTTCTCGAAGCAATCGCGCAACGGCCGCTGGTCAAAGCCTGCCCAAATTGACGGCGAGGTCAACACCAAGTCCGACGAAGGCGTGTGCTCGCTTAGCCCCAACCTGCAAGGCATGTACTTTACGCAGTGCCTCACGCGCGGCGCCAAAATAGGGTGCAGCATTTGCGCTGCAACGCGCAGCGAAGAAGGCGCATGGGTGGAGGTGGACAAGGTAAACTTGTCCGACAGCACGTTCAACGTGGCGCACCCCTCCCTTTCGGAGGACGGCACGGAGCTTTACTTTGCCTCGGATATGGAAGGCGGGTATGGCGGATTTGATATTTGGGTTGCAAACCGTCAGGGCGAAGGCGACGAGTGGGGCGAGCCTGTCAACATGGGGGCAAGCATCAACACGGCGGGCGACGAAATGTACCCCTACACAAGGAACGCGGACTTGCTCTACTTCTCCTCCAACGGGCACAAAGGGTTGGGCGGGCTGGATATTTTCAAAGCCTCCAGAAAGCAGCAGGGCGGGTGGCTGGTAGAAAACATGGGTATGCCCATTAACTCGCCGGCCGACGATATTTCCATCATCTTTGAGCGAGAGCGGGAGGCGGGCTACTTTGCCTCGCGGCGCAAGGGCGGTAGGGGCGGCGACGATATCTACCGCTTTGTTTTGCCCGAGGCAAAGTACATGTTCATTGGCAGCGTGCGCAGCTACGAGGACATTACGCCTATTGCCGACGCCAGCGTAAAAATCATCTCCAGCGACGGCGAAACAAAAATGCAGAAAACGGAAAAAGACGGGCTGTTTTCGCTGCAGCTTCGCCCGGAGACGGATTACCTTGTGGTGGTAACCAAAACCGGATTTTTTAACCAAAAAGCGAAGTTCTCCACCAAAGGCTTGGAAACAATAACCACGCTGCGCGAAGATTTCCGTATGCGCTCCATGGCGAAGGCCATAGAGCTCGAAAACATCCTGTACGACTTGGGTAAGTGGGAGCTGCGCGTAGAATCGGAGGAGTCGCTCAACCAGCTGATTGAGGTGCTCAACGACAATCCGGGCGTCAGCATCGAAATATCGTCGCACAGCGATAGCCGCGGCGATTCGACGTTTAACCTCAACCTGTCGCAACGGCGAGCGCAGTCGGTGGTAGATTACCTTGTGGGCAAGGGTATTGAGGCAAGCCGCCTGCAGGCAAAGGGATACGGAGAATCAACACCGCGCGTTGTAAGCAAAGCGCTGGCGGCGCAGCATAAATTCCTGATAGAAGGCAGCACGCTGAATGATGATTTTATTCGCCGGCATGTGAGCAACAGAGAGGAAGAAGATATTGTTGACCAGCTGAACCGGCGCACGGAGTTTAAGGTTATCTCGGCAACGCAGCAGTAATGAAATTTTGAATTTTGAATTTTGAAATTTTGAATAATGATAACAGACCGCTACGCAATGCGCGGGGTTTCGGCCTCGAAGGAAGACGTGCATAGCGCCGTAAAAAATTTGGACAAGGGGCTTTTTCCAAAAGCCTTTTGCAAAGTAATCCCCGACTACTTGAGCGGCAGCGCAGACCACTGCTTGGTAATGCATGCCGACGGCGCGGGGACAAAGTCGTCGCTGGCCTACGCCTACTGGCGCGAAACCGGCGACTTGAGCGTGTGGCGCGGCGTAGCGCAGGATGCCGTGGTGATGAACCTCGACGACCTGCTCTGCGTGGGCGTTACCGGAGGCATACTGCTATCGTCCACCATTGGCCGCAACAAGCGGCTCGTGCCGGGCGAGGTGGTGCGGGCAATTATTGAGGGCACCGAAAGCCTGTGCGAAGAGCTGCGCGAGCTGGGGGTGAGCATTTACCTCACCGGCGGCGAAACCGCCGATGTGGGCGACTTGGTGCGCACCGTCATTGTGGACAGCGCCGTAACCGCCCGCATGAAGCGATCGGAAGTTATCGACAATAAAAATATTGCCGGCGGAGACGTGATTGTCGGGCTGGCCTCCTTTGGGCAGGCAAGCTACGAGCGCGAGTACAACGGAGGCATAGGCAGCAATGGCTTGACGTCGGCGCGGCACGATGTTTTTGGCAAGCACATTGCCGAAAAATACCCCGAAACCTACGACGACGGAATTGACCGTCGGCTGGTGTACAGCGGAACATACGGGCTGACGGACAAAACCTCCACGCCGCTGGACGCCGGCAAGCTGGCGCTGTCGCCCACGCGCACCTATGCCCCCATAGCGCGGCAAGCGCTGAACGAAATGCGCCCCCACATCCACGGCATGGTGCACTGCTCGGGCGGTGCACAAACCAAGGCGCTGCACTTTGTTGACGAGCTACACATCATCAAGGACAACCTCTTCCCCACGCCGCCGCTGTTTGCGCTTATTCAGTCGCAAAGCCAAACCTCGTGGCGCGAAATGTACAGGGTGTTCAACATGGGGCACCGCATGGAGCTGTACGTGCCGCCGCAGTATGCCGCCAGCATTATTGCCATTTCAAAAAGCTTTGGCGTGGACGCGCAGGTTGTAGGGCGCGTGGAGAAATCGGCGGCAAAAAAGCTCACCATTCGCAGCGACAAGGGAACGTTTGAGTATTGCTGAAATTTTGAAATTTGAAATTTGAATTTTGAATTTTGAATTTTTGAGACCTGAATAGAGTTTATATTCAATAGTTGGATATTGTGCCAAAAATGATTTTGTTGCAACGGTGAGGAACGTTTGCGCCGTCCCTAACGGTACGGTGCAAGCATTTATTGAATATAAACTCTAATTTTTGAATTTTTGAATTTTTAAATCTATCATGCCTGAAAATAAAATTCTAAGCCGGCTGGAAGGGCTGAAGCATAAGTTTGAGGAGACAGGTCAGCAGCTGTCCGACCCCGACGTTATTGCCGATATGAAAAGGTACGTTGCGCTAAACAAGGAGTACCGCGACTTGGAGCCTATTGTGAAGGCTTGCGACGAGTACCGCAACCTGCTGAGCAACGTGGAGGCGGCGCGCGATATTTTGCTCAACGAAAAAGACAGCGACATGCGCGAAATGGCGCGCGAAGAGCTTGCCCTGCTGGAGGAGCGCCAGCCAAAGCTGGAGGAGCAAATCAGGCTCATGCTTACGCCCGCCGACCCGCAGGACGGCAAGAACGCCATTGTAGAAATCCGCGCCGGCACAGGCGGCGACGAAGCCTCAATTTTTGCGGGCGACCTGTTTCGCATGTACGGCAAGTTCATCGAAAAGAAAGGGTGGCGCATGGAGGTAACGTCGTTCTCCGAGGGTTCGCTGGGGGGCTACAAGGAGGTGGTGATGAAGGTATCGGGCGAAAACGTGTACGGCGTATTGAAGTACGAGAGCGGCGTACACCGCGTGCAGCGCGTACCGCAAACCGAAGCGCAAGGCCGCGTACATACCTCCGCCGCCTCGGTAGCGGTGCTTCCCGAAGCCGACGAATTTGACGTAGAGGTAAAGGAAAGCGACGTGCGCGTTGATACATTTTGCTCGTCGGGCAACGGCGGGCAGTCGGTCAACACCACTTACTCCGCCGTGCGCCTCGTGCACATCCCCACAGGCATTGTGGTGCAGTGTCAGGACGAAAAGTCGCAGCTCAAAAACAAGGCAAAAGCTATGGAGGAGCTGCGTACGCGCATCTACAACATCGAGTACCAAAAGTACATTGATAACATTGCGAGCAAGCGCAAAACAATGGTTTCGGGTGGCGACAGGTCGGCCAAAATCCGCACCTACAACTACCCGCAGAGCCGCATGACCGACCACCGTATCGGCTACACGGTTTACAACCTGCCCGCTTTTGTGGACGGCGATATTCAGGATGTAATAGACCACCTGCAAATGGCCGAAAATGCAGAGCGGCTAAAGGAAAGCGAGCTGTAGATAAATTATGTTTGTAAAGTTTTAGCGAATGAAAGAAGACAAGTCCCGCTCAATATTTTCGGGAATTAAATCATATAAGGTAATTTTCCCCATTCTTATCGGCGTGGGGGTGGTAGTGCTTATTTTTTGGGGCGAGCTGTACCCTAAGCCGTCTTTCCGGGGGAATGTAGCGAAGGAGGCCATTGCGCTTTCTGCCGACAGCATTGTAGCGGTGCGCAATGGGGCGCTTTGCTACTCAACCGGCGATGTTTTGTACGCCAACACCAAGCGCATAGAGCGGCAGGTAAAGGCCGGCGATGTGCTGATGTGCAACGGCGACAGCCTGCTGCTGGCGCTCCGCGCGGATAGCGTGCAGGTGTGGTGCCGCGTGCTGCAGAGCATGAGCGTTGACATGGGCGACGTGCTGAGCGTAGCGGGAGTGAAGCTGCGGGTGTACAACGCCGGCGACGTGCTCCGCAACGTGGACGTTTCGTGGCGCCTGTGGTGCTTCCTGCTGCTGGCGCTGGCGCTCATGGCCGGGCGCGACTTTGGCTACATGCTGCGCCTGCGCCTGCTGAGCGATAAGGAGCTCTCGTGGAGGCAATCGCTGCGCGTGATAATGCTGTGGGAGTTCACCTCGGCCATTACGCCGTCGGCGGTGGGAGGAACAAGCGTTGCCGTGGTGTACGTAAACAAGGAGGGGCTAAGCGTAGGCCGCAGCTCTGCCATTGTGATGGCCACCTCGCTGCTCGACGAAATTTACTTTGTGGTAATGTTTCCCCTGCTGCTGCTGCTTGTTCCCTTTCAGCAGCTGTTTGTGGTGAACTCCACCATTGCCACGGGGCTGCTTACCGTCACGCTGGCGGGCTACTTCATCAAGCTAACGTGGGTGCTTATGCTGCTCTACGGCCTGTTCGTCAAGCCGCGCAGCCTGCGCTGGCTGATTATAAAAGTCTTCTCCCTGCCGCTGCTGCGCCGCTGGAAGGCCGGCGCAGTAAAGGCCGGCGACGATATTGTGGTGAACGCCTCCGAGCTGAAGCACCGCTCGCTGATTTTCTGGCTCAAGTCTTTTGCGGCCACTTTCCTTTCGTGGACGTCGCGCTACTGGGTTGTGAACGCGCTGTTTCTCGCATTTTTTGCCGTGCACGACCACGTGCTGATTTTTGCGCGGCAGCTCATCATGTGGATTATGATGCTGGTTAGCCCAACGCCCGGCGGCAGCGGGTTTGCCGAGTTCGTATTCAAGCAGTTTTTGGGCGACCTCATTCCCGTGGCCGGCCTTACCGTCATAATTGCCCTGCTGTGGAGGCTTATCACGTACTATATTTACCTGTTTATAGGGGCAATACTTGTGCCGGGGTGGATAAAAATTAAGTTCGGAAAAAAGGATAAGTAAATGGTATAAAACAAACTTTTAAAAACAAGGACAGCTATGGAAAGAACATGGAGATGGTTTGGAAAGAAAGATAGCATTACGCTTGATATGCTCCGGCAAATTGGCGTGGAGGGTATTGTTACGGCGCTGCACGACGTGCCCAACGGCGAGGTTTGGACGGTGGAGGCTATCAGCGATTTGAAAAGCTACATCGAGCAGGCAGGGCTTCGCTGGTCGGTGGTGGAAAGCCTGCCCGTATCGGAGGCTATCAAGTACGGCAGCCCCGAAAGAGACCGGCTGATTGAAAATTACAAAGTCAGCCTCGCCAACTTGGGGAAGTGCGGCGTAAAAACCGTTTGCTACAACTTTATGCCGGTGATTGACTGGATACGCACCGACCTGAGCTACCGCTGGCCCGACGGCACTTCGTCGCTTTACTTCAGCAAGGCGCGGTTTGCCTACTTCGACTGCCGCATCCTGAAGCGCGACGGCGCAGAAAAAGATTACACCGACGAGGAAATGCAGCAGGTGCTGCAGCTCGACAGCGCCATTACTCAGAAAGAAAAAGACGAACTGGTGAATAACATTATCGTAAAAACGCAGGGTTTTGTAAACGGAAATATCCGCGAGGGCGATAGCAACCCTGTGGAGCTCTTCAAAGCGCTGCTTGCGCTGTATAGCGGGGTAGACCGGAGCGCGCTGCGCGAAAACCTCAAGTATTTTCTTGAGCAAATTATGCCGGTGTGCGACCAATACGACATCAACATGACCATACACCCCGACGACCCGCCGTTTCAGGTGCTGGGGCTGCCGCGCATTGTAACCAGCGAAGAAGATATTGAATGGCTGCTGACAGCTGTAAACAACCCGCATAACGGGCTTGCTTTTTGCGCCGGCTCGCTCAGCGCCGGCCTGCACAACGATGTGGTAGCGCTTGCCCGCAAGTTTGTGGGCAGGTCGCACTTTGTGCACCTTCGCAGCACTAAGGCCATGCCCGGCGGCGATTTTGTAGAGGCGTCGCACCTCGAGGGCAGGGGGCATTTGGTGGAGCTGGTGCGCATATTCGAGCAGCAAGCGCCCGCCAGCCTGCCCATGCGCGTTGACCACGGCCGCACCATGCTTGGCGACGCGCAAAAAAACTACAACCCGGGCTACTCATTCTTTGGGCGCATGTATGCTCTTGCGCAGGTGATGGGAATAATGGCGGCGGTAAAAGCTGAGGGATAAGTAAAATAGCAATAAGAGTTGAGGTTAAAAAAATCTCAACTCTTATTGCTTCGGGCTTCCTTACTTTGCCTTAGAACGGCAAATCGTCTTTACCTTCCTCGTTGGCGGTAAACGGTGCGGCTTCAGGCGCCTGCGGCTGGCTTGCGGGAGCGCCTGCAACGGGTGCGCCTGCAACAGGAGTACTGTGTATGCTGCCGTCGGCAGGCTCAATTTTCCATGCGCGCGAATCGGTGTACCAGCGACCGTTGAACTCACGACTTTCCAAGTCAAACGAAATGTTCAACATGCTGTCCATAACGAGCACGCTTGGGTTTACTCTATCGCCCCAAATCGAAATACATAC
The DNA here is from genome assembly GCA_031263185.1 of Prevotellaceae bacterium. GTDB lineage: Bacteria > Bacteroidota > Bacteroidia > Bacteroidales > UBA932 > JAITMY01. The sequence continues at coordinate 14,077 of JAISGH010000027.1, read as the reverse complement.
TTTTTTGGGGTATGTTCCTTCGGTTTCTACGATAATATCCTGCTTTTTCCACATTCCGTTTCGCCCCTCGCCCGTTTGCAGAGGAAGCATCTGAATTAATTTTGCTTTTAGTTCCATAGCACGTTTGATTTAAATTTTGGTAGCAGCAAAAATACATGAAAATTTTTAATTTTCACACCGCCGGATAAAAAATTGGCAAGGAAATCGGCATATTTTTCATGCAATAACTTGATTATTACTATTTTTCAAGTTAAAATTACCGCAAAAATTTTTATAGCGCTTGCTCTCAGCTTCTCGCCTGCTCCGGCGCTTCAATAATCTGTAAATATCTTTCTAAAGACTGCTTCACGGTGCTTGCCACAAGCAGATTGAACGGCTTGCGGTCGCCGTCAACATGGCTTTGTTCCAACGCCGCGTAGTAGGCTTGCTTTGCCTCGCTGTCGCCTTTCTGGGTGGTGATAGGGTATCCTTTTGAAAGCAGGTAGAGATTCATCAAAAGCCGTGAGGTTCTGCCGTTGCCGTCGATAAATGGGTGTATCTTTACCAGCTCATCGTGCAGAAAAGCGGCTACTAAAACAGGGTGCGCACCGCTGCTTTGCAGGCTGCTGTAGTCCCTGATGAACTGCTCCATTTGCGGGGCTATCAAGTAGGGCTGCGGCGGCATGTGTCGGCTGCCGACAATCATTACCGGTACGCTCCTGTACCGCCCGGCCTGTTCCCGGTTTATGCCGTGCAGTATAAGGGCGTGTATTTCCTTAACGGTACGCTCTGTTATGTCAATGTCGGCGGAGGCTATTTCTTTGATAAATTCAATGGCTTGCGCGTGGTTAATGGCTTCCAAATGTTCCCTCATGCTTTTGCCGCCGATGGTAACGCCTTCGCTCACTACCAATGCCGTTTCCTGCAACGTTAGCGTATTGCCTTCTATCCGGTTGCTCTCAAAGGTATACTCCATTTCGAGGGCGGATTTAATTTTGCTCAACGCTTCATTGTCAAGTGGCCGGACTTGCTGCAAGCGTATTTTAAGCGTGTCCGCTTGCTGTAGTATTGTTTCTAATGATGTATCCATAAAATTTCCGTAAATTTCCATCTTGTTAATCCGTCTAACTTAATTTGCCGCTTTGGATTAGGACAGGTACGCCATCAAATCGCCCCGCCTGAATGTAGCAGACAGCCGCCTTTTATCTATTTTGTCGTAAGAGCTGGGAGTAGGGTAAAGCAGATTTAAAGCATTGACCAATTTTTTGTTTGCTTGCTCAAAAAGGGTGTCTTTGTTTGCCTCAAAGTAAGCTTTTGCCCGCTCAAATTCTTTATGCGTCAGCTTATCGAGCGTAAGCTCTAAATTTTTCAGCAGCAAATCGCCGATAAGCATCGATATAAAGTAGCTGCTGTAGGGAATATGCGGAAAGCGGTCTCTTAAATCGCTCTTTTTTCGTTGAGCGTCGCAAAATCTGTATACGAAAACGGAAATGAGCAGCTGCGCGGCGTTGATATTATCAAAAACATCGTGGTAAAAAGCGCCAAACAATTCGCTCTTTTTGAATTTTGCCAGATATGGCTTCTTTTTCCAAACAGCAAATATGGACTCTGCGGCAACAGAAGACAGCACGGTTGCTTCTCGCGAAGAAGCAGCGCTATCTTTTTTCCGCTTGTAAAAATATCCCAGCTCCGAAGCGGCTGTTTCCAACCTTTTCTGCAAATCGTCGTTGGCCCGCAAATCTCTTAAATCAACCGGATTTTGGCTGTTTGTTGCAATCGTTACGTCGGTAATCAAAGAGCCTGCGCCATCGCCCGGCAGCTCGTACAGCCTGACCAGCACGTAGGCGTTGGAATAATCCATAGAAGGATTATTTTTTACGGTATCTAAAATAGTTTTGCAGGATTGCCCGCCGTTGATTATTTGCAAATCATCAACTTTGACAAGCCAATTGTCAGCTTGCAAGCCGTTGTACGAGAATTTGCTGCATACCATCGTAACGCCATTATTGTAAAAGTAAAAGTTTTCTCGCTTTTCGCCCAGCAAAGTATCCCTCATGCCGGCGTTAACTCGATTGGCACTCAGCCCCAAGTACTTGCGAATATTTTGGTCTAACAGGTTATCGCCGTGCTTTTCAAACAGCGTGGCCAACGCTACGATATTTATTTTCCCAACCAAAACCCTTTTGAAGTTAAAATCTTCCTGAATACTTTTGCCTGCCAGCTGCAACGTTTCGTTAATTCTTTTTCTTGATTGCAGGGAATCAACAATATCCTTATGGTTGAAGTACTCAAATTTCACCTGATTTTCGGGAAAACCGGCGTTGGCAATATGGGTATCTCCCTCCTGCTGCCACTTCAAACCGTTATTGGCAAACACGCACTTGATATTCGGAATAAAGCCGTCGGCAATCAACGAGCGAATATCTTCTACTTTCGGCATCAAATCTTCGTTCATTTCGATGGGCTTGCTTGGGTCAAAAATTGCGCCGATGCTTCCAATCACCCGCTGGATAGCGTTGGCCGGAAAGCTGTTTTCCTTTTCCAAATCAAAGGCATACTTTCCTTGAAAAACGGTAACGGAAAAATCATAGCCATTCACACCTCCGATGTAGATAGCGTCAATGCCGGCATCGTTGCCGCCTTCGGTAATAAGCCCAAACGCTTCTTCCAGCTCAATATCCAAGCAGGAAGCCACAGACAGGCAAACGAAAGCCTTTGGCAGCTTTTTCCGCTCGTCGCTTTCGCCCGCAAATTTATCGGAATTATCGGCTACGATTTTCCTGATGCGCTGGTCAACAATGTGCTTATTTATATCCATTTTTTAATGATTATTTTTTTGAGAGCGTAAAGGTACATAAAAATTTAAATTACACGCAGACCGGTAAAAATCGAGCGGTAATCAACATTCCCCGTGCAGTAGCCCGATTGCTGCTCATCTACCTCCATGCGACAGTATAAGCGTTTTGCCTCAAAAATATTTAGAAACTTTTGCTACCTTTGCGGCGATAAAAAAATTGCCCAATGAAAGTTATTGATATCATCAAAAAATCTACCTCCACGCTGTTCACCTTTGAGCTGATGCCTCCGCTCAAGGGCGCCAGCTTTGCCGAAATTGCCGAAACGGTGGAGCGGCTGGTACCGTACAGCCCTGCGTACGTAAATATTACAAACCACAGGGCGGAGGAGGTTATCCGGGAGCGCCCCGACGGTTTTTTTGAGAAGCAGGTGGTAAAAAAGCGCGCCGGTACGGTGAGCGTAGCGGCTGCCATCAAGTATAAGTACGGCGTAGAGGTGGCGCCGCACCTCGTTTGCGGAGGCTACAGCCGTAGCGAGGTGGAGGATATGCTGATTGATTTCAGCTTTTTGGGCATTGAAAATGTGCTGGTGCTGCGCGGCGACCCTGTGCACGGCGAAAAGCACTTTACGGCGGAAAAAAACGGCTACTCCCACGCCATTGAACTTTTACGTCAGGCGGTAGATATGAACCACGGGCGCTACCTGAACCCCGATTTGAAAAATGTAACGCCCACCGATTTTTGCTTTGGCGTGGCGGGCTACCCCGAAAAGCACAGCGAGGCGCCCAACATGGAAGCCGATTTGCAGCGCCTGAAGGAGAAGGTAGAGGCGGGGGCGGAGTACGTGGTTACGCAGATGTTTTTCGATAATCGGAAGTACTTTGACTTTGTGGATGCCTGCCGCAAAAACGGTATCAACGTGCCCATCGTTCCGGGCTTGAAGCCTTTTTCTGCCCTCCGGCAGCTGAGCGTTCTGCCGCAAATTTTTCACATCGACTTGCCAACCGCCTTGGTCAACGAGGCAAAGCGCTACAGCAACCTGCAGGATGTGCGCAAGGTTGGCGTAGCGTGGTGCGTAGAGCAGTGCCGAGAGCTCAAAGAGGCAGGCGTACCTGCCCTGCACTTTTACACCATGGGCAAAGCCGACAACGTGGAGGAAATAGTAAAGAATATCTTTTAACCTCCGTTTAGTTCGTATAAATTAGCTGCAAAGAGTAAGCCTCATTGCGTGTCTTTGCAAGCCTTTGCGTACTTTTGCGCAAACTATTTTAGAATTTAGCATGAATATTGCTCTTATAGGGTATGGAAAAATGGGGAAAGAAATTGCGGCTATCGCCCTGCTGCGCGGCCACCGAATTTCTCTCACCATTGATATAGACAATCGCCACGAGCTTACGCCCGAGCGCTTAGAGGGGTGCGATGTAGCCATAGAGTTTACCTCGCCGCAAACCGCAGCCGACAACATCCGCGATTGCTTTGCGGCGGGCGTTCCGGTGGTGTGCGGATCTACCGGCTGGCTTGAGCAGCAGGAGGCTGTGCGGCGGGAGTGCGAGGCAAAAAAAGTCGGCTTTTTTTACTCCTCAAACTACAGCGTTGGGGTGAACATTTTTTTTCGTGTCAACAAAATTTTGGCGGGCATGATGAACGCTGCCGGCAGCTACCGGCCAAGCATGGAGGAGGTGCACCATACGGAAAAAAAAGATTCGCCGAGCGGCACTGCCATTACCCTGGCCGAGGAGATAATGTCGGAGCTCAAGTCGCTAAAAAAGTGGGTCAACGAAGCGTCGGAGGTGGAAGGCGAGCTGCCCATTGTGTCGGTGCGCGAGGCGGGAGTGCCCGGAACGCACACCGTGCGCTACGAGTCCGACGTGGACTGCATTACCTTGAGCCACGCGGCAAAAAACCGCAAGGGATTTGCCCTGGGAGCAGTGCTGGCTGCCGAATTTTTGAAGGGAAAGCAAGGCTGCTACGGAATGGAAGACCTGCTGAATAATTAACAATTAACAATTAATAATTAATAATTAACAATTAATAATTGAGTTTATATTCAATAGTTGGGTATTGTGCCAAAAATGATTTTGTTGCAGCGGTAAGGGACACTTGCGCCGTCCCTACAGGACGGCGCAAGCGTCTATTGAATAACTCTAATCAATAATTGACAATTGACAATTGACAGTCTGAAATCTATAAATCCAAAAAAATATGAAATTTTTACGTAACCGCTGGTTTAAGTTTGGAATTGCAGCCCTGCTGTATTTGCTGTGGGTTGTTTGGCTGGGGAACTACTGGTTTCTCTTTGGCCTGCTGGTAGTATTCGATGCGTATGTTACCCAAAAAGTGCGCTGGGCTTTTTGGAAGCCAAAGAAAGATGCCAACGGAAAAAGAAAGCGCAACGTTACGCTGGAGTGGCTCGACGCCATTATTTTTGCGGTGGTGGCGGCTACGCTCATTCGCCTTTTTTTTATCGAAGCCTACACAATTCCCACCTCCTCGATGGAGAAAACGATGATGGTGGGCGATTACCTCTTTGTGAGCAAGGTTGCCTACGGCCCCAAAATTCCCAACACGCCCGTTGCCATGCCGCTGGTGCACCACACCATGCCGTTTACGAGCTACACGCCCTCTTACGTGGAGTGGATAAAAAATCCCTACCGCCGGCTCAAGGGCTACACGTCAGTAAAGCACGACGATATTGTGGTGTTCAACTTTCCGGAGGGCGATACGGTGGTAGCCGAGCGGCAAAACGAAAGCTACTACGCGCTGGTGCGGCAGTACGGTCGCGCCAACCTTTGGAAGAGCTACACCATCCTTGCTCGCCCTGTTGACAAGCGCGAAAACTACATCAAGCGCTGCATCGGGCTACCCGGCGACTCCATACAGGTAGTGGACGGTCTGGTTTTTGTAAACGGCAAGGCGCAAAAAGTTTTTCCGAAAATGCAGTACAACTACTTTGTAAAAACCAACGGAACGACCATCAACCCGAGGTTCTTAGACGACATGCAAATTCCCAAGGCCGACCGCATGTACAGCTCGCAGTACGCCGTATATGAAATGCCGCTTACGCAATCCGAAGCCGAAAAGATAGGCAAGCTGGGTAACGTGCAGAGCATGGTAAAGCGCAACAATACCGACCCGCAGGCCTACATGCAGCGCGTGTTCCCGCAGCGTGAGGATTTAGCATGGACAGAGGACACCTACGGCCCGATTTGGATTCCCAAAAAAGGAGCTGCTGTCGCCTTGGACAGCGCCTCGCTGCCCTTTTACCGCCGCGCTATTGAGGTGTACGAGGGCAACTCGTTGAAGGAAGCAGATGGAAAAATTTTCATCAACGGCGAAGAGGCAACCACCTACACTTTCAAAATGGACTACTACTGGATGATGGGAGATAACCGCCACAACTCGCTCGACTCGCGCTTTTGGGGGTACGTTCCCGAAGACCACATTGTAGGCAAGGCCTCGTTTGTATGGCTTTCGCTTAGCCCCGACAGAAAATTTCCCGCCAACATCCGGTGGAGCCGGTTGTTCAGGTTTATATAGCTGCGCTGCATTTATGGATAAGACAAGTAAGCTCGAAATGCTTGTAAGCCAATACCGGCAGGCAATGCAGGGGCAAGTAGATTTACAGAAGTTTACCTGCTATGCCCTCACCTACCATTCAACGGCAATTGAGGGAAGTACGCTAACAGAAGGGCAAGTGTATAGCTTACTTGACTTGGATATACCGGCCAAAAACAAGCCCTTTACCGAGCAACAAATGGTAGTTGACCACCAAAAAGCGCTTATTTTTACGCTGAACGGGGCAAAAGAACGCGCAACGCTCACCGAAACCCTTATCCGGCAAATCGGGGCGCTGGTAGTGAAAAACACCGGCAGCATTTACAACACCGCATTGGGGACGTTTGACAGCACGCGAGGGGAGTACCGCTTGCTGAATGTGTTTGCCGGGACGCGGGGCTTCCCCGACAGCGTCAAAGTACCCGCGCTGATGAAAACGCTTGTAAGCGAAGTAAACGACAAAATCGGCAAAGTACAAACATTCGACCAAAAGTGCGAATTAGCGTTTGAGCTGCACTACCGCTTTGTAAGCATACACCCGTTTGCAGACGGCAACGGGCGTACAAGCCGCTTGCTTATGAATTATATCTTAGCGCTGTTTGACCTGCCTATATTTTATGTTTTCAAGAGCAGCCGTATCCCCTACATTCAGGCGCTGGAAAAAGCGCGAACAACCGATAATATTACCGTTTTCTATGATTTTATGTATAAGCAGTACCAAAAATTTCTCGAAAGGGATTTGAAAATTATTGAAAAGTAAAACAGAGAAATGGATGGTAACGGATTAAAAATTAAGAATATGAACCAAGGAATTGTATCAACAGACCAAATTTTCTCTATCTTTGCAGAATAATCAATCAATCAAAATCAACCAAGTTATGAGTAGTATTAATAGCTCGCACGGCGTTCACAAAGTAACAGGTACGGTAGATGTTTATACGTTTAAAGAAGGAGAAATGTACATTGCCTACTGCCCATCTATGGATATATCGGCGTATGGCCTGTCTGAGGATGACGCTAAAAAATCGTTTAGCGAGGTGATGGAAGCTCACATAGCTTACTGCGTACAGAAAAAAACGCTAAAAAAAGACCTTGAAGCGCATGGCTGGAAGATTGCCAAAGGAAAAAAGTTGGAGGTGCAAACTCCGAGCGTTGAGCAAATGCTTAGCAGCAACGAGCCGCTAAAGGATATTGTTTACAACAGGGATTACCAGAAAGTTAGCAGGAATGTAGAAATACCGGAGCTTGTGTAGAATATGCCAACGCAAAAACTCACCAACGTAAAGATTGCAGATTATCGGGAATTTCTGCAAAAAGTTGGGTGCAAAAAAATACGTACAAGTGGAGGCCACGAGGTATGGTCAAGAAAAGATTTGCTTCGTCCAATCATTGTGCAAACACATGTAGAGCCGGTTCCTGAATTTATAATACAAAATGCGCTGCGCAGCTTAAACCTTACAAAAAAAGATTTTTTTGAAATACTTTTTGATATAGCACATTGAAACGTGGAGTAAACAGCCATTAAAAATAACAAAATTATGATAGCAACACAACCAAAAACAAAGCCGTACAGCACCAGCTACGTACCGCATACCGTACCGCATGTTGATGAGCATGATGATACGCTAATGAACAAGGAGGAGTTCTTTGCGGAAATTGACCGTTCCTTGCAGCAGGCTAAAGAGGGGAAAGTTCTATATATGCTCCCCGGAGAAACGTTAGATGAATTTCTCATCAGGACACAAGAATGTATAGAATAGGTTTTACCATAAAAGCCCGTGAAGATGTCGCCAGACTTGAAAAGTAAGAGCCGCAGGCACACAAAAAATTGACAGCGCTAATCCAAGAATTGCGCGAGCATCCCGAAACGAGAACGGGACACCCTAAACCATTAGGGAGTAATAAGACGGGGCAATGGTCAAGGAGAATAACACAAAAGCATCGCCTCGTTTACCAAATTCAGAATGAAACAATCTTGGTTTTAGTGCTGTCTGCATATGGTCATTATGATGATAAGTGATTGTGCCGAATTTGCTTGTGCTTTTTCACAGAAAAAACCTCCGGCATTTCCCCTCGCACATCTTTTGCTTGCATTGTGTAAAGCAATTTAAGCATTATATTAAATCGCTACGACCAAAAATTAGAGAAAATAACCGATTACGGATAAGTAAAAAATCGCTATGAGCATTACGCCAATTGACAAGTATATCGCTGAGCAGGCGGAAAGAGTGCGCCCGCTGCTGCAAAAGATTCGCGAAGCGGTGCGGAGCGCTGCGCCAAATGCGACGGAAAAAATTTCGTACCAAATGCCAACATTCTGGCATGGTAAGAATCTCATTTACTTTGCTGTGTGCAAAAGCCACATAGGCATTTATCCCGGCCCTGTGGCGATTGAGGCGTTTGCCGAGCGGCTAACGGACTATAAAACATCGAAAGGCGCAATACAGCTTCCGCTCGAAAAGCCAATAGATAGCAAGCTAATTGCAGATATTGTGCGATGGAAGCTGCAAAAACAAAGACAAACATAAGGATAGCGTTTTTCAACTTTCTTCAACTTTCTTCAACCTTTTTTCAACTTTTCAGCTTTTACAAAAATGAAAAAAAATATTTTACTTCCGCTTGTTGCCTGCGCTACGCTGGGCGCGAGCGCGCAGAAAACCGATGAGCAGGCGCTCAGAAGCATTGCCGATAACATTTTGCGGCAGCCGGTAACCGAGTTTGTCGGCGCAAAGGATGGCAAAACCTACGTCAGCGCTAAGGATATTCCCGCGGGCGAAGACGTAAAGTTTAAATCTCCGCTGGGCGAGTGGCACTACTCAAACGGCGTGCTCGACCGCGCCATGATTCACCTGGGGCAGTACTTGGGCGAAGCAAAGTATGTGGACTACGCCGTAAAGCACGTGGCGTTTGGCTTTGACAACTATAAGTATTTTAAGGCAACGTTCCGCAACGACCGCAAGCACCACACGTGGCCATTCGGGCAGCTGTGGACAATGAAGGAGCTGGACGACTTTGGCGCTATGGGCGCTGCGGTGATTGACGTGTACGAGCTGACCGGCAAATCCGACACCGCTCTTAAAAAATACTTTGAGGACGGAAGCGTACGCATTACCTCGGGGCAGGAGCGGTTGCCCGACGGTACGCTGTGCCGCACTTTCCCGAGGCCAATGACCGTGTGGGCCGACGATGCCTACATGGGGGTGTCGTTTTTGTCGAGGCTGGCCTACATTACTAAGGACGATAAGTACCTTGACGACGCGGCAAAGCAAATCATCAACATTGCCGGTTACCTGTGGGACGCAGGCAAGCAGCTTTACTTCCACTGCTACTACAGCGACCTCGAGCGCAACGGCGTAGCCTGCTGGGGGCGGGCTAACGGCTGGATAACCCTGGCAACCTGCGAGCTGCTAAGCGTAATGCCCGACGCTCATCCTCAAAAGGAAACCCTGAAAGCCCTGCTGGAGTGGCAAATCGTGGGCTACTCCCGCTATCAGGACGGGCAGGGTTTTTGGCATCAGCTGATTGATAAGAGCGACTCCTATCAGGAATCGTCGGTAACGGCTTTGTTTACCTACGGCGTGGCCAAGGCAGTTAACGAAAGCTGGATACCCGACTCCTACCGCAGCATTGCCCTAAACGGGTGGAAGGCTATGAAAAGCGAAAAAATTACGGACGACGGGCGCTTTAAGGATGTTTGCGTCGGCACGGGAATTACCGACGACCTGCCTTTCTACTACAACCGTCCGGTGGGCGACAACGAAAAGCACGGCCTGGGGCTGATTATTGAGTGCGGCATAGAAATCATGAAAATGAACCGGCAGAAGTAGCCGCGCTACCTCGCGCCTCCACCTTTGCTTCCCTCTTGTTTTGCCTGACGGGAGGGAATGTTGCCAATCCCCTTTGAAAAGTTGCGGTACTCCAGCGGCGTTTGCTGCTGCTTTTTCTTGAAAAATACCGAAAAGTATTCGGCATTGTCAAAGTTGAGCATAAACGCTATTTCCTTGATGGTATGCTGGGTTGTCCAGAGCAGCTCCTTGGCGTACTGTAGCTTGAGCTCCTGAATGTACTGTATGGGGGCAAAACCGGTGTACTCCTTGAACGTTTTGCGGAAGCAGGAGTAGCTCATGCCCAGCTGGTCGGCAATTACTTCCGGAGTAATTTTTTTGCCCACGTGTTCCAGCATAATTATTCGGGCTTTGTCTATTTGCTGCTGCACCTGCTTATCCAAAAAGCTCATGCCCTTATCCTTTGAGTAGGCCAAGCCTATCAGCATGTTGGCAATTCCCGAGAGCACCTGCTGAAACCCCGGGCGCTGCTCGCGCGCCACGTCCATTGCCTTGTGGTAGAGGCGTACAAACTCCTCGTCCATGCCCACCTGAAATATGGGCTTTGATTTTAGCAAAAAACCTTTTTCCAGCCTTTGGTCCATCGTGTAGCCTTTGCAGCCGATAAAGTACTCGCTCCACCCCGTTTTTTCCGACGGGTAGTAGGTGTGCCACTCTCCGGGAAAAAGCAGGAACATCATCCCCTCTTTTACGGCGGTTGAGCGCTGGCTGGCGGAGCAGAATTTTCCCTTGCCGCGGGTAATGTATATCAGCTGGTACTCGTCCAGCACGCGCCCCCGACCGGGCTTAAAGAGGTAGGGCTTGGGGTGGCATTGCGGCGGATATGTTTCGTTCGGGGTAATATCTTGAAAACCTATGGAGCAAACCATTAACCCCCACTGCAAGTCATGTTCGCTCGCTATCAGGTAGCGAGTATTGTCCTTTACTTTCATATAAAAAAGTCAAAAATTACAGTGATTAAATCATTATTTTAACTGCATAATTTTCAAAATAAGCCCATCTTTGTCGCCATGAAGTTGAGCTGACGGTTGAGAACTCCCCAATGTTCAACTTAAAAAAATCAAAGGTAGCATTTTTTTTATAAAAGTGATATTATCCTTTGGCAACCGGCAGAATTTATTGAACCATTAATTGTTGAATTTTTAAAACTAAAAAAAAGATGAGTACAGAGAGAGTAAAAAAAGCATACGACGAGGCTGTAGCCCGCTATGCAGAGCTTGGCGTTGACGCTGTAAAAGCGCTGGATACCCTGCAGCAGGTTTCGCTATCGCTGCACTGCTGGCAGACCGACGACGTCAGCGGATTTGAGAATACGGGCGGCCAGCTGACCGGCGGCATACAGGCTACCGGCAACTACCCGGGCAAAGCTCGCAGCATCGACGAGGTAAAGAGCGATATTAAGAAGGCGGCGGCGCTCATACCCGGTCGCCACCGCGTGAGCCTGCACGCCATTTACGGCGATTTTGGCGGGCAAAAGGTTGACCGCGACCAAATAGAGCCTAAGCATTTTCAGAGCTGGATTGACTGGGCTAAGGACAACGGATTGAAGCTGGACTTTAACAGCACCAGCTTTTCGCACCCCAAGAGCGGCGACATGACGCTGGCGCACCGCGATAGCGGTATTCGCGAGTTCTGGATTGAGCACACCATCCGCAGCCGCCGCGTTGCCGACGAAATGGGCCGGCAGCTTGGCTCAAAAGCCTGCCACAACCTCTGGGTGCACGACGGCTCAAAGGACATCACCGTTGACCGCTACCTCTACCGCAAGAATTTGAAGGAATCGCTCGATAAAATCTTTGCGGTGAAGCTGCCAAACGTGAAAGACGCTGTGGAGAGCAAGCTCTTTGGCACCGGGTTAGAGAGCTTTACCGTGGGGTCGCACGAGTTCTACATGGGCTACGCCGTGCAGAACGGCATCATGGCAACGCTCGACATGGGGCATTTTCACCCCACCGAGGAGACTTACGATAAAATATCCTCCCTGCTGCTCTACATGCCGGAAATCCTGCTGCACGTGAGCCGCCCCGTGCGCTGGGACAGCGACCACGTGGTTATCCTCAACGACAGCGTACAGCAGCTGGCGCAGGAGATTGTCCGCGCCGGAGCGCTGAGCCGCACCAACATTGGGCTGGACTACTTTGACGCTTCCATCAACCGCATTGGCGCGTACGTAATCGGTAGCCGCGCTACGCAAAAAGCCCTGCTGCAGGCGCTGCTCGAGCCTATTGAGCTGCTGCGCGAGTACGAGGCCAACGGGCAAAACTTTGAGCGCCTCGCGCTGCTCGAAGAGGCAAAAGCCCTGCCGTGGAGCGCCGTTTACGATTACTTTTGCGAAAAGAACGGCGTACCGGCGGCGCAGGAGTACATCAAGGATATTCAGCTTTACGAAAAAGATGTGCTGAGCAAGAGAAGTTAGTAAAACAAAAAAGCCATGTCAAATATTATTATAGGTCTTGTTATTATTGCGATAGGCAGCTTTGGGCAGTCGAGCTCGTATGTACCCATAAAAAAAGTAAAAGGATGGGGATGGGAAAATTTTTGGTTGGTGCAGGGAGTTTTTGCCTGGCTGCTGTTTCCTTTGCTGGGTGCGCTGCTGGCGGTGCCCGAGGGATATTCGTTGTTTGGCGTTATCGGGTCGGTCGGCTCGCCCGCTATCCTTAAAACCATCGGATTTGGTGTGCTATGGGGCGTTGGCGGGCTGACTTTCGGCTTGAGCATGCGCTATCTGGGCGTTGCGCTGGGGCAATCGCTCTCGCTGGGCACTTGCTCCGCTTTCGGAACGCTTATTCCGCCGCTGCTGCCCGCGCTTTTCCCCGAAGCCGGAAAAATTACGGGTGTGCTAACCATCGGCGTGAGCATTGCCATTGCAGGCATTGCCGTCATCGGATATGCGGGAGCGCTGAGGTCGCAGAATATGTCGGAGGAAGAAAAGAAAAAAGCGGTGAAAGATTTCGCCTTGAAAAAAGGGTTGCTAATCGCGCTGCTGGCAGGCGTGATGAGCGCTTGCTTCAACCTCGGGCTAAATTCGGGCATACCGATTAAAACGCTGCTGCTTGATTTAAACGCACCCGAGCTGTACGCTACGCTGCCCGCCACATTGCTGGTAACCTTCGGCGGATTTATCACCAACGCCATCTACTGCATTTATCAGAATGTGAAAAATCGCACGGGCAAGCAATATTTTTCCGTTTCGGGCGCCACGCTAACCAACAACCTCCTGTTTTGCGCATTGGCGGGCGTACTGTGGTACCTGCAATTCTTCGGGCTGGGCATGGGGCAAAGCTTCTTGAAAGAAAGTCCGGTGATGCTGGCCTTCTCGTGGAGTATTCTCATGTCGCTCAACGTAACCTTTAGCAACGTTTGGGGTATTCTCCTCAAAGAGTGGAAGGGAGCGGGAGTAGCGACGGTCAGGGTGCTGGTGCTGGGTATGCTGATACTTGTCTTTTCGCTGGTATTCCCGAATTTGTTTTGAAAAAAAGGGGCATTTGGCTACGTCGATTTTCAACTCAAATTGTCGTTTTAAAGTAGTCCTGTCAGGAATTACCAATTAATGTTACTGACGTGCACAGGGCATGTAGAGACGGGGCGCGCCCCGTCTCTACGGATGGGCGGCGGCAAAGTCGCCACCCAGCCATCCCTCCTTTCCCGCCGCGCCCGTCATTTCGAGCGCAGCGAGAAATCTCCTCCAAAACCGACTGCACTTGGGTGGCTTGATTGCGGGAGATTCCTCGCTGCGCTCGGAATGACGGTGCCAGAGGGGGAGGGGAGGGAAGGAGAGGGGAGGAGCGGCGGTTTCGCCGTCCACTTTCAACTCTTGATACGCCCATTTATTTTTTTATCCCTTAAAGTTATGGCAAAACGAAAATTGATTGCCTTATTGGCATTTTTTATGTTGCTTCCCGC
>JAISGH010000129.1 GCA_031263185.1 Prevotellaceae bacterium | reverse complement strand
TTTATCCTGCCTGCGTAAGCCAATTCAAAATTCAAAATTCAAAATTCAAAATTTCTCTTACATTTATCCTGCCTGCGTAAGCCAATTCAAAATTCAGAATTCAAAATTCAAAATTTCTTACGTTTTCCTTCATCCCTTGCAGCGTTGCCCTCCTGATGGGCGAGCGCTCAAATATTTTTTCAAAATCATCAGCCTGCATAGCCAGCCATTCGTCGGCGGTGAGCGTGAGCAGCGGGGGCAGCATTTGCATTTCGCTATGCGCTGCAACCTTTGCCCGCCTGTTCCACGGGCAAGCCTCCTGACAAATATCGCAGCCAAAGATGTAGCCCGCGGCGTTCGATTTTTCATCCTTTACCGCGCCTGCATGTTTTGCCGCACCTGCATCCTTTGCCACGCCTGCACCACCGTCCGGCAGAGGGTTGGAGTATTTTTCTATTGTGGCGTACGACAGGCATCGCCGCGCATTGATTACGCCGTTGTCCAGAATCGCTCCTGCGGGACATGCGCTGAGGCAGCGCGTACAGGCGCCGCACCTGCTTTTTTGCTCTTGCGCGTCGCTCTTTACCTCGTCGCTCAGGAGCAAAACTCCAATAAACGTGTACGAGCCAAGCTCTCTGCTTATCAGCATCCCGTTTTTGCCCAGCCACCCCAAGCCGGCTTTGACGGCCAGGTAGCGCTCCTGCAGCGGGGCGGTATCAACCAAGGCGCGTCCCCGCAGCGCCGGATGTTCGGCTTGCAGCGCGGCCAGCAGGCTCCACAGCTTTTGCTTAACCACGCTGTGGTAGTCCAACCCGTAGGCGTAGCACGATACCTGCGGCAGGTGTAGCGGCTGCCGGCGCTGCGGCTTGTACGAGAACAGCGTTACCGCCGCCGTGCGCGCGCCGCTTTTCAGCAGCAGGCGCGGGTCGGCGCGTTTTTGCAGGTGTCGCTCCATGTAGCTCATTCCCGCGTGGTAGCCGCGCCGTAGCCACTCGCAGAAGCTGCGGAGCAGGTCTTCCGGCAGCTCGTCTAAGGCAGCAACCCCACAGGCGTCGAACCCAACGCTGCCTGCGGCGGCTCGTATGAAGTCGGGTGTCAGCAATGCAATTTTTCTACATTTTACATTCTACATTCTACAGCAGCCCCAGCTGGAGCTTGGCTTCGTCGCTCATCATATCCTTATCCCAGGGCGGCTCAAAGGTGAGGTTTACGTTGGCGTCGGTTACGCCGGGCACCTGCGCCACCTGCTCCTTTACGTCCCGCACAATGTCGTCTGCAATGGGGCAGGTGGGCGCAGTGAGCGTCATGGCTATATCAACCTTGCCCTCGTCGCTCACCTGCACCTCGTAAATAAGCCCAAGCTCGTACACGCTCACCGGGATTTCGGGGTCGTAGATGTTGCGAAGCACCCGCACAATGTCTTTCTGTATAGCTAATACTTTTTCTGCGTCCATTACGTAGATTTACAATTTGACTATATTATCTAATGCAAGGGTGCAAACTTAGTCAGAATTATGGGGTATTGCAAAATAATTTGGCTATTTCTTTTTTTGAAGCGCTATTTTTTGAGGAAAAGCTTGCCCCGATAATAAGTTTCGAAGAGACGTAATTTTCATAACCATAATGCAAGGCGATATCCGCAGCATACGGATGGCAATGCCCACCGGCCAACGCTACTAAGGCAGGTCGCACAAAAAAGTTCAACCTGCTTCGGGATTGAAAAAGTTAAATGTCCCGATTTAGCCGTTTTTTGTAACCTAATGGAGTGCTATGTGATTTAAAACCAGACTATTGCAGAATATTTCGCAATAATTTATCTGCCTCAAATTCCATTTTGGAGAAAGCAAATATTTTTTTCCCTAAATCCTTTAAAGATGCGCCGATATGATACACGTCATCATCAACGAAAAGGAAGCGGTCGTGTGAACGGTTCATCATCTGAACATTAATGGGAGGATATTGGGCATTATGCTTCTTTAAATCAAGCTGCAATTGGGTGGAAATATGTGCAGTATAAACCGTTGCCTTCACTTTGTCAGCCCGTTTGGACAAAAGCAGCAATACGCTTTCATCCAAATAATTGTCAATCAGGACAAGCGTTTTTTTAGCTGATCTTATCAAGTCGGAAACAAATACGTGCGCATCAAAAATCTGCCCGTCATAAAAAATGCCTTCTCTGGGCGGCAAAGCGGTTTTTACGAAAAATTCTATTTTCTTCTCGGTTTCGGTCACGCGGTGTTCCAGCTGTTCAAAACGTCGGTTAACAGCATGGCCTCCAAGTATATAATATTTAAGCGTTTTTGTTGCCCAGATACGGAACAGAGTGGCTGGACAGGATTTTATTCGATAGCCAACCGAAATAATCAAGTCCAAATTGTAGAAAGATACTGTCCTTTGAACCTGTCTTTTTCCTTCCTGTCGAACTATTAAGAAATCCTTAATAGTTGCATCTTCCTCTAATTCACCTTCTTCATAAATATTTTTCAGGTGCATGCTTATATTGGGAACACTTGTTTGAAACAATTCCGCCATCTGTACTTGTGTTAGCCATACTGTTTCATTTTCAACCCTAACCTCCAGCCGGATAGAATTATCCGGCTGGTACAGAACAATCTCACCGATAGAATTGTCCGGTTGATACAGCGTTGTTTCATTTTTATTATCGCCCATGTTTACAGATGTTCTTAATTGTCCGCAAAAGTACAACAAATTCCGGAATATGTAAAAGACGGTAGGCTATCGCTGCAAAAAGCGTACAAATACGGAAAATTCGGATTACTGCTTTAAAAGAAATAGCCAATAATTTGGACGTTTTACATTTTTTGATTAAACTTGCAGATTGATTCACTCGTTCAGAAACAACAAAATTTATTGAATATAACCGACTTGAGCAGCAATTTGAGGAGCGGCAGGCAGCGGCAGTTTGATTGCAGGTATTTGGAAATGGCGCGAATATGGGGGAAAAATTCCTACTGTAAGCGCCGTCAGGTAGGTGCGCTGCTGGTCAAAGACCGCGTTATCATTTCGGACGGGTATAACGGTACGCCCTCGGGGTTTGAGAACGAATGTGAAGAGAACGGCGTTACCAAGCCGTACGTGCTACACGCCGAAGCCAACGCCATAACCAAGGTGGCCAAATCCAACAACAGCAGCGAGGGGGCAACGCTCTACGTTACCTCGTCGCCGTGCGTGGAGTGCGCCAAGCTGATTATTCAGGCAGGCGTTAAGCGCGTTGTCTTTGCCGACCACTACCACGACGTGAACGGTATTGGCCTGCTGGAGCGCGCCGGTATTGAGGTTGAACAAATTAGTATTGATTAAGTAAAATGGCCATACAGTTTAATAAAACAAAAATAATGCTGCCCCTTATGCTGGCAGGCGTATTGGCGCTGGGAATTATACTCGGAATCCGCCTGCAGGAGTCAAACCTGCAGCGGCAATACCAGATAGTGCAAAAATGGAATAAGCTCAACACAATTCTCAACTACGTTGACAAAGAGTATGTTGACAATATTCCGCGCAGGGAAATTGAAGAACAGTCTATCGAGTTAATACTAAAATCGTTAGACCCTCATTCGATATACATTCCCGTTTCGGAAATGCAGAGCACCAACGAGCCGCTGGAGGGAAATTTTGATGGCATAGGCGTTTTATTCAACGCGCTGTCGGATACGGTTGTTGTAATAAACACCATTGCCGGCGGACCGTCCGAGCGCGTAGGCGTGCTGTCGGGCGACCGCATTATTACCATCAACGACAGCATAGTTGCAGGCCGCAAGCTGCCGCAGGACAGCCTGATAAAGCTGCTGCGCGGCAAGAGCGGCACCAAGGTTGCCGTGGGCATAAAGCGCGCGGGCGAAAAAAACCTTATCCCGATAGCCATCACGAGGGGCAAAATTCCCCTCAAAAGCGTAGATGTTGCGTACATGTCAACGCCGCGCACCGGCTACATTAAGATTTCCAAATTCTCGCGCAACACCCACGAAGAATTTGAAAAAGCGGTACAAAAGCTGCTGAAAGAAGACATGCAAGGTCTGGTGCTCGACCTGCGGGGCAACTCCGGCGGGTACTTAGACCAGGCAATCGAAGTTGCCAACGAGCTTTTGAATACGGGTACGCTCATCGTATATACCGAAGGCAAAGCGTCCAAGCGCAAGGACTACGTGGCCAACCGGCACGGGCTGCTGATAAACACGCCCGTGGCAATTCTTATCGACGAAAGCTCGGCCTCGGCAAGCGAGGTGCTGGCAGGCGCCGTACAGGACAACGACCGCGGGATGATTGTAGGCCGGCGCTCATTTGGCAAGGGTCTGGTGCAGGAACCTATCTTCTTCAACGACGGGTCGGGCATACGCCTTACCGTGGCGCGTTACTACACGCCTTCCGGTCGCTGCATACAGCGTCCCTACGCACCCAACAAAAGCGGCGACTACTACCGGGAAATACAGCTTCGCTTTGAGCATGGCGAGCTGGGCGCTGCCGACAGCATTAAGCAAAACGACTCGCTGCGCTACCTCACGCCGGGCGGAAAGGTGGTGTACGGCGGCGGCGGCATTACGCCCGACGTTTTTGTGCCGATAGATACGTCCGACATTAACGAGTACTACCTCAAAATATTTCGCAAAAATTTAATCTACAAGTATGCGCTCCGATTTGCCGACGCCAATAGAAAAAAGCTGAACGCCATCAAAACCTTTGCGGAGCTCGACAAGTACCTGAAGCGCGAAAGGCTGACGAGCAAGTTCATTCGCTACGCTGCGAGCAACGGCGTGAGCGGAACAGAGGAGGAGGTGCGCGTATGCCGCCGCCTTATATCCTCGCAGATTAAGGCGCAAATTGGCCGAAACACTTCGCTGGACGACGACGGGTTCTATCCGTTTTTGGAAAGCATAGACAACGCATTGCAGGTAGCAATACAAACCGTCGAAAAGCAACAGGAGCAACAATGAACACTTCGAAGCTAATTCGGTACGAGGCAAATAAACTCTCGCTGGGCGTTGCCGTGGTATTCTGCATTTTTTTCGGATTTTTGGGGCTGCACCGCTTTTACGTCAACAAAAAAAATTCCGGCACGGCTATGCTCATTCTTTCGCTTGTCGTTGTCGGGCTGCCGGTTACCATCGTATGGAGCATCGTTGACCTGTTCCTGATAAGCGACATGGTGTGCAGCTACAACAACGACCTTGCCGACAAAATAGAGCAACACTACTACCACCCTCCGGCAACAAGCGTATGATAGCCTCCTCTCACACCCCCCTGCTGTACATCGAAACATACGGCTGCCAAATGAACGTGAACGACAGCGAAGTGGTAGCGTCCGTCATGCGCGAGCATGGCTACGCTACGTGCAGCGCCGCCGAAAACGCCGACTTGGCGCTGATAAACACCTGCTCCATTCGCGAAAACGCCGAGCTGCGCGTGTGGAGAAGGCTTGCCGAGCTGCGCGCGCTGAAGCGCAAAAATCCGAGGCTCATGCTGGGCGTTATTGGGTGCATGGCAGAGCGGCTAAAGGAAAAGCTGCTGGAGCAGGAGCAGGCCGTTGACCTTGTGGTTGGCCCCGACGCCTACCGCGAGCTGCCCAACCTCGTGAGCATGGCCAGGGCAGGGCAGAAGGGCGTTAACGTGGAGCTGTCGCGCGAGGAAACCTACGCCGAAATAGCGCCGGTGCGCTACGAAAGCAATGGCGTATCGGCCTTTGTATCCATCATGCGCGGGTGCAACAACGCTTGCAGCTACTGCGTGGTGCCCTACACGCGCGGCGCCGAGCGCAGCCGCAGCGAGCAAAGCATACTGCGCGAAGTGCAGGCGCTCATCGATAGCGGGTACAAAGAGGTTACGCTGCTGGGGCAAAACGTAAACAGCTACAGGATGTACGCCGACGACGGAAAAACGGTGGCCTGCTCCTTTGCCCAGCTGCTGGAAAAGGTAGCGCTGCTGTCGCCCGAAATGCGCGTACGCTTCTCAACCTCGCACCCCAAGGACATGAGCGACGAGGCGCTGCACGTAATAGCCCAATACCGCAACATCTGCAAGAGCATACACCTCCCGGCGCAGAGCGGCAGCGCCCGCATGTTGAAGCTGATGAACCGAAAGTACACGCGCGAGGAGTACCTCGAGCGTATAGCCGCCATTCGCAGCATACTGCCCACGTGCAGCATATCTACCGATTTGATAGCCGGATTTTGCACCGAAACGGAGGACGACCACCGGCAAACGCTGTCGCTCATGCGCGAGGCTGCCTACGATTTTGCCTTCATGTTCATGTACTCCGAGCGCCCCAACACCAAGGCGGCGCGCCGCTATGCAGACGATGTTCCGGAGGAAGTGAAAGCGCGGCGGCTGAGCGAAATCATCGCGCTGCAAGGCGAGCTCTCGCTAAAGTCAAAGCAGCAGTACGTAGGAAAGCCTGTGGAGGTGCTGGCCGAAGGCTTCTCCAAAAAATCGCAGGAGCTGCTTTTTGGGCGCACCTCGCAAAACATGGTGGCGGTATTTCCGCGCGGCAGCCGCAGCGCCGGAGATTACCTCACCGTAGTCCCCACGCGCTGTACGCCCGCAACGCTGATAGCCGAATAGTATTCGTAGCCCCCTGCCGCTACCTGTGGCGCTGTTTGTCCTTTGAAAGTCCGCTCCGGCGGGCTTTTTTTGTGCCAAAATTTACCAACATGATTTCCGACGGCATAGTAAAGCAACCCTTCATGGCGCAAGAAGTGGAGAAAGAACAGCCTGCGCCCGCCCCATACCGGTGGCGCTATATTTTCGCTATCGTTATTTCGGTTATTTTGGGTGCGTATTTTGTATTTCGGAAAACCAAGCTAATAGCCGGCTTGGCTTCAGTCGTGAGGAAATTATTTTGATTCCTTTTTGTTCGCATCCCGTAAGCCGAGAGGCACAAAAAAAACACCCGAAAAGACCTGAAATAGGTTTATTTTCGGGTGTTTTGTCATTAAAACACAGACAATCAATGTTTGCTGCGGAGAGAGGGGGATTCGAACCCTCGGTACCCTTACGAGTACAACGGTTTTCGAGACCGTCCCATTCGACCACTCTGGCATCTCTCCTTTTTTATAGCAAAACTCCGGTAATATCTTCAAAGTACGTTTTTTGTCGTCATTTGATGAATAGAAAATATCCGCAAATAACGTGGGTGCAAAGTTACACCTATTTTTTGAAATACAAAATTTCTATTTCATTCGGCTAATTCTTTTTTTGAGGCGCTATGAAAATTTCATTTTGAGTCTTTCCCTCCTCTCTCCTACCGTCGTTCCCGCGAAAGTTTGAAACCTTATTTACTCACTCGTGTTTATTTTAAAGTGTTCGTGAATTCGCTACGCTCGGTTTTACCTAATTTATTTAACAAAACAACCTCAGTAGCAATGAATTAATACGCATATCAACAACCTTTCATATAACTAAATCGTAAACGATTATTTCTCAGTTATTTATCTTTTTGCATTTAACGTTGTTTAATGGTGGACTCATTACCTCATTAAAACGATGAAATGGGCACAAAAAAAATGAGGTAATGAGGTTTTGGTATATTATGTAACTATATGCTACTGAGGTAGTTTTGTTAGATAAATTAGGTAAAAATGAGGTTTTCTGCTGCCACACATTCTATCTGTACCCTAACTACCGAGCTGCAAGCTATTTTCATAGCACCTTAAAAACCTTATTTTTGTAAACATAAACCTTCCTGTCAATAAGGTAAATAAAGGTTGAATGTATGTGTGCTACCATGTTTTTCTACTAAAGTTGCTGTTAACCAATAAGGTTTTTACTTATGCTGCTCATAACCGCTATTGACGGAATGCTGCTCACCGACAGGGTATTTCCTCTCGCTCATCTTTCGCTCGTAAATACCTCCTCAAAAAAAGAATTAGCCATTTTTTTTAATTCTCAATAAATCTTTGTACCTTAGCAACTTCTTATTTTTCACTTAAAACAAGCGATATTATGTTGATTTACAAAAAGTTAAACCTAATTTTAGGTTGGGTAATTTTTGCCGTAGCGTCAGCGGTATACTTACTAACGATTGAGCCTACCGCAAGTTTTTGGGATTGCGGCGAGTTTATTGCCTGCAGCAACAAGCTGCTCGTGGGGCATCCTCCCGGAGCACCGCTGTTTCTCCTCATTGCCCGCTTGTTTACCATGCTCTACCCTGCCAATCCGGCGGTTATGGTCAACATCATGTCGGCGCTGGCGAGCAGCTTTACCATTCTGTTCCTGTTCTGGTCGGTTACGCACCTCATGGAAAAGGTATTTCGCGGCAAAGACGGGTCGCACTCCGCCTACAGCCTGATTGTTATCTTTGGCTCGGCGGCGGTTGGGGCGCTGGCCTACACGTTTTCCGACTCGTTTTGGTTTTCGGCTGTCGAGGGCGAGGTGTACGCCACGTCGTCGCTGTTTACCGCCATCGTGTTTTGGGCTATTCTCAAGTGGGAAAGCGAGGCGCACGAAACCTTTGCCAACCGCTGGATAGTGCTCATTGCCTACCTCATGGGGCTAAGCATCGGGGTGCACCTGCTCAACCTGCTGGCCATTCCGGCAATGGCGCTGGTTTACTACTTCAAAAAATATCCGGTAACGACCAAAGGGCTGATATCCGCCGCCGTTATTGCCGTGGTTATCCTGGCAGGGTCGCTCTACGTCATTATCCCCGGAACGTTTATCGTTGGTTCGTGGTTCGAGCTGCTGTTTGTCAACAGCTTTGGGCTGCCGTACAACAGCGGCCTCATCTTTTACACTTTCCTGCTGTTTGCCGCGCTGAGCTACCTCATCTACTACACGTACCAAAAGCGGAAAGCGCTGCTCAACATCATTGCGCTTTGCGTTACGGTGATGCTGCTGGGCTACGGCTCGTACGCCATGGTGCTGGTGCGCTCGTCGGCCAACCCCTCGATGGACCAAAACAACCCCGATAACGTGTTCAACCTGATAAACTACCTCAACCGCGACCAGTACGGCGACCGCCCGCTCATCAGGGGGCAGTACTTCAACGCGCCGGCGCCGGCTGGCGAGGACGGCGGCGTTGTGTACGCCGCGCTCAACGGACGGTACGAGGTGGTTGACCACAAAACAAAGTACGTGTACGACCCACGCTTTACTACGCTCTTTCCGCGCATGTTCAGCACGCAGGACGACCACCCCAACTTCTACAAAACATGGAACGGCGGATTTAAGGGCAGGCCTGTGCGCATGCAGGGCGAGCAGGGCAAAACCGAGGTGATTTACATTCCTACTTTTGCCGAAAACCTGAGCTTTTTCTTCACCTACCAGGTGGGCTACATGTACATGCGCTACTTTATGTGGAACTTTGCCGGAAGGCAAAACGACCTGCAGGGGCACGGCGAGCTTACGCGCGGCAACTGGATTTCCGGTATTCCGTTTATCGACAACGCTCGGCTGGGCATGGACCAAAACATGCTGCCCGACAGCATGAAAAACAACAAGGGGCGCAACGCCTACTACCTGCTTCCGCTACTGCTGGGGCTGGCGGGTATGTATTTTCAGTACAAGCGCAACAAAAAGGATTTTACGGTGGTGGTGCTGCTGTTCTTCTTTACGGGCATTGCCATTGTGATGTACCTCAACCAGTCGCCCATTCAGCCCCGCGAGCGCGATTACTCCTACGCAGGGTCGTTCTACGCCTTTGCCTTTTGGATTGGCATTGGCGTGGCTGCCGTGGCCGAGCTGCTGCGCAAGCTCATCAAGCACCCCGCCACCGCCGGAGCGCTTGCGTTTGTCGCCTCGCTGCTGCTGGTTCCCGGCATCATGGCCAGCGAAAACTGGGACGACCACGACTGCTCAAACCGCTACCTGGCGCGCGACTTTGCGTACAACTACCTCAACTCGTGCCGCCCGCAGAGCGTGGTGTTCACCTACGGCGACAACGATACCTTCCCGCTCTGGTACGTGCAGGAGGTGGAGGGTGTCCGCACCGACGTGCGCATCATGAACCTCTCGTACGCCAGCGCCGGATGGTACATCGAGCAAATGGGCAATGCGTACTACGACTCAGACCCGCTACCCATGACGCTCACCGCCGACAAGGTAGCCGGCAGCCGCCGCGCCATTGTGCTGGCGCAGGACAGGATTAACGGGCCGCTTGACATTAAGCAGGGCATGGATTTTGTGGTGAGCGATGCCTCGGGCGCCAAGCTGCGCTCAAACTATCGGGGGCAAGAGTCCATCAGCTACTTCCCCAGCAAAACGCTACGCATCCCTACCATCACCGGCGCCGATAGCGCCGAGGGCGCAGGCTCCATTTTAGACCAAATACGCTTTACGGAGGGCACAACGGCAGCCGGCGAAAGCATTGTAACGCCAAACAAAGACCAGCCGTGGCTGCCTTTTATCGACGTCAACCTAACCTCCAGCTACGTATATCGCAACTCGCTGGCGCAAATAGACCTGCTGGCCAACTTCCGCTGGAAGCGCCCCATATACTGGGGGGTAACTGCACCGCCTTCCTACAGCCTTGGGCTGGAAAAATACTGGGTTGACGAGGGATTTGCGAAGCTCCTTGTGCCGATGCAGCACGTGCAGTCAAACAACGGCGGGGATGGCTGGACAAACGCCGACGAAGTTTACGAAAAAATCATGAATGTATTCATGTTCCGTAACCTCAACAACGATAACGTATATTACGACGAAAACTGCGTACGCATCATTGCTACCTCCCGCAACGTGTTTACCCGCGCCATCTACGCGCTCATCACCGAAGGAAAGAAGGATAAGGCAAAAGATTTGCTGAACAAGTACATGGAAGTCTTCCCCAAGCTGCAGGTTTCGGCCTACTACCTGCCATCGGCCATCATCGACGCTTTTTACTACGTAGATGAACCCGAAAAAGCCGTTGAGCTGTCGGATACGCTCGCCGCCGACCTTGAGCAGCAGCTCAAGTACTTTAGCAGCATAGCCCCCGAAAAGCGGCGCGAGGTAGAGCGCGAGCACTCGTACGCCATGCAGAACATCGTGATGCTGGCGCGGTCGGCGCAGCGCAACAACCAGCCGGAGCACGAGAAGAAGCTGAATGATATTATTGCCCTCTACCGGTAAATCCTGTTTAACGTTGAGAAAATTGTTGTAGGTTGCTATGTTTTTTCGCGCGCCAAAAATGATTAAAAAAATCTTCCCTGCGCTCATTTGGGATTTCCCGAACGAGGCAAACGCTGTTTTTCTCACCTTCGACGACGGGCCTAACCCCGAAACCACGCCCTGGGTGCTCAACACGCTGAGCAAGTACAGCGCCAAGGCCACATTTTTTTGCTTAGGCAAAAACGTAGAGCAGCACTCCGACACGTTCAAGCTCATCCTGAACAGCGGCTGCGCCGTAGGCAACCACACCTACAGCCACCAGAATGGGTGGGGCATGAAAACCGGAACCTACGTAGAAGATATCGACCTGGCAGACACTTTTATTGGCAGCCGGCTTTTTCGCCCACCCTACGGACGTATTGGACCTAACCAAGCCCGCGTAGTCAGCGAGCGCTACAAAATCATCATGTGGAACGTGCTAAGCATGGACTACAGCCGCCGGATTTCGCGCACGGTTTGCGCCAACACGGTCATCAACCACGCGCGCCCCGGCTCAATCATTGTATTCCACGACTCCCTCAAAGCGTTTAACAACCTGCGGTACGCCCTTCCCGCCTCGCTCGACTTTTTTGCGCGGCAGGGCTGGGAGGCCAAAGCCATTGAGTAGCTTGGCAGAGAGAGAGGATTTCAATTCAAAATTTTGAATTTTGAATTTTGAATTCCTGACGGCAGAGGGAAAATTTTGAATTCCTGACGGCGCAAGCCAATTCAAAATTCAGAATTCAAAATTCAAAATTTCCCCTAATAATTCGGGTTGTTTCCAAACTCTGCAGCGTTGTTTATGGATTGCAGGAACGTAATGGGTACGGGGCGCACGTAGTGCTTTTCCTTGTCAAACAGGGTAACGTTGGGGTTGGCGTGTACGCTTGAGCTTGGGCCTAAGCGGTGCTCCAGCTGCTTTGTGCGCTTCAGGTCGTACCAGCGCAGGAGCTCCCCGCAGAGCTCGCGGGCGCGCTCGTCGAGGATAAAGTTCAGGTAGCCTCCCTGCCCGTTGCCGGACGCCGCAATCTCTCCGGGAGCTACGTCGTTGTTGGTGGAGCCTAAGGGGATAGCCGCGCGCCTGCGCAGCTCGTTGATGTAGCTGATTGCCTCCGGGTTGTTATCATTTTGGGTAAGGTGAAATTGGGCTTCGGCAGCAATGAGGTACATCTCGGCAAGGCGCATGAGGATAACGTCCAGCCTGCCCGAAGTTGACGTGCCATCTATCGTGAGGTAAAGCGGGTCGTCGTACTTTCGCAGCTGGGGGAAGAAGTTGTCGGAGGTTGCCCCCTTAAACGTGCCGTCCGGATTGTACAGATCGTCAATATCCCGCACGGCGTACCTCACCGTAGCCTTGTTGGGTACCGATTTTCGGGTGTAGTACAGGACGGTGTCGCCTACCTTAAATTCCAACTTTCGCTTAAACCTTGTCGGAACATCCGGCCCCGCCGCAAATACGGTAGAATCTTTTCCGTACAGCCTTACGTTTGTTTCCGTCCAGTCCCTGCCGGTAGCGGTGGAGTCGTTGCAGCGCCACACCTCCTTGAAGAATGCAGCGTAGCGCGCGTCGCTGTCGCCGTAGAGCTCAAGCAGGTAGCGCGTAGGGGCAAATTCGGTAACGGCGTACCCGTTGTCCTTATCCTGCACCACCCCCATGCCCTTTTCGTAGGTCGAAACAAAGTAGGTGCACAGCCTGTTTACGGCCTTTTGCGGGTTAAGCCCCGTTTGGATGGAGTGGCTCACGACGAACATTGCCTCTTTGTTGTCTTTATTATTCGTCGGGTCGAATACTTCTGCAACGTCGTCGTAGAGCGACACGTTGAAAGCGCCCTGGTTATTGATGATGGTATCCGCCGCCGCCTTTGCCTTTCGGTAGTATTCCTCTGCCTCTGTGGGGTTGTTCTCGAAGTACTGCAGGTGCGAAGCCCATGTGAGGTACATGCGCGCCAGCATACCCTGTGCCGAAGCTTTGGTTGCCCGCCCGTGGTCGGCCTGCACAGCGGGCAGGTCGCGGGCGGCGAACTCCAAATCGGGCAGGATGCACTTTTCGTAAAAGTCGCGTACGCTGCTTCTGGTGGCCGTGGTGAGGGCCGCCTTTGTTTCGTCCAGCTTGAGCTGCACGCCGCCCCACTGCTCTACAATATGCCAGTAGTAGAATGCACGAAGAAAGCGCGCCTCCGCCTCGCGGCTTCGGCGCAGCGCTTCGCTGCTGTACGCGGCCGTTACCGCCCGCTCAATAGCCGCGTTGCAGTCGTTGATGGGGATGTAGAGGCGCTCCCAGCAGTTTTTTATCAGGCCGCTATTCTCCGGCACGAGCTTTGAGCCGTACAGCGCCGCCGGGCTGTAGTCGGTGCGGTTGCGCGACTCGTGAATAATATCGGTGCCCAGCATGGAGATAAACGCGGCGTTTTCGCGCCCGTAGAACTCCTTTCGTAGCTGAGAGTAGCAAATGTTTACCAGCCCCGTGTGCCCGCTTTCGGTGCCAAAGAGGTTGTCGGCGGTGCTTCCCGAAGGGTTGTACTCCTCCAAATCGGCAACGCAGGAGCCAACCCCCCAAGCGAAGCCTGCGGCGAAAAGCAGCGCCGCTACATATTTTACTGCTTTCATGACAAAAATAATTAATAATTAATAATTAATAATTAACAATTAATAATTAACAATAGAGTTTATATTCAATAGACGCTTGCGCCGTCCCGTGGGGACGGAATGTTGGTAGAAAATCGGTTATCCCCCGCCATGCGCCGTCCCGTAGGGCCCATAGGGACGGAATATGGGTGAAAGATGACGTGCAAAGTATTGTTAATCAATGTTCCATCCCTACGGGACGGGGAGATGTGGGGGAGCGCAGCATTTCTACCAACATTCCGTTCCTAACGGGACGGCGCAAGCGTCCCTCATCGTTGCAACAAAATCATCTTTGGCATACTACCCAACTATTGAATATAAATTCTATTCTTCTTCCTCCGCCGTCAGGAATTCAAAATTCAAAATTCAAAAATCAGAATTCAAAATTCAGCCCTACCACAAGCTGCTTGCTCAGGGGCGTTTTTTCGGAGCCGCCCCTTTCGGGGTCGTAGTGCTGTATCAGGTGGCTGGCGGCCTTGGTAAACAGGTTGTTGGCGGTAGCGTACACGCGCAGCTTCTCCAGCTTGACCTTGCGGGCAAGCCTTACAGGCAGGGTGTAGCCCAGGGTTAAGGTTTTTACCTTAAAGTAGGAGCCATCAACATAGTTGAGCGCGCTGATGCCAAAGTAGGCAGTTCTCTCCTGACCCGGCGCGGGAAAATCGTTGGTAGGGTTGTCCGGTGTCCAGTACTCAAAGTATCCGGGGCCGTTGTTCACGCCCATCGGGTCGTACCGCCCCAGGAACTCGGCGTTTATCATCTGTCCCCAGCGGGCAAACAGGTACACGTTCAAGTCAAAGCCTTTGTAGGTAAACGTGTTGTTGAACCCTGCAAACCAATCGGGCACAGCCGAGCCTATAACCGACCTATCATCGTCCGTAATAGTGTTGGCACCGTTTGGGGCGACATCCTTCAGGTTTTTTAGCTTAATGTCGCCCGGCCTGAACGCCACCGTGGTGTTGCCCTGATAGTACTGCGCCGCCTCTGCCGCTTCGCTCAGCTGCCATATGCCCAGCTTTGTGTAGTCGTAAAACGACTTTATGGGGTATCCAACAAAAAGGTTGTTGGCAACAATCTGGTCCAAGCCGTCGTAGAGCGCCACTATTTCTTCCCTGTTTCTGGAAAAGGTAAGCGTACTGCTCCACTTAAACCCGGCGGCCTCAACGTTGACCGTATTAATGGCCAGCTCCACCCCTTGGTTGCGCGTGGCGGCAACATTCTGGTAGGTTTTGAAGGGCGATGTGCTCTGCCCGCCCGAAGTGGTGGGGACAACACGCTGCATCAAAATATCGGTGGTGTTCGAGTAGTAGTAGTCCAGCGTCATGCTGATGCGATTTTTGAGCAGCCCCACGTCGAGGCCTGCATCTACGGTGGCAGTTTTTTCCCAGCCCAGGGCGGAGTTTCCTATCAGCTCGCTGAAGCCGTAGGTGGACGCCGCCACATCGCCCCACGCAAAGCTGTTGTCAATAACGTCTGCCATGCTCTGCGTTCCGTACTCATTGATACCCGAATTTCCGGACACTCCGTAGCTGGCGCGCAGCTTGAGGTCGCTCACCTGGGGAAGCTTCTGCATAAAGCTTTCCTCGCCAATACGCCAAGCGGCCGATACGGCGGGAAAGTAGTCCCACTTGTTGTTGGGCAGGCGCGAAGATCCGTCCCAGCGTATGCTCGCCGTGAGGAGGTACCTGTCCATCAGCCCGTACTCCAGCCTGCCCGCTATGGCGTTGGCCGACGACTGCGTGTAGCCTGTTGATATTGTCCGCCCGTCGGCAGCGGTAGAAACCATCTTATAGAAGCTGTACGAGCGGGTTTCCACTCCCCTACCCAGCATTTTGCTCTCCTCCGATATGGACTTGCTGGTGGTGGTAACGCCGGTGAGCGTGAGGGCGTGAATATCGGCAAACGTTTTTTTGAACGTGAGCACGTTCTCCCACCGTATTGATTTCGCCATCTCGGTGTTGTATTCTGCGCGGTTGGGGCCGCCCATGTTAATGTCGGTAGATATGGAATCCTGATAAATGCCGGTGCGCTCGCTGCTGATGTTTGCCCCTACGCTGGAGGTAAACTTAAGCCCCTCAAAGGGCTGTATCTCCAAGTAGGCGCTAAGCGCCAAGCGGTTGCGCACATCGTTGTTGATAGAGTAGCCCTCGCCGTACTCGTCGAGCATAGGGTTGTAGTAAGTTTTCATCCCCTCAATGGGGTAAATGTTCACCCTGCCCTCCCCGTCGTAGGGTACGCCCAGCGGACGCGCCGTCAGCGCCTCCACCAGCGCCCTGTCCGAGCGATTGTTGATGTCCCAGTAGGTGTACTGCGAGGTCATGCCCGCCTTAACCCACTTATTCACCGTTTGGTCTAAGTTGAGGCGCGCCGTAATGCGCCGGGCATCGTTGAGGCGCACCGTGCCCTCCTCCTCAAAGTAGTTGACGGACATGAATGCCTTTGTTTTGTCCGTACCTCCGCGCACCGAAACGCTGTGGCTTTGCTGGGCAGCGCTGCGCTGCATCAGGTCAACCCAGTTGACCCACTGGTTGTTCTTCATGGCCTCGTACTCGTAGATGTCGGTAAGCACGTCGTCGTCGCGCGAGGGAGCGCTCCACACGCCGTTGTTTCGCCAGGCATCCTGCCGTCCGCTCCACGCGTCGCGGCGCAGCTGCATGTAGGCCTCGCCGGTGCGCGGGCTGGGGTAGTCGGCCAGGCCGTTTACGCCGTAGTAGCCGTCGTAGGATATGCGCGCCTGCCCCGATATGCCCTTTTTGGTAGTAATCAGCACAACACCGTTGGCGCCCTGCCAGCCGAATATGGCGGTGGAGGAAGCATCCTTGAGCACCTCAATGGATTCAATGTCGTTGGGGTTCAGGTCGCCGTAGCTGCCTCCGGCCACGCCGTCGATGATGAACAGGGGCTTGTTGCGCCGGTTGTCGCTATTTTCAGTATCAATAGAGCGGTTGCCGCGTATCGCAATATCCACGCCCGCCCCCGCCTTGCCGGAGCTGCGCACAATATCCATGCCGGGCACCTTGCCCTGTATGGCGTCTATGGGGTTGGCGGTGGGTACGCCAACAATATCGGAGGTTTTTACGGAGGCCACGGCGCCCGTGAGGTCTCTCTTGCGCACCGTGCCGTAGCCTATAACCACAACGTCGTCCAGCTCCTTGCTGGATTCGCTTAGCGTAACGTCTATGCGCTGCCGCCCGCCCACCGGCTCCTCCCGCTCGCCCATCCCCATGAACGAGAATACCAGCGTAGCGCCGGCGGACGTCGGTATGGCGTAGCTGCCGTTGGCATCGGTAATAGCGCCTCTGGTAGTACCCTTAACAACAACGCTGACTCCCGCTATCGGATTGCCGTCGTCGTCGAGCACGGCGCCCGACACGTTGAGGTCTTGCGCCGATGCGTAGTAGCCGCATGCAAGCGCCGGCAGCAGCAAGAGCGCTCTAAGCGCCTTACGGACGTATGTTTTCATCATAATTAATAATTAATAATTAATAATTAACAATTAATAATTGATTGTGACTGATAGCCAATGGCTAACGTAAATGGCTTTGCTGTAACGATGGGTGCACGCTTGCCGTCACATTAGGGCAATGTCATTAAACTAAGCCGTTCGTCGTTGAGACCTCACCCCCGGCCCCTCCAAAGGAGAGGGGAGCAGGGACACGATATTCGGCGCCAGCCTCCCTCTCCTTCTAAGGCTGATTGGATGTGCAATCTAAGGCTGATTGGATGTGCAATCTAATACCTGATTGGATGTGCAATCTAATACCTGATTGGATGTGCAATCTAAGGCTGATTGGATGTGCAATCTAATACCTGATTGCATAGGTGTTCTGCGCATGAACACGTAAATACTCTAATACTTAAATATATAGGTTTTCTGCTGAGGCCTCACCCCCGGCCTCTCTCCAAAGGAGGCTGCGTGAAAAGAGGGTCGCCTGCAAGTAGCTCTGAAAGAGCTACATCATTAGCACAGGGCAACGCCCTGTGTGGGGGAGCGCACCCCTCGCCGTTAAGCCCCAACGGGACGTAATATATTTCATGCCATTTGATTACGCCCTTTCAGGGCGTAACGACATGTGGTGGACTCCTGTTCGTAGGGCGTTGCCCAGTCGTGGTCGGAAGATTGTAATTCATAAAGATTCAACTATTTGCCATATTTTTCAAGTTGCAAATTTCACTTCGAGCAGCCCGATTACGGGTGTTTTGTGGGGTGGCCTGTCAGG
>JAISGH010000122.1 GCA_031263185.1 Prevotellaceae bacterium | reverse complement strand
GGCAACCGAAACTACGGGCGCGGCAGAGCCTACCGGTCGGAGAGCGACAATAAAAATTACCTGCTTAATGCCGTGGCCAGCTACGCCAAAGATATTAACGATAAAAATCGTATCAGCTTGATGGCAGGCTACGAGTGGCAGCGATTTTGGTATCGTACCGATTCGGAAACCATTGTAAAGGACGTAACGGATAATTCCGACCCGGACGAAGACCACCTGTACCTGCTTTCTTTCTTCGGGCGATTGAACTACTCTTTTGCGCAAAAATTGCTGCTCACGGCTACGCTACGCGCCGACGCTACATCGCGCTTTGCGCCTCAGAACCACTGGGGGTATTTTCCTTCGGCGGCGCTGGCTTACCGCCTGACGGAAGAGAATTTTCTTAAAAACGTCAGAGCCTTGTCCGACCTGAAGCTACGAGTTAGCTACGGGCAAACCGGACAGCAAGGTATCGGAGGTTACCATCCGTACCTGGGAACTTACACCATTTCGACCAACGATGCGCGATACCTGTTCGGCAGCGAATGGATAAATATGTACCGCCCCAACGGGTACGACCCGAATATCAAATGGGAAACGACTACTACCTACAACGCCGGTATTGATTACGGTTTCTTGAACAACCGCATTGCCGGAACGGTTGATGTTTTCAAGCGATACACCACCGATTTGCTGAATGACATATTTGTTCCCGCAGGAAGCAACTTCACCAACAGCTTTTCGACCAACATCGGCAACATGGAGGGGCACGGCGTGGAGCTCGGCTTAAACCTTGTGCCCGTCAAAACATCGGATTGGGAGTGGTTGCTCGGCGGCAACTTCACCTACAGCGTATCGAAAATTACCAAGCTGAACGTCATTGATAGAGAAGACAGCTGGGTAAATACAGGAACCGTATCGCGCCGGTCGTACCAAATACATAAGGTTGGCGAAATGCCCAACACCTTCTTTTTGCTCCGTCAGGCGTACGACGACAGCGGCAAGCCCATCGAAGGAAAATATATCGACAAAGACGGCTTAATAACAGACGTCCAAACCGACGCCAACAAGTACGTAACCGGCAAAACGTCAAGAGTACCCTACTACTATGGGCTATCTGCCCGCCTGACGTACAGGCAGTGGAGCTTTGGAGCGAACGGACACGGCAGCTTCGGCAATTACGTGTTCAACTATCAGGAAGCCACGCAATCGTTAATGTCGCTAATCAGCTCCGAAGGGGT
Source organism: Prevotellaceae bacterium (assembly GCA_031263185.1). Classification (GTDB taxonomy): domain Bacteria; phylum Bacteroidota; class Bacteroidia; order Bacteroidales; family UBA932; genus JAITMY01. The sequence continues at coordinate 5,898 of JAISGH010000122.1, read as the reverse complement.
GTCGAGCAACATATCGCGCACGGCAATGGAGCGCGGATTTGAGCAGGAGCAGTATTTTTCGGATATGTTTTTGGAAAACGGCTCATTCTTCCGTATTGACAACATCACGCTGGGCTACACCTTTAAGCGGCTATGGCGCTCGGCGAGCGCGCTGCGAATTGCGTTGAGCGCACAAAATGTCGCTATCATTACCGGATATTCGGGCGTTGACCCCGAAATATACGACGGTATCGACAACGCTATCTATCAGCGACCAAGAATTTACACCCTTTCTCTCAACTTAAACTTTTAATACTACTTAAGGAGGAATAAATCATGAAAATAAAATTAATCATGCTATCTTTAACGGCCGCTTCTTCTCTCGCGCTGCTCAGCTCCTGCTTGGATGACTTGAACACCATGCCGCTGAACGAGAAAATACTGACAAGCGACAAAGTATATGTTTCCGCGGCGGCGTACAGGGGCGTTTTGGCAAAATGCTACGGCTCTTTGACGCTAAGCGGGCAGGAAGGCCCCAGCGGCAACGGCGACTTGGCCGGAATGGACGAAGGCTATAGCTGCTACACCCGCGCTGTGCTATACCTGCAGGAATGTACAACCGACGAGCTGCTGTTTCACTCGGGCTCCTCGCAGGGTAGCCGCGATTACCTGTTTATGGCATGGAACGCCGGCACGCAGATTACGCGCTACTCGTACTACCGCCTTATCATGTCAATTGGCTACTGCAACGAATTTCTTCGCGAATCGACCGATGAAAAGTTGAAGGACAGAGAGCTGTACGAAGAAATGAAAAGCGAGATGCCTTACTATCGGGCCGAAGCCCGCTTTATACGCGCCTACTGCTACAGCATGTTGTGCGATTTGTTTGGCTCGGTGCCCTTTATTGACGAAACCATGATGCCGGGCGTTATACCGCACCAAAAATCGCGCGAAGAAATTTACAATTACGCTGTTGCAGAAGCAGAGGCCGTTGCTGCCCTGCTGAAAGCGCCGGGCGAAAACGAGTACGGACGCGTTGACCAGGCGGCGGCTTGGTTTTTGCTATCCCGCATTTACATAAATGCCAACTCTTGGGTAGGCAAAAATGAATATGAAAATGCGTACAGGTACGCTAAAAAAGTGATTGATAGCGGAAAATATCCATTAGCTTCCGATTATCGCCACATCTTTTTGGCCGACAACCGCACATGCAAAGAAATTATTTGGCCGCTGCCCCAAGATTTGGAAAATACGAAAAGCTACGGCGGCTCCAACTTCGTGATAAAAGCGCTGACAGACGGGAATATGAAGCCATTTACCGGCATGTCGGACGTTTGGGGCAACGCCCGCCTCAAAACGCAGCTCGTTGATATGTTTGAGGCGACCGACCAGCTGTTTGACGAAAGCGACCCTTGGGGCGACAGCAAAAAAGACAAGCGGGCGCAATTCTACACCACAGGCCATACTAAGGAAACGTGGGAAGATGGAAGCGCTCTCAAGAACGACTTTGCAAACGGTTACGCCTGCCTGAAGTGGCGGAATATGACGAAAGGCCGCCAACCGCTGGCCGCCAACGGAACAACCTATTCGGCTATCGACTACCCGATGTTCCGCACGGCAGACGCCTACCTGATGGCTGCCGAAGCCATACTGCGCGGGGCAAGCGGAAGCCGTGCCGATGCGTTGAGCTACGTAAATGAAGTACGCGACCGGGCTTACCTGTCGGGGGCGTATGGCAGCGGGACATCAGGGCGCATTTCGGACGCGCAGCTAACGCTCGATTTCATACTCGACGAGCGGGCACGGGAGCTGCATACCGAGCTGGTACGCCGCACCGACCTTATCCGCTTCGGAAAGTTTACGAAAGGCTACAGCTGGGACTGGAAAGGCAGCGACGGAGCAGCCGGCAGCTATATCGGCAAGGATGTAGATGATAAGTACAAACTTTTTCCTATTCCGCAGGAAGAATTTACAGTAAATCCGTATTTGACGCAGAATCCGGGTTTTTATTAGTAATGACGAATAAACAAGCTATAGCAGCTTTGAAGGGATTGCCCCGAGCTTGTAGAGACGGGGCGCGCCCCGTCTCCACCGTCGGGCTGAAAGCCCGAAATCATTAGCACAGGGCAACGCCCTGTGTTGGAAACGCATCCCCCTCGCCCGTTAAGCCCCAACGGGGCGTAATCTGTTTTGCTCCATTTGATTACGCCCTTTCAGGGCTTAATGTGAATGTAGCGGCTTCCTGTTCGTAGGGCGTTGCCCTACGCTATTGATGTAGGGCTTTCAGCCCTATGCTCAATATCCAAGTCTCATATGTTATAAAAAAAAATCTTTAACAAAATTATCAGCCAATGAAGCCGATTTATTCTTTTTTCATTCTCTTGCTTCTTTTCGCCCATCCTGCAGCTGGTCAGACCTCAAAGGAGGAGCTCTTTGAAGCGCCGGAAAAAACGGGCGGGGTATATTACGCCTACCCTGCGCAGGACATTAAGCCGCAAACGCCTGCCCCCGAAGGCTACGCCCCTTTCTACATTGCGCATTTCGGGCGGCATGGCTCGCGCTACCTGATCGAAGATAATGACTACAAGCAAGCGTTGGATTTGTTTGAAGAGGCCATGAACAGCAATGCGCTTACGCCTTTGGGCATAGACGTGCATAAGCGCCTATCCGAAGTGTGGAAAGAAGCCGAAGGGCGCGGCGGCGACCTTTCGCCGTTGGGAGTGCGGCAGCAGCGGGGCATCGCCGAGCGCATGTTCCGGCTATACCCCGACGTTTTCAGGGGGAATATCCGGCTATCGGCGCGGTCAACCACCGTTGCGCGCTGCATCCTTTCGATGGACACCTTCTGCGAAAGGCTGAAAGAGCTCAACCCGGAGCTGCACATTGCACGGGATACGAGCAGCAGGAGCGCAAGCTACCTGAATTACCATACAGAGGCGGCTGTTGCTTTCCGGTCGGAAAATGGCGCTTGGAAAAAAGAATACGAAATTTTTGAAAATGCGCACGTACAGCCTCGCCGCTTGGTGCAGTCTTTGTTTGCCGACGCCGCCTTTACCGCGGCAAAAATCAACCCGGCATCGCTCATGTGGGCGTTGTACTGGATTGCAAGCGATATGCAAAATATGGAAGCACGGCTGTCTTTTTACGACATATTCGAGAAGCAAGAGCTGTTCGACCTGTGGCAGTGTAAAAACTACAGCCTGTACGTCCGGTACGCCAACGCCGCGGCAAATGGCGGTATTATGATGGAAAATGCCAAGCCTCTCCTGAAAAATATAATCGAAAGCGCCAACCAAGCTATCGAAGCAAAAGGCTATGGCGCCTCTTTCCGGTTTGGGCACGACGGGAATATTATCCCCTTAGCCATGCTCCTGCACTTGCAGGGCTGCTACGGCAGCATTTCGGAGTCATCGGAATTTTATAAAGCTTGGAGCGACTTCAAGGTGGCGCCTATGGCCGGCAACGTACAAATCATCTTTTTCCGAAAGGAAAACTCGGAAGACATCCTCGTCAAATTCCTGCTTAACGAAAACGAAATGCTCGTCCCGCCCGTCAAAAGCAGCAACCTCCCCTACTACCGCTGGAAAGACGTTGTGGAATATTACAATTCTCTTTAATCCCAAAGACTTGTTTATTCGTCACTACTAAACAACAAAAGCTGAAAAAACACGACTGTATGGACAGACACTAATTAAAAGCTATATCAGTAGAAATGGATGCCATCATTTTTTTCTATACTTACAAAAAATACAACTATTTTTTGTAAGTTTGTCGCATAAACATAGCTGACTAACGCATGAAAAATATTTTTCTTACCCTGCTGCTCATAGCAGGCGGGCAAGCGCTCGCGGGAAATGGATACAATTGCCTGCTGACGCAGCTGGACGAAGCCATAAGTAGCAAGGCCGACTACGACCGGCAAAAAGAGCAAAAGCTGCTGGAGGCAAAACGCCTGCTAACCATGCGAAGTATCCTGCCGATACAGGCCTACGATTTTAGCTGCGAAGTAGCGCGCCAGTACAGCAAGTATATCATCGACAGCGCTATTTGCTACATGAAGCAAAGCCGCGACCTTGCCGCCGCCATGCAGCGCGCTGACCTGACCGCCGAATCCGACCTGCACCTGTCGCGCCTGTACACCGCTGCCGGCATGTACATCGAGGCAAAGAATATTTTGCTGTCCATCAACAGGCAGCAGCTTCCCAAAAGCCTGCTACCGCTCTACTTTGAGGTCAACAGCGTCTTCTACGGCTACTACTCGCAGAGCAACAATCAGGCTATCAACGTCCGCTTGAACCACGCCTATCAGGATTCGCTGCTGGCCATGCTGGACACTGCCTCCCTGCAGTACAAGCTCTACGTTGCCGAAAGGCTGGTTTACGGCCAAACGAAAGCGGCAGAGCCTTACCTGCTGGCAATTTTGCAGCAGGTAGCGGACGGCAGCGCCGACCACGCGCTGGCAGCCTACCTGCTGGGCGTAGCGTACGGACGGCTGCAAAAAACCGAGCTGCAACGAAAATACCTCGCCACGGCAGCTATTGTTGACCTCCGGAACGCCACCAAAGACCACGCCGCCCTGCAAAGCCTCGCGCTGAGCTTCTACGAGTCGGGCGACGTAAGCAGAGCCTACGCCTACATAAAATCGGTGATGGACGACATTACCTTTGGGCAGGTGCGCTTCCGCGTGGTGGAGCTGGCCAGCATCTACTCCATCGTCAACACCTCCTACCTGACAAAGGAAGTGCGGCAAAAGCAGGTGCTGCAGCGCTACCTTTTGGCCATCAGCTCGCTGCTGCTGGCCCTGATGGTAGCGAGCCTCTACGGGTACAGGCAGATGAAGCGGGTTTCCGGAATAAAAAAGGAGCTCTACGAAGCCAACCTGAAGCTGGCCGACCTGAACAAAAATGCCGAACGCGCCAACAGCGAGCTGCAAAAGGTGAACGCGCAGCTCTCCGAAGCCAACCACATCAAGGAGGAATACATTGCCCACTTTTTCGACATGTGCTCCGTTTACATAGACAAGCTGGAGAGCTACCGGAAGAACCTGTACAAAAAGGTGTCGAACAACCAGCACGAGGAGGTGGTTGAAACGCTGAAGTCAACTACGCTTGTGGACGAGGAGCGGAAAAAGCTCTACGAAACTTTCGACATCATTTTCCTGAACCTCTACCCCTCCTTTGTGGAGGACTTTAACGCGCTGCTGGGCAGCGAAGAAAAGGTGATTTTGAAGCAGGGAGAGCGCCTGAATACCGAGCTGCGCATTTTTGCCCTAATCCGCTTAGGCATCACCGACAGCATGAAGATTGCCGCTTTTTTGCGCTACTCGGTGAGCACCATCTACAACTACCGCACGCGAGCGCGGAACAGATTTACCGCCCCGCGCCACGAATTTGAGGAAATAGTGATGAAAATAGGCAGCATACGAGGAAAAATTTAGATTTCTGACATGTTGACTTACATGCTTTTGTAATTACAAATTTTCCATTTTCAATTAATTGTCATATCTTTGCGGCGGTTATCTATCTATTAAAAATAGAATTTATGGCAATAGCAATAAAGAGAGCGCCTGTATTAAAAGGCAAATTTGCACGGGATTTCTACAAAATATTGGAGCAATCCTCCGCAAAGGAAAGCAAAGCAGAAATAGAAGCTATCCAAAAGAAATGGAGCTCGTTTTTATCCGGACAAAACGTTACAATCTTTAAGTAATGGCGGGAATACTATAACCGCTCTGCACTCCACAAATTTGAGGAGATGGCGATGAAAACAGGCGCCATACGAGGAAAAATATAGCCCATTTTTTCCAAATGCACTACTTTTTTTTACCTTGCCAAGTAAGCGATATGCTTGCGCCGTAAATATTTTATACAAATATTTTTAGATTTTTGGCATGTTGGATTACATGCTTTTGCAATTACA
>JAISGH010000056.1 GCA_031263185.1 Prevotellaceae bacterium | reverse complement strand
CTATCTATTTCTACCAACATTTTGTGCCTAACGGCACAAAAATAGAACGAAAATATTTTTATGTGAATATCACATTCTTGACACCCCACCCATAGGGACGGAATATTGGTTAACAGTATGTTACCATGTATTTTCACCCATATTCCGTCCCTAATAATGCAGGTTAAATTCTTATTTAGGTTCTTTACTTCAAGAAAAAGCCAGCCGGTACTAATATAGGGACATAAGTCTTCCTTTTACGGGACAGTAGGTTGCCGGCTGGTTTCCTTTCTTTTTGAGCTTAATGTTTTTATTCCTTTTTATCATCACAAAATTACGCCCTTTTATTTCCTTTACAAAATGCAAATCTAAGGTACGGGACTGTGCAAACGTCCCTCACCGTTGCAACAAAATCATTTTTTGGCACAATACCCAACTATTGAATGTAAACTCTAACAAGCCTGATTGTAATAAGCCTGACAAGTTGGCACAGGCACGAATTTTGAAGTACTAATCCGAAGCAGCATAAAGCCGGTGCTGCTCCTTGTCAAAACCTGTATTTTTACTGTCGGCTATTTTAACTACATAATTCATAGATGGATACAAACTCTACAAAAAAGTTGGACGACGTAATCAACTTTAGCAAGGAAGAAGCCTTACGGCTTGGAAATCACACCATTGGTACAGAACATCTTATGCTTGGCATCCTGCGCGACGGCAACAACTCGGCCTTAGACGTACTATCTTCGCTTGGGGTAGACCTTAAACTCCTGAAGGAGGCTATTGAGAAGAAAATCCGAAGCCGCGACGAGCTGAGCATAAAGGATATTGACAAGCTGGTATTTTTCAAATCGGTGGAGCGCGTGCTGAAAATGCAGCACCTTGAGGCGCTTTCGCTCAAAACCAGCGAGGTTGACCCTATTCACTTGCTGCTGGCTATTCTCAAAGACGAGTCGAGCATCGTAACCCAGCTCCTTCAAAAACAAAACGTTGATTACCAAAGGGTGGTTAGCGCTTTTACGGGTAAGGACAGTAAATTTCACGCCGGAAGCATAAGCAGCAGCGGCATAGGAGGTTACGACGATGACGACGACGATGATGACGATGACGACGATGACGACGATGATTTGAAGTACGCCGGCGCACCCTTTGCGCCTGCCCACCGCGCCTCGCCACAGCCACAGCAGCAGCAACGGATGGGCGGCAAAGTTGCGTCGGATACTCCGGCGCTCGACAGCTACGGCACGGATTTGACCAAAGCTGCCGAAAAGAATTTGCTCGACCCTGTGGTGGGGCGCGAGAAGGAAATTGACAGATTGGCACAAATTCTTAGCCGCCGCAAAAAAAATAACCCTATCCTTATCGGCGAACCCGGCGTGGGAAAAAGCGCCATTGTAGAAGGCCTGGCGCTTCGCATAGCCCACAAGCAAGTCTCGCGCGTACTCTTCGGAAAGCGGGTAATGACGCTGGACGTGGGCGCCGTGGTGGCCGGAACAAAATACCGCGGACAGTTTGAGGAGCGAATGAAGGCAATCCTGAACGAGCTGCAAAAAAATTCGCACATCATCCTGTTCATCGACGAAATTCACACGCTCATTGGCGCCGGAGGCGCCTCGGGTGCGCTCGACGCCGCCAACATGCTGAAGCCGGCTCTGGCGCGAGGCGAAATTCAGTGCGTGGGGGCAACTACGCTCAACGAGTACCGCGAGTACATCGAAAAAGACGGCGCGCTGGAGCGCCGCTTTCAGCGCATCATGGTGGAGCCTACCACCGTGGACGAAACTATTGAAATCCTGAACAACATAAAAGAGCGGTACGAAGAACACCACAACGTTACCTATACGCCCGAAGCTATTCACGCCTGCGTTTTGCTTACCCGGCGCTACGTTTCGGAGCGCTACCTGCCGGACAAAGCCGTAGACGCCTTAGACGAAGCGGGAGCGCGTGTACACCTCTCCAACATCTCCGTGCCGGCCGAAATTACGGAGCTGGAAAAAAAGCTGGAGGTTGTGGGCAAGGAGAAAAAAGTTGCCGTAGAAAAGCAAAACTTTGAGCTTGCGGCAGCCCACCGCGACGAGGAGCGGCAGCTGCAAGAGCAGCTGGAGGCCGCGCAAAGCAGGTGGCAAAGCAACCTTACCGAAAATCGCGAGGTGGTGGACGAAGATAAGGTGGCCGAGGTGGTGGCCATGATGACCAACGTCCCCGTGCAGCGCGTGGCGCAAGCCGAGGGCGTAAAGCTGCTCAACATGGGCGACGCCATAAAAGGTAGCGTGATTGGGCAGGACGAAGCGGTAGAAAAGGTGGTAAAAGCCATTCAGCGAAACCGCATTGGCCTGAAAGACCCCAACAAGCCAATAGGCTCTTTCATTTTCTTAGGCCCCACAGGGGTGGGAAAAACCTTGCTGGCAAAGGTGCTGGCAAAGTACCTCTTTGACACAACCGACAACCTTATCCGCATTGACATGAGCGAGTACATGGAAAAGTTTTCGGTGAGCCGGCTGGTAGGAGCGCCTCCCGGATACGTGGGGTACGAGGAGGGCGGACTGCTCACCGAAAAGGTGCGCAGAAAACCCTACTCGGTAGTGCTGCTGGACGAAATAGAAAAGGCGCACCCCGACGTGTTCAACCTGCTGCTGCAGGTGCTCGACGAGGGGCACCTCACCGATAGCCTCGGGCGAAAGGTAGACTTCAAGAACACCATTATCATCATCACCTCCAACATCGGGTCGCGCGAGGTGAAAGATTTCGGCAAGGGTATTGGCTTTGCAACGGAGCAGAGCGTTACCGACATCAACGAAAAGGCCAAGGGCATTATCCAGAAGGCTCTCAAGCGCACCTTTACGCCGGAGTTCATCAACCGCGTAGATGAGGTTACCACCTTCAACACGCTAAGCAAGGAAAATATCTGCAAAATTATTGATATTGAGCTGCAAGATTTGATTGGCAGGCTCGAAAAGATGAATTGCGCCATCGACATATCGCAGGAAGCCAAAGATTTTATTGCCGAAAAAGGCTACGATATAGAATTTGGCGCGCGCCCGCTCAAGCGCGCCATACAGCGCTACCTCGAAGACAGCATCTCGGAGGCGATTATCAGCAACGGCGGCAGCAATAGCAGCAAGAGCGAGGATAAGCGAAAAATAGCCGTAACCTTGAACGAAGCTAAAGATAACGTAGCGGTTAACCTGTCGTAGGCGACAATCGGTATATTCGCGATTTCCCTTGTTTCTGTGGTGTCTCCTACCCAAAGGGTCAGCTTCAGCGCTGCGCCGGTGGGTATGGTCTGGGGGAGGAGCAGCAGCGTTCCGGCCTCGCCGGAAACAGCTGTCGCCGCCGTCCGGCTCAGGGGTGTATCGACAAGGGTGTTGTCTGCCACCGAAAAAACGTAGCTGGTCGCCACGCGGCTATCATCCGTGAGAAGGGCATCCCACGCGAAGCCCAACTGTGTGAAGCGCACAGTGTTGCTGGTATGTAATGAGAACCCGCTGACCGCTATTTCCCTAACGACTATGCCGAAGTCTTCACCCCTGTCGGAGATGTACCTTGCCGCGAACCTCACCTTTGCCATGGCGTGGGCAAAATTGAGCAACACCTTGCCGCCGTTGGCGGTATCGGTGCAGCCCTGCGCCGAGGCCACGCAAATATCCAGCTGCTGCGCAGGCGTGGCTCGCGAGGTAACCGTAAACGAGCTTTAGCTACGCCTACTCGTTTGCCGCCGTACTTTGGAAGGCAAGAAAGCCTGGAGAAGGCAAGGAATTGTAGTCTTTTTTTTTGGTGGAATGAGGCAAGGCGCGCTACTCAAACACTTCGTTCAAGTCTATTTCAATATCGGAGAAGATGTGCACCGGCATTTTTTGCCCCTTGCCGTAGATGGCGCTCTTACCGTACTTGCCGTCGGGTTGCAGGAGAAAAACCTCCACGCTACCGTAAGGGTAAACTACCCAGTACTCGCGTACGCCGGCAGCTTCGTAGAGGTCGAACTTTTGGGTCAGGTCGTAGCGGGCGGTAGCAGCCGACTGCACCTCCACCACGAGGTCGGGCGCGCCGAGGCATCCCCGGTCGTCGAGCTTGCCGAGGTCGCACACCACGCAGAGGTCGGGCTGCACCACGGTGTAGATTTTGCTGTCGGTAGTTTCGCCGTTTTGCGGCAGGCGCACGTCAAACGGAGCGTAGTAAACCCTGCACGTACCTTTATGCTTCCTGACGCGGCTGCCCAGCGCAAGCGTCAGGTTATAGCTCAGCTCCTGATGTACGCGCCCCGGCGCCGGCGACATCATCCTGATGAAGCCATTCACCAGCTCGCGCCGCTTGTCGTCGAGCCACGTAAGGTAGTCGGCAAAGGTGTAGCGCCGGTTGAGGTCTAAGGTTAACGCATTGTCCATAGCGCACTAAAAATTTACGAATACGCAAATTTAGATGAAAAACGCGGGTTTTCCAAGCGCGCGGGATATTTCTTACTCAAACACTTCGCTCAAATCTACTTCAATGCCGGAGAAAATATGCACCGGCATTTTTTGCCCCTTGCCGTAGATAGCGCTCTTACCATACTTGCCGTCGGGTTGCAGGAGAAAAACCTCCACGCTGCCGTAGGGGTAAACTACCCAGTACTCGCGTACGCCGGCAGCTTCGTAAAGGTCGAACTTTTGGGTCAGGTCGTAGCGGGCGGTAGCAGCCGACTGCACCTCCACCACGAGGTCGGGCGCGCCGAGGCATCCCCGGTCGTCGAGCTTACCGAGGTCGCACACCACGCAGAGGTCGGGCTGCACCACGGTGTAGATTTTGCTGTCGGTGGTTTCGCCGTTTTGCGGCAGGCGCACGTCAAACGGAGCGTAGTAAACCTTGCACGTACCTTTATGCTTCCTGATTTGGTTAAACAGCGCATTATAAATTACGCCGCTTACTTCCTGATGTACGCGCCCCGGCGCCGGCGACATCATCCTGATGAAGCCATTCACCAGCTCGCGCCGCTTGTCGTCGAGCCACGTAAGGTAGTCGGCAAAAGTGTAGCGCCGGTTGAGGTCTAAGGTTAACGAATTGTCCATAGCGCACTAAAAATTTACGAATACGCAAATTTAGATGAAAAACGCGGGTTTTCCAAGCGTGCGGGATATTTCTTTCAACCCTTGATTTGCAGAAAAAAATTAAAATCATACTTACAATAATTCCGGTTTTTGACAGAAACTATAGCTACGATTACAATACTATTCTGTATATTTGTCGGAAATTATTACCCCATTCATACTACACATAACATGAAAATTCCAAAAGTCGTAAAAGCGCGAGAATCATATTTGCTTAAAATACAGCCGTTTATGCGGAAGTCTGTCGTAAAAGTGCTGACAGGTCACCGGCGCGCGGGCAAAAGCTACATCCTCTACCAGCTGATAGCGCAAATTACCAAAACGGAAAAAGAAGCCAGCATTATTTACCTCAACAAAGAAGATGTGGCATTTGACAGCGTCAGGAATTACAGTGACTTAAACGATTATGTTTTGTCGAAAAGCAAAGACGACCAAATGAACTATATCTTTATTGATGAAATTCAGGAAATTGCAGATTTCAGGCTGGCCATACGCTCGCTTGCGCTGGACGAAAATAACGATATTTACATTACAGGCAGCAACTCGGAGATTTTTTCGAGCGATTTGGCAAACTTTCTTGGCGGGAGGTACGTCGAATTTCAGGTACACAGCTTGTCGTACTTGGAATTTCTTACTTTTCACAGCTTACCCAACGACGATACGTCGCTCGAAAAATTTATCCACTTCGGCGGGTTACCTTACCTGATTCATCTGCCGCCGGAAGAGCCTGTTGTCAACGAATATTTAAAAAGCATTTACGCCGCTATCGTGCTGAAAGATGTGGTGCGGCGAAAAAAAATTCGCAACGTGGCGTTCCTGGAGCAGCTGATAAAATTTCTTGCATCCGGCACGGGCAGCCTGTTTTCGTCGAAGAGCGTCAGCGATTTTTTGAAAAGCCAGCAAACAGCAATTGCTCCAAATCAAGTCAACGAATACGCCATGGCGCTCTCGGAGGCATTTATTATCCATCGGGTTGGCAGGTACGATATTGACGGAAAGAGGCTATTTGAGCGCGGCGAAAAGTACTACTTCGAAGATATGGGCATCCGGAATGTGGTTGCGGGGTACTCACCGAAGGACAGGGCAAAGCGTATAGAAAATGTGGCGTTCAACCACCTGCTTTTTTGCGGGTACGAAGTTAAGGTCGGTACGATTTACGCCAACGAAGTGGATTTTGTCTGCACCAAAAACGGCGAAACGCTTTACGTTCAGGTTTCCGTCGAGCTGTCGCGGGAGGAAACCATTGAGCGTGAATTTGGCAATCTTTTGAAAATCAAAGATAACTACCCAAAAATTGTTGTTTCTGCCGAAAAGTCGTTCGAGAACTCATACGAAGGCATTGAGCATGTTTACATTCGCGATTTTCTTTCTTCCGACGGAAGCTACAGAATCAATAGAGATTAAGTCAATTTAGTAATGACGAATAAACAAGATATAACAGCTATGTCATACAGTAGAGACCTCACCCCTCTCCCCTCTCCAAAGGAGGCTGTGTGAAAAGGCGACCGCCTGCTGCTTCCAACGCCGGAGGCGTTTTCCGTAAATAACCCCCAGCTTTAGCTGGGGGAGAGGTCGACACCTCTGGCACTCAACCCCGTAGGGG
>JAISGH010000051.1 GCA_031263185.1 Prevotellaceae bacterium | reverse complement strand
TTTGAGTTTCAGGCATATAAATTGAATTTTGCGGCTGCAAGGATACTAAAATTTTTGCAGAATGCGAAAACCAAAAAACTCCCGCTTGCGAAACAGGAATTTTTGAATTGACAATGGATAAATAGGGCCTACTGACAAAAATGGCTTTGTAAATGGCGAATGATAGCTGCTTTGGCGAATGTTTTACCGCGAAAAAGGCACCTGCTTTCTGATTTTGGGTCGTGCTCCATTGTTTTAGAATTTTAATTGGTTTATGTCATGTTTAATAGTTTTTATAGAAAGCGAGGAGTATAATCCCCGCTTTGATGGCTTTCGCCTCGGAATAATCCTTATCGTAATTTCTTCGCTTAATAGGCGAAAGAAATTACGACACACCTCGCAAGTGTAAACAATCTTTATATTACAAAATGCGAAAAAGAAGATCGGACGTACAAGGTTCTCCTTGCTCGACACTAAAATTTTGGAAGCCTTAACTGTAATCCCTTCGATTACTTTGGCCGGTTTCTTTCATCTACCAAATAAATTGGGTTCTATCTGTTTTTTTTCTTAATGACACCTACAGCCCAAAAATTTCTTCTTGAGCACAAAAGCAATAAAAAATTCCCAATGAAAAAACCTTTTTACACCTCGCAAATATAAATAATTTTATCACATTGATATTCAATATAATATCAGTGATGTTCAACCTTATATTTTTATTGACGGTTTATTAACGCACCCAATTCTGTTCATTATAACCTTTATTCCTGCCTGCTTTATCATCGTTCCGTCCCACGATCTTGCAGATTTATTATTCGCCCTCAACTCTGTTGTTTGCACAATCGGATTTGCAATATTATTCGGGACAAAAAAACATTCATTGCCGGCACATGATACCATTTTATATACTCTCTTTTATATACTCTCTCCGGACGGATATTATCAATATTTATAGGCGCTTTGCTCTCAATTTCTTCCTTGGTGGGTACATATACCAAATCATTGGGCGATAAGTGGAACAGCAAGGAATGTCCTTTTTCATTTCTTTCAGGAACTTCTTTTAACCCTTGCTTCAAACGTTCTATAACGATATTTAGTGGCATTTCTTGCGCCGGGTGGCGATAAACTTCAGCAGCTCAAAGTTGGTAAACCAGCTGTCGGTGAGCAGGTAGTCAAAGGCAATGTGCTCCTTGATGGCGATTTTGACCATTTCAATGAGCCTGTCGGTTTTCTTCTTAAAATATTCGTTTACACGAATTTGGCTGCAAGAGGTTGCTTCACGCTTTTTATTTTCAAAGCGCTTTTTCGATTGCTTGGCCGTCAACCCGTAAGGTTTTTCGGAGTTTTTCCCCTTTTCGCCGTGCTGCGAAAAATCAAGCGCGAAAAAACTCTTGCCATCATGGTAACTTAGCCACAAGCCTTTGTAGCCGTAGCCGAACGAGTGGGTAACGTGCGAAAAAATACGGCTTAGCAGCGCGAAGCAGCGGCCACGCTTGGGCATATCGGTATCATCGGCAATCAGGCAGCGAGCTGGTTTACGGCTAGCATGGTCCGAACGCTACTCAACGTGCCGGATGAGCTGCTTGGCGATGCGAAGCGAAAATCTTCGCCAGTCAACCAGCGTATTTCTCAGAAATTCATAAAACACGTCTCTTCCGCATTGGCAGAGCTTCCCAAGGGGCGAAACCGGTAATGTGCGAGATGTCTTGCACCGCGAAAAGCGGCAGCAGCAGCAATATCATAAATATTTGCTTACAAGCATACTGCGTATTTACTTTGTCGATTGACGCGAAGCACTTGTTCGGTAATTTCAAAGAGCGAAGCGCTGTAAAAAGCGTTGTCATGGCTTTTTCGGTGGTGCTGAAGTAGGGTTGCAGCTCCGAAAGAATTGTTGTATTTTTGTAGTGCAGCATTTGAATTTTGTTTTTTGATTTGAAATACAAAATTACTGAAAATCAGTGGTTTATCAAAATTATTATGCTGCTTTTTATTAATATTTAATACTTTATATAACTCCCGAAAGTTGAATAAACAATACGTCAAAGAGCAGTAAACTAAAAAGCGTGTAAACTTCGATTGTTTACACGCTTTTTTTATCTTGCTATCCTGTGCGTTCAAAAAAGTATTTCCATGCGGGAATAACTTCAATATCATCTATTTTCTGCTCCTGATTGTAGGTTAAAATTATTTTTCGGCTCAATGCAATTTGTCCGGCAATACGGCCAAAGCCCGCACATTCCCGCTTCCGGTTAGCTGGGGTAAGCTGGTAACAAACTTGAAATGCCTGGTAATCAGCCCCATTTTTTACCAAAAAATCACATTCTCCGGCGTTGTTTACGAAAGCTATTTCTTCATTTTTCCGTTTTTGCAGCTCGTTAAAAACGAAGTTTTCAAATAGCTTCGCCTTATTATCCCAAAAACGGTACGAAAAGGTATTCATCAAACCTGTATCGGCAACATAAATTTTATGGCTGCTGCGCATATTTTCTTTCAATGAAAAAGCAAAATTTGAAACATTTTGAATAATATGGCTGTCACTCAGAATATTAATGTATTTTTTTACCGTATTTTCATTGCTTCCGACTGCCGTTCCCAAGCTTTTGTAAGAATAAACCGCCCCCGCATTTGAAACCGAATACAAAAGCAGCTTCTTAAACGCTGCAACGTCGGCAATCGAGTAGCGCGATACGCAATCCTTCATAACTATAGAATCAAAGTAGCTTTTGAGAAGATTTGATTTTATATCGCCGCTCTTCAACGCCTTAATTTCCGGAAAGCAGCCCCATTCCAAGCAGTCATCAAGCAAGCGCAGCGCTTTTGGCGTTTGGCTTGCCAAATCCAAATAGGAGCAAATGCCGCTTTGCAGCAAAATTTCTCGGAACGAATAGGGAAAGACTGTGTTCTCCAAATACCTGCCCGATAGCAGCGTAGAATATTCGTTTTGCAAAAAAGACGAATTTGAGCCGGTAACGAAAATTTTAGTAAAAATATCACTGTCATAAACGCTTTTCACGAATGTTTCCCAGCCTTTTACCGCCTGCGCCTCGTCGATAAACAGGTATTTTACTTTTTCGCCTGTCAGCTTTTCGGCAAGCTCTATCAGCCTGTAGAACATAGCCGAATTTTCCCAAACCTCGTAGTACAGCGGGTCGTCCATATTGAGCAACAGCGCTGACTTTGGATTGTTTTTTTCCATCAACTCGTTGATCAACATGCGGAAAAATGACGATTTTCCGCTTCGGCGAATACCTGTAAGTATCTGAATATGTCGCGTTTGCAGGTTATTCGACAAGGTGCCGTACAAGCTGCGTTCCTGCAAATTCCGGTAGCGTTTGCCGCTCCAGTGCGGATTTTGATTGATAATTGCCCGTTCCATAACGATAAAATTTTCGGTAAAGATACCATTTTTCTCGAAATGAAATTCGTCAAATTGATATTTTTTGCGAAACTAAATTCGCAATGTGCAAACAAAAAAGCGTGTAAACTTCAATTGCTTACACGCTTCTTCTATTCGCTCTCCTATTCGTTTTCCCTTCCGGAAATCTATGATAAAATCCACTTCCAAACAGGGACAACGTCAATGGTTACGCCGGATTCCTGAATGGTGGTTTCTTCGTCGTACGTAACGATTTCCAGCTGCTTTACCCCGTACGCCTCCGCCAGCTTCAGCAGGGCGCGTACTTCGCGCTGCTTGGTAGCGTCGTCGGCTACGCTGTAGGCCACCTGTATGGCGCGCTGCGCTTGAGGTATAAAAAAGTCTACCTCCACATTTTTATGGTAAAAATAGACGTCGTCGCCGTATCGCTGCTTCAGGTTAATGGCTACCATATTCTCCAGCAGCTTCGTTTCCGGGTCAAACAGAAAGTTGTTGAGCAGGCCGTTATCGAAAAAGTACCGCTTTTTGAACGTTTCTTTATCGCTCAGCTTATCCGAAAAGTTGGATATGCCGAACACCAGATACGCATCCGACAAAAGCTGAAGGTAATCAACCAGCGTGTTGCGCGAAATGGCGGCACCGGCCGAGCTTACCACGTTCTTTATGCGGGACAAAGATACCGGCTGCATCACGCTCTCCGCCAACTTTTTTACGAGCACCCTGATGGCATTTTCATTCCGGATCTCGTTTCGGGCAATGACGTCGCCAAGGAGCACTTTTTGGTAAAGCGCGTTCAGCCAGCTGCGCTTGTCCTTCAGGGTAAATGTTTCGGCAAAACCGCCGTAGTAGAAGTAATCCTTGAAAGCCCTGACCACCTGCGCGCGCGTTTTGCCATACTGCCAATTCGCTCCCAGCGCCGTTTTGCTGAACGACAAGTATTCGCGAAACGAAAACGGAAGAATTTCCTTGGCAATGAAGCGTCCGCCAAGCGTGGTGTGCATTTCGCGGCTAAGCATTTTTGCGTTGCTGCCGGTGATAAACACCCTGTATTTGGTATCGGCCAGCCGGCGGGCAAACTTTTCCCAGCCGGTAACATTTTGAATTTCATCTAAGAATATCACCGGCTTAGCATCATAGAGCTCCTTGTAGCACTCCAAGAACAAGTTCAGCTCCGCAGCTTTCATGGCGGCAAGCCGTTCGTCCTCGAAGTTGACGTACAAAATACGCTCTACCGGCACCCGCTTTGCCTTAACCAGCTGCAGTATATGCTGGTAGAGCAGGTAGGATTTACCGGCGCGGCGCGGCCCAACAAAAATATAGTTGCAGGAGTCTTCCAGCTCAAGCGGACGCTTAGTCAACTCAACGCTCAAAATCTCCTGCTGCCTCTCTACGATAAGGTTTTTTACGATTTGCTTTTCCATAATGCGGCTCATTTATCGTTGCAAAAATACAAATTATTGTTCAGTATACTGACACATAAATTCAAATTATTGCTCAGTATACTGACACAAAAATACAAATTATTTTTCAATATATTGATACAAAAATACAAATTATTGTTCAGTATACTGACACATAAATTCAAATTATTGTTCAGTATACTGACACATAAATCCAAATTATTGCTCAGTATATTAATCAATAATTGAAATTTCAACGTGTAAACAATACGTCAAAGAGCATTAGACATTATATACATTAAATTGCTATATGTTCGTATTTGAGATAGATGCGAAAGTTGCGCAAACCACAAGCGATGAGCATGACCATATCATCGAACCCGAATTTATAGCATCTCCAACGGCTAAATCTTTTTTTGAGGTGCTATTGACACGAGCGAAATAAACACCTGACCGGTGAGCAGCATCTCGTCAATAAGGGTTATGAGTGGCATAAGTAAAAACCTTATTTGTCTTTAACAGCAGCCTTAGTAGTTCAAGTATAACCATACAGATTTTCAACCTTATTACCTTATTAAAGAGGAGGTTTAGGGTTACAAAAATAAGGTAAATAAGGTTTTTGAAATTGTTGTTGTTGTATGTTACTAAGGTAACCTGGTGGAAATAAGGATTTTGAAGAATATTTATACATGTAAAAAACCTTATTTGTCTTTAACAGCAACCTTAGTAGCGCGAAAAACATGGCAACACACATATTCAACCTTATTGACAGTAACCACAGGAAGTCCTACGGATTTTTTGCTTTCAAAATACATTGAAAAAGTCAATAGCACCTCAAAAAAAGATTTAACCATGCCAAATCGCTGGTTGGGCTATTTGGTTTTAGCGAAAAAATTTGTATCTTTGCCGCCGGAATTTCAACCAAGAATAAAAAGAAAAGTAGAGTACCGCAATGAAAAAAGCATTAACGCTATCGCTCCTGCTGCTCGCCGACATTGTACTGTTGGCGCACTCTGCTATTCCCCACCACTACCACAACGGTATCCCCGTTACGGTATCCTCCGGCGCATACGAAGCGGACGCTGAGGAGGCGCACGTGTACGACTACCGGCACCATCACCACCACGAACATAACAGCGCTACCGTAGAGGATTGCCTGCTGGACAAGACCAGCTTGCTCACCGACAGCGGCAGCCAGCTACCCAACGCTTCTTCGGGTTACAGCGCTTTCCCGTTACTCTGCCTTCCGCAGCCGATTTTCGGCGGCACAGCAGGGTTGGCGGATTTATCGCCGCTGCCTTTTGCGCAAAAACCTTACGCGCTACCCTACTACGCTACTCTTATTGCCCGCTCGCTCGGGTTGAGGGCGCCTCCTGCCTGCTGATTTTTCCCCCTTTTTTTACTATCTAAACCTGCTTGCGCCAATTACGCGCTGCATCATCGGCTGTATTCAGCTGCCGCTTGACGCTCAAGGTCAATATCATAAAGTTAAACCGAAAAAGCTCTGAAAGAGCGACATCATTAGCACAGGGCAACGCCCTGTGTGGGGAAGAGCCCCTCGCCGTTAAAGCCCCAACGGGGCGTAATCCGGCTTATTTTATATGAATATGGCGGGCTTCTTATTCATAGGGCGTTGCCCTATGCTATTGATTTCGGGCTTTCAGCCCTTAAGGGATGAGAAATAAATAACATATAACGGATATAAAGACTGTAGAGACCTCACCCCCAGCCCCTCTCCAAAGGAGAGGG
>JAISGH010000218.1 GCA_031263185.1 Prevotellaceae bacterium | reverse complement strand
AGCGGCGAGGCTGTTGCCTGCTACGTGAGCGTGGAAATCTGCCAGGGAGTTGCAGAACCGGAGCGAGCCATGCCGGCTATTTGTGCAGTTATTAAAGAATTTTCTTCTCGCTTTAACGTCGCCGTTCCGGAAACGTGCGATAGTTTGCCGTTGAGCATGTTAGGCAGTATTTTGGGTAACTGGGCAAAGCAGGTGGCTCCCCTGCCGCTAATTGTCCTGTTCGATGAGGTAGATGTGCTGGAGGGCGAAACGCTGATTAGCTTCCTGCGGCAGCTGCGCGGTGGATTTGCCTCACGTAAGGCGGGAGTATTTCCCGTGTCCATTGCGCTGGTGGGCATGCGCGACCTGAAAGACTACATCACCGCCGCAAAAGATGGTAAAGCGCCAAACCCGGGCTCACCGTTCAACGTCAAGGAAGACTCCGCCTCGCTATCCAACTTTCAAAAGCACGATATTGTCAGCTTGTTTGCGCAGCGCACTAAGGAAATCGGACAGCAAATCACCCAGGAAGCCATTGACTACGTGTATGACCAATCGAAAGGGCAGCCATGGATAGTGAACTCCCTGTTCAAGCGAGCCACCATGCGGGTTTTGGACGAGGCGAGCGCGGAAACGGTAACGAGAGAGCACGTGAAGCAGGCGCGTCAGCAGATGATAGAGGCGCGCGAAACCCACTTAGACGCGCTGGGCGAGCGCCTCCGAGACCCGGGCATAAAGAACGTGATACAGACTATCATCATCGGCAGCACCGACCTGTCGATGGGGCGCGCTAACCGGGATGTGGAGCTCGCCATGGACTTGGGCCTGATTAGCTGGAGCACAAAGACCGGATTTACTATTGCCAACCCCATATACGAGGAAATCATGACGCGCTACCTCAACTCCGGCTACCACGACAACCTGCCGCCGCCCTCCACGTGGAAGTGGCAAAATCCCGACGGTACGCTGAACATGGACAGCCTGCTGGCCGCGTTTCAGAAGTTCTGGCGCCGCCACTCGGAGGCGTGGGAGCAGCAAGCCGGCTACACCGAAGCCTTTCCGCACCTGCTGCTGATGGCGTTCTTGCAGCGCATAACCAACGGCGGGGGGCACATAGGCAGAGAGGCTGCCGCCGGGCGCGGACGGATGGACTTGGCGGTGGAGTACGGCGAAATGTGCTACATTATTGAGATAAAAATAGTTTACACCCACGATTCTCCGGCTGCGGTACGCGAGGAGGGCTTGGTGCAAATCTGCAAGTACCGCGACAGGATAGACGCCTCTGCGCCGGCATGGCTGGTAATCTTCGACCGCCGACCCAAAGCAAAAGAGCTGACATGGGACGAGCGCATCACGTGGGAGGTGGACGCCGCCACCAGCGTAACCGTGCTGGGGTGCTAAAGCTATGGTAAAATTATTACATAAACAACAAAATGGAAAAGCTAATATCTATTCTCACCCCATGCTACAATGAGGAAGAAAACGTAGAAATTCTTTACCGCAGGGTAAAAGATGTTTTCGAGCAGCTGCCGCAGTACCGCTACGAGCATATTTTTATCGACAATGCGTCCACCGACAAGACCGTTGAAATACTAAAGCGCCTCGCTGCGCAGGACAAAAATCTGAAAATTATTGTAAACGTCCGCAACTTTGGGCACATCCGCTCGCCGTTTTACGGCATGAGGGAGGCGTATGGCGATGCGGTAATTGCTATGGCTGCCGACTTGCAAGACCCGCCCGAGCTGGTTCCCGAGCTGCTCAAAAAGTGGGAGGAAGGCTACAAAATTGTATGCCCGGTGAAAAATAAAAGTAAAGAAAACCCGCTGATGTTTTTATTCCGCAAGTTGTTTTACAACATATTGGACAAATTCTCGGAGGGGAGTAGGCAGATAAAAAATTTTACCGGCTCCGGGTTGTACGACAAAAAGTTTATAGATATCATCCGCACCATTGACGACCCTTACCCTTACTTTCGCGGGCTTGTCAGCGAGCTGGGATTTGAGTACGCTACCGTTCCGTTTGTGCAGCCAAAAAGGCTGCACGGGGAAAGCAAAATTAAGCTCTATGCGCTTTACGATATTGGCATGTTGGGCTTCATCAACCACTCCAAGCTCCCGCTAAGGCTGGCGAGCTTTATTGGCTTTAGCGTTGCGCTGGTTAGCCTGCTGGTAGCCATAGGCTACTTCATCTACAAGCTGATTTTTTGGGAAACTTTCTCGGCAGGGGTGGCGCCGTTAGTCATTGGGCTGTTTTTCTTTTCGGCCGTACAGCTGTTTTTTATTGGCATTATCGGCGAATACATTGGCGCTATCCACACGCAGGTGCGCAAGCGCCCGCTCGTAGTTGAGAAGGAAAGGATTAACTTCTGAAATTTCCCTGAAAAAATCAAAAAAAAATTCATGCAGCTTTACGCTGCAAAAAGAACGACATACAATGTTTGAAAACATGAGCGAAGCGCAGGCCAGAGCGCAAATTCTGGCAATGGCAACAGCGTACTGCAACCGCTTTCTTGCCCCCAAGCCCTACTCCAAAGGGCAGCGCATTGCGTATGCCTCGCGGGTGTTCGACAGCAAAGAGCTGTCCAACTTGGTAGACAGCGCGCTGGATTTTTGGCTAACGGCGGGCCGGTATACCGACGCATTTGAAGCGCAATTTTCCAAAGCGCTCGGCAGCGCCTTTTGCTCTCTGGTAAACTCCGGCTCGTCGGCCAACCTGCTTGCGTTCATGGCGCTCACCTCGCCCCTGCTGGGCGAAAGGGCTGTACGGCGCGGCGACGAAGTCATTACGGTGGCCGCCGCGTTTCCCACAACCGTAGCGCCCATTGTGCAGTTTGGCGCCGTACCCGTGCTGGTTGACATTACCATACCGCAGTACAACGCCGATACCGCTATGCTGGAGGCGGCGCTTTCCGAAAAGACAAAGGCCGTATTCCTTGCCCACTCGCTGGGAAATCCGTTTGACTTGAAAACGGTGAAGCGCTTCTGCGACCGGCATCGGCTGTGGCTCATTGAGGATAACTGCGATGCGCTCGGGTCAAAGTACACGATTGACGGCGCCGAAAAATTCACCGGTACCGTTGGCGACATTGGCACATCCAGCTTTTACCCCGCCCACCACATGACTATGGGCGAAGGCGGCGCCGTATATACCGACAATCCGCTGCTCCACAAAATTATCCGCTCAATGCGCGATTGGGGTAGAGACTGCGTGTGCCCCGGCGGAAAAGACAACCTCTGCGGGCGGCGCTTCGACAGGCAGTACGGCGAGCTCCCCCTCGGGTACGACCACAAGTACGTATACAGCCACTTTGGCTACAACCTCAAGGTTACAGACATGCAGGCCGCCATTGGATGCGCCCAGCTGGAAAAGTTGCCTGCCTTTGTAGAGCGGCGCAGGCGCAACTGGCAGCGGCTGCGCAACGGGCTAAGCGACGTGCAGGACAGGCTGATTTTGCCGGAGCCTGCCCCCAGCTCAACTCCAAGCTGGTTTGGGTTTACGCTCACCTGCAAAGATGGCGCGCCGGCAACGCGAAGCCGGCTAACGCAATTTATCGAAAGCAACGGCGTACAAACGCGAGCGCTGTTTGCTGGCAACATCGTGAAGCACCCCTGCTTTGACGAAATGCGGCAAGCAGGCTACGGATACAGGGTTGTTGGCGCTCTGGAGGCTACGGATATGGCGCTGAACAGCACCTTTTGGCTGGGCGTTTACCCGGGCATGACCGACGAAATGGTGGACAGAATGGTAGAGGTAGTCAAGGACGGTGTAAGGCAAATTAAGTAGGTTGGAGGAACACATGCGCAGCTTCGCCAAAAATATGCTACAAAACCAGCTGGTAAGGTACCTGATGGTGGGAGGATTGAACACGGCATTTGGCTACGGCGTTTACGCCCTGCTGATATGGGCGGGGGCGCACTACACCGTTGCCACGCTGGTGAGCACCGTAGCGGGGATTTTGTTCAACTTCAAAACGTACGGAGCGCTGGTCTTCAAAAACAAGTCAAACAGAATAATACTAAATTTTTTAGCCGTTTACGGATTGCTTTACCTGTGCGGCAACCTGTGGATTTTTTTCTTCCAAAAAGCAGGAATACACCCCTACGCTTCGGGGGCTTGCTGGCTAATTCCCAACGCCCTGCTGGGATTTGTGCTAAACCGAAGGTTTGTTTACAAAAAAAAACAAGCCAAGAGCTGAAAATTAATTCGCTTTTTTTTGCGAAAATATTTTTGCTGGTGGCGATGTAAAAAGTATGCTGCCGTAAAGAGAGACATTCAGCAAATAGGCAAATTCCGGAAAAATCGGGATACCTCGCAAATCTTACCGTACTTTCGGGGATACAGAATCTCCCTAACTTTGGAGAACACCTCCGAAATTTTCAAATTTGGGCACAAAAAAAGCGGGATGCTTTTGCTGCATCCCGCTTGAGCGTTGGCATCGAAAGGCTCTTACGCCGGTGACCCCGGAGAGGCTCGAACTCTCGACCCAATGATTAAGAGTCAGAAATTACACCATAATAGTCAGCATCTTACATTTCATAGTATATTTTAGGTACATCTATGGATGGCTACAGAGATGATACCCCTATTTTGTTTAAGGTCGCAATTTGCGACCTTAAGAATACGCAACGATCCCATCAACGGATAGGATTGAATTATGCTCATTTTTTCGCTTGCACTCTACATTTTTCCTTGCCATATGTTAAAGTTACCGCAGTAGGATAGTTTTTTTTGCAGTGTTGGCTTACTTCCGCTTTACCCGATGTGCAACTCAATCCGTACTCACGCTTTTGGTTTGCATTGTTAGAACTTCCTATAATTGGGCAGGCACTGCCTGCCCAATTATTTAGCCGCTACGCAAACTTTTATGCTCATCTAATACTGCTGCAAAAAAGAGATGAACTGCCGTTCTAAACCTTGTATATACGCAAAAAAGAGCTACCTTTGCAGTAACAAATTTTGTAACAAGCTACTTAACTACAATTATTATTACGATTATGATGATCATAGCCAACCCCATTTACGATACGGTGTTTAAGCGGCTGATGGAGAACGAAAGAGTAGCCCGCTTTTTCATCGGTACGCTGCTCAACCAGGAGGTAGCGTCTGTAGAAATGCTGCCGCAGGAGTTCTCGTACTACAAAAAAGACAAAAATGGACAAGAAGCAGGCGCGGAGGAGGCGACTCGGCTAACCATTTTTCGCCTTGACTTTATGGCAACCGTCGTCACTGCTACCGGTGAGCGAAGTAAGGTGCTGATAGAGGTGCAAAAAGCCCACGACGAAGTTGACTTGATGCGGTTTCGTAACTACCTGGGGGAGCAGTACAAAAAACCGGAGAGCGAGGAAAAAGTAGCGCTTCCCATCACCACCATCTACATTTTGGGAACTAAGCTGCCGGATGTTCCGACGGCTTGCGTGAAGGTCGGTCGGGTGTACGAGGACAGGGTCAACA
>JAISGH010000161.1 GCA_031263185.1 Prevotellaceae bacterium | reverse complement strand
CAAAAGGCTCGGCAGGCAAGCTGCTGTACGTGGACAACATCTACGCCTACCAGGGTAGAGGCGAAGCGGTGGTGAGCTCGGTGAACATTTCCGGCGCAACGTGGATTCAGCATAATCCGGCTGTACCGTCCCAAACGTCGCCGTACAGCGCAACCGTTAGCGGCTCAAGCGGCCCCCCGCAGGCGGTAACGTGGACGCTTGGCGGCGACAGCAGCCCCGCTACAGCGATCTCCGATGCAGGCCTGCTTACCATCGCTACCGACGAGCTTTCTACCAAGCTTAGGGTTACGGCAACTTCGGTTTACGACCCCACAAAGTCCGCCAGCCTTACCGTTACGCTCATCAACCCGCCGGTAAGGAGCGTTGACACCAGCGTTAACCTGACCTCGACGCTGCCGCACTGCCCCGCGCCGGCTCCGAGGCACGACCCCGATGATGTAATGGCTATCTTTAGCGACGCCTACCCCTACGACCCTTCAAAGTTCAGCCTGACGTACGACGACTGGCTGGCTGCGGGCAAAAAGGCCTGCACAGAGGTAATCATTTCGCCCTTTGATGACTCGACCGAAACGCTGCTGATGCTTGACACCCTTTACAACGACAATCAGTCGCAGATTTCGCTCGGCACCTTCAACCTGTCGAAGATGGACAGCATTCACATTGATATTTACTCGCCCGGCGACAATCAGGGCATAGGCGAGTTCGACTTCGGGCTGATTTTCAATTGGAGTGGAGGCAACCACGTTGCCGCCAACATTTGGCTGAATATTACCAACGCCGACCTGCACGGACGCTGGATTAGCTTCGACCTGCCGCTGTCGCGCTTTGCCGCTTTCAACCCCAACATCACGTTTAACAATATCAATATTCTTCGCCTGCGGCGTGGCGGTGGCGGCTCAAAGGGCATAAAGCTTTACGTGGACAACATTTACGCCTACGGTACCGGCAACGGGCAGGGCAGCGGCCCCATTATCAACCCGCCCGACGAAAACCACGACACGGTAACGCCCACAGCCGTTCCGCCGGCCTTTACGCTTGCCCCCGAAAATGTAAAGTCAATTTTCTGCGAGCAGTACGAAGCGGCTGATTATCAGGAAAATCTTGGAATTTGGGACGTTTCGGGAAGCTATACTTTGGAGGACGATTACGTTACAGCCAAAATGAACTACGGGCAGCACGCCAACCAAGACCGCGAATTTGTAGAAATCGTTCCCGGAAACAGGCAAATTCACCTGTCAAACTGGAACGATTACCCCTTTAAGGTGCACCGAAACAGCACAACAATGGATTTGAGCGATATGGATTACCTGCACTTCAGCGTGTTCCAGTCGGGCGAACTTGACTATACAAACAAAGCTGTGAGCGTAACAGCATGGATGCACGACAACAGCGGCGGTAACGCAATCACAGAGGTTGCCTTTGTTACCGTCAACCACGGCGAGTGGACTTCGGTAAGCATTCCGCTCTGCTACTACAGGGACAGGCTAAAGCTCGACAGCGTGTACGTTCTCCGCCTGCGCTTGGGCGGCTACAACTCGCAGGCCGTCTATGTCGACAACATATTTGCCTACAGGGGAGAACCTTTTACGGGAACTCAGGTCGCGGCGGACTGCCTGAGCACAATCCCCGGCGAAAAAATTGAGGACAAAACCGACGGAATACTTCCTCCCGTAGATAGAGCTTATCTGGGCGTAAACCTTGCCTCGGCTTCGGGCGGCACAAACCCCGGCAGATACGGATACGAGTACAAAATGCCGAGCTTCGAAGACCTCTACTACTTCAAGAAAAAGGGAGTGCGGCTTATCCGCCTGCCGTTCCGCTGGCAGCGCGTACAAAGCGAGCTCGGCGGCGAGCTGACCGTAAATGATATGACCGAAATGAAGAAGGTGGTCAAAGAAGCCGAGCGCCTGGGGATATGGGTGCTGCTGGAT
The DNA here is from genome assembly GCA_031263185.1 of Prevotellaceae bacterium. Taxonomy (GTDB): domain Bacteria; phylum Bacteroidota; class Bacteroidia; order Bacteroidales; family UBA932; genus JAITMY01. The sequence continues at coordinate 5,365 of JAISGH010000161.1, read as the reverse complement.
ATGCACGACTACTGCGAGCGCAGCATCGAGGGTAAGCTCTACGAAATAGGCGTTGCCGGACACCGCGAATGGACCGGCAGCGCGTGGGGCGCATGGAGAGAAGATGCCGAAGTGGTAGTTACCGCGCAGCACTATGCCGACGCTTGGAAGCGGATTGCGCTTTACTTTGCCGACTGCCGCAACATTTGGGGCTACGACTTGATGAACGAGCCGAAAGGTCTTGATATTAGCATACTGAAGAGCAACTATCAAACCGTAATTGATACGCTCCGCAAGTACGACACGAAAACCGCCATTGTGGTGGAAGGGAAAGACTATGCCGATGCTCCGGGCTGGGAAGGTAAGAGCGGCATCCTCAAAGACCTGACCGACCCCATTGGCAACAATATCATCTACGAGTGCCACACCTACTTCGACAAGGACAATTCGGGTACCTACCGCTTCACCTACGAGCAGGAAGTAGGGCAAAACTTCAACATTTACAAGTCGCGCCTCGCCCCCTTTATCAAGTGGTGCAAAGACAACGGCAAAAAAGGTATGCTCGGCGAGTTTGGGGTGCCCTACAACGGCGCAAGCAACTCCGACGCGCGGTACATGATGCTGATAGATAGCGTATTTTCGTACCTGAAGCAAAATCAGCTCACCGCCACCTACTGGTGCGGCGGCGCAATGTACGACAGCTATCAGCTCACCGTGCAGCCCGAAAAGGATTACGCCACCGAAAAATCAACTATGCTGATAATGCAGAAGTACATAACCGGCTTTGCAAATGGCTCGGCCAATCCCGGCGAAGGCAGCGGCAGCAATAACGGCAGCGGCGACAACAACGGCGAAGGCGAAGGCAACAACAACGGCAGCTCTGATAACAGCACAGCCGTAACCTTAGTATCTTCCGCCACGCCGATGAGCGTTTACCCCAATCCTGTGCTCAGCGATTTGCGGATAGAAGCCAAAAGAGCAATTCGTCAGGTGCGCGTTCTCAACCTTGCGGGGCAAACAGTAAAAATCGTCGAGCCGAGAGGTCTGCAGTGCAGCGTTGACTTTAGCCCGCTGGCCAAAGGCGCCTACATCGTAACCGTAACGCTTGACGATAATACCTCCTTTGCGCAGAAGGTAATCAAGTAGCGTTGCGATGCACGACGCCCGATTACCATGTTGCCGGCGTGCGCAGGGCATGTAGAGACGGGGCGCGCCCCGTCTCTACTTCCTTTATCCGTTCACACACATTTTTAAAATCTAAAAAACAATATGCTCAACTTAAAATCTAAACCTGTCCTTGCTCTTTGCCCTTTCCTTTTTGCCCTAAGCATTGCCTGCAGCAGCGAGAAAGTCCGTTTCGACGTAAGCGGGCAGCTCGGCTACTGCCACAGCCAAGCGTTGAAAACCTTGCAGCAGCTCCCAGCCGACACTTGCCTGCTGCCGCGCAGCATTAGCGGCGAAGCCTGCGCAGCGTGGGCGCTGTCCGGCATTTACGACTGGACAAGCGGATTTTTTCCCGGTATCCTGTGGTACGACTACGAAAATTCCGGAAGCGATACCATCCTGAGCGCGGCGCTACGCTTTACGCGCTGCCTCGCGCCGCTCGGCAACCCCGCGTCGTGGGGCGACCACGACATTGGATTTCAAATGCTTTGCAGCTTTGGCAACGCGCTGCGCATTACCGGCGACAAAGCGTATGAAGAAATGCTTCTCGGAGGCGCCGAAAAGCTGGCGCGGCTCTACAATCCTGCGGTCGGCACAACGCTCTCGTGGCCCGGAATGGTGCAGAAAATGAATTGGCCGCACAACACCATCATGGACAACATGATGAACCTCGAAATTCTGTTTTGGGCGGCAAAAAACGGCGGAAGTAAAGCCTACTACGATATGGCGGTGAGCCATGCCGTAAAAACGATGGAAAACCATTTCCGCGCAGACTACTCGTGCTACCATGTGGCTGTTTACGACACCGCTACGGGAGATTTCATCAAAGGGGTAACCAACCAGGGCTACAGCGACGAAAGCATGTGGGCGCGCGGGCAGGCCTGGGCAATCTATGGGTACACAATGGTTTATCGCGAAACGCAGGACAAGAAATTTTTGCGCTTTGTAGAAAAAGTAGTAGATATTTATGCTCGCCGTCTGCCGGACGACCTCGTCCCGTACTGGGATTTTGACGACCCTGCCATTCCCAACGCCCCCCGCGATGCCTCGTCGGCTGCCATTGTTGCCTCCGCGCTGCTGGAGCTCTCGCAGCTGGAGGACGACCGCAAAATGGCGAAAAGCTACCGCTCGCTTGCCGAACAAATGCTCATTTCGCTGTCGGAAAATTATCAGAGCCGCGACGCCAACCCTGCCTTCCTGCGCCACAGCACCGGCAATCTGCCCGCAGGCTACGAAATTGGCTGCTCCATCAGCTACGCCGACTACTACTACATCGAAGCGTTGATGAGGTATAAAAATTGGGGATTTTAGAGAGGGGTGAACTGGTGATATACTCCGCGCGGTATAGTTTTGTGCATTGCCCGTAGGGCATTCATATCAAGAGAACAGCAGCCCAACAAGCCTGTCTTATTGCCCGTAGGACATTCATCTCTTAGCTGTTAATCCCCGTTACCTTAGATTTGCAGAGTGAAAAAAAGAGGTAATTTTGGATGCTGAAAGTATAGATAAACATAGTACTAATGCCGTCCAAAAAGAAAGGAGGCCAACCGGTGCACTATTTCCCCGTATAAGGGGATTAACAACTGAGAGATGAATGCCCTACGGGCAATAAAGCAGGCTTATTGAGCTGCTGTTCTATTGATATGAATGCCCTATGGGCAATGCACAAAACTATGCCGCGCGAAGTATAATAAGGTAATAAGGTTGAAAATCTGTATGGCTATCCTTGAACTACTAAGGTTGCTGTTAAAAACAAATAAGGTTTTTACTTATGCCACTCATAACCGCTATCGACGAAATGCTGCTCACCGCCCAGGTGTTTACTTTCGCACATTTTTCGCTCGTGTCAATAGCACCTCAAAAAAGATTTAGCCATAAATTGTCCTTTTAGAGCGCGAAACCGATTTTTTTTGTATATTTGCGTTTATTTTCTGCATGTTTCACTAATTTCTTTGCTTTGGAAGACGGTGTCCATCTACTGCTTAGCTTTGCTGCAATTCGGCCGGATTGCTCTTTCTCCTTTGTAGCCACCTGCGCTGCGCTGCTGCTGGCGCTGCTGGTTTCTTCAGCCCTCATATCGGGCTCGCAAGCGGCTTACTTTTCGCTTTCGCCCGGCGATATTGCCGCGCTCAAGTCCCGCTCCGGCAGGTCGTCCAAGGTGGCAGCGCAGCTGCTCCGGCGCCCCGACAACCTGCTGAGCAGCATCCTGCTGGCCGGCAACGTGGTCAACGTATCCATTATCGTCCTGTCGGCATTTTTTATGCAGCGCTCGCTTGTGTTCGCGTCGGAGCTGTGCGGTTTTGCCGTCGAAGTATTCGCCATTGCCTTTACCTTGCTGCTCTGCGGGGAAGCGCTGCCCAAAATTTACACCCGCAACAGCGCGCTTTCGGTGGCTATCTTCATGGCGCTGCCGCTGTATGCGCTCTCAAACCTTACAAAGCCATTCAGCTTTTTGATGGCGAAGGCAACGCTGCGCGTCAACCGGCGCCTCAAATCCAGGCACGTTAGCAGCATATCCATTGGCGACTTGTCGGGCGTACTCGACGTTATGCGCACCAACAACGCCGAGGACAGGAAAATCCTGAAGGGCATCGTTAAGCTCGGCAGCACCGACGTGCACAAAATCATGACCCCGCGCATCGACGTGGTGGCCGTTGACGTAAGCACCACCTTTGCCGAGCTGCACCGGCTGATTGTAAAGTGGGAGTACTCGCGGCTGCCGGTGTACGACGGCAGCTTCGACAACGTGAAAGGAGTTCTCTACATCAAGGATTTGCTCCGGCACTTAGGCGAAACCGATTTTGCCTGGCAAACGCTGGTGCGCCCTGCATACTTTGTGCCGGAAAATAAAAAAATAAACGACCTGCTCGAGGAGTTCCAAACGCAAAAAAACCACCTCGCCGTGGTGGTTGACGAGTACGGCGGCGCGCTGGGCATCGCAACCCTTGAGGATATTCTGGAAGAAATTGTGGGCGAAATATCGGACGAGTCGGACATGGAGGAGCTGCCCTACAAGAAGCTGAGCGACGGCGTTTACATCTTTGAAGGCAAAACGCTGCTCATTGACTTTTGCAAGCTGATGAATTTGCCCGACAGCTACTTTGACGACGTAACGGGCGATTCCGAAACGCTCGCCGGCGCGCTGCTGGAGCTGAAAGGTGATTTTCCGGCCCCAAACGAAGAAATTCGCTACAAGCAGGCTGTATTTGCGGCGCTCGCCTTTGCGGGGCGACGAATTCAAAAAGTGCGCGTAGCGTTTGATAAGGAGCCTGCAATCAGGTAGCTCAAAATTCAAAAAATTCAAAAAATCTTTTTTTTTATGAAAAAAAAATTTGAACAGGTTACGGTTTACCGCTACCTTCTTACGCTAACAGCCGTCGGCATGGCTGCCATCCCGATTTTTTCGTGCAGCAGCAGGCAGAGCACGCCCAAGCCCCGCGGATACTACCGGATAGCGCTTCCGGAAAAGCACGCCTACGCCCCGCTGTCGCTCAAGGATTACCCCTACACTTTCGACGTATCGGCATACGCTACCGCTGCGCCCAACACCGGCAGGGGCAGCGAGCCTTACTGGCTCGACGTCAGCTACGCCAGCTACAACGCCACCATATTCCTGAGCTACAAAAACGCCAAAAACAACCTCGACAAGCTGATAGAAGACGCGCACACCCTGGTTTACAGGCACACCATCAAGGCCGAAGCCATTACCGAGCAGCGCTTCGAGAGCAACGACGGAAAAACCTTTGGCTACCTCTACGAAATTGGAGGCAACGCCGCCACCAACGTGCAGTTCTACGTAACCGACAGCGTAAAAAATTTCCTGCGCGGATCGCTATACTTCAACACGCCTCCCAACCACGATTCGCTGGCGCCGGTTATTGAGTTCATTACCGAAGACATCCGGCGGCTGTTTGAAACAATAGAGTGGAAGTGAGGGATACCCCTCCAAAGGAAAAGAGCTAATGAAATAGCTATTGGATGAAATATCAGCGTCAGGAGTAGCAGACAACCATTTTTCCCATGAAAGCAGCCATAAATAGCAAGCGCTTAGCGCTAAACGCCACGAATAGCCCTCGCTCACGAGAGAGAGAAAGCTGCTGCATGTGTTCGCAAGCAGCACACACAGGGCAGGCACAAGGCCAGCCCCAACCACACCGGGCAGGCACAAGGCCAGCCCCAGCCACACAGGGCAGGCACAAGGCCAGCCCCAACCACACAGGGC
>JAISGH010000152.1 GCA_031263185.1 Prevotellaceae bacterium | reverse complement strand
CGACGCTAAAGCGTCGGGCTACCAAGATTGCATCCGTTCCGGATGCCCTGCTACTCTGCGAATTATGCTTCTTTTTGCAGCAAAAATCAGCAGAAGAAATTACGTAGGTTTGCACACCCTACCTTACGGGACGGAAGAGCGCAGGGAATATTCCGTTTTCTACCAATATTCCGTCCCTACGGAACGGCGTAAACATTCATAAACCTAACCTTTAAATTTCGCGCGTTTACCCTGTTGTAGTGTCTCAAAAAAAAAGAAATAACCGACAAATGCTTAAATTCAACTCTTTACATTCAACTCGTATGCTTCAATCTTTCCTTTAATTGATAGCAAATAATCAATATCATCATAGCCATTTATAAAGCAATGCTTCTTGTAGGAGTTTATATCGAAATGCTCGCTTTGCCCGATGCTGTTGATGGTGATTTTTTGCTCGGGCAAGTCAACGGTAATCGTTGCTTCCGGATTTTTTTCTACTTCGGCAAACAAGGCCGCTACAAACGCTTCGCTCGCCTGCACGGGCAGCACCCCATTGTTGAGCGCGTTGCCCCTAAAAATATCGGCAAACAGGGGAGAAATCACCACGCGAAAGCCGTAATCGGCAATAGCCCATGCAGCATGCTCGCGGCTTGAGCCACAGCCAAAGTTTTTGCCGGCCACCAGCGCCAGCCCGCTATAAGCTTTATTGTTCAGAACAAAGCCGGAGATAGGGTTGCCGTTAGCGTCGTAGCGCCAATCGCGAAAAAGATTTTTGCCAAACCCCGCTTGGTCTGTAGTTTTGAGAAACCGTGCGGGGATTATCTGGTCGGTGTCTATGCTCTCCACGTTAAGCGGAACGCAAGCTGTGGTCAGTACATTTAAAATCTTCATAACTACTTTATTGCAATAAGCTATATAAATTTTTACATCAACTCCCTCGGGTCGGTGATTTTTCCGGTAACGGCCGCTGCTGCTGCGGTGAGGGGGCTTACCAGCAGCGTACGCGCACCGGCGCCCTGCCGCCCCTCAAAGTTGCGGTTGGAGGTTGAGGCGCAGTACTCGCCGGCGGGCACCTTATCCTCGTTCATGGCAAGGCAGGCCGAGCAGCCGGGCTGCCGGAAGGTAAAGCCGGCCTCCTCGAAGATTGCCGCCAAACCTTCCTCGCGCGCCTGTCGCTCCACTGACTTTGAACCCGGAACGAGGTAGGCAAAAACGTTGTCGGCTTTTTTGCGCCCCTTGATAATTTGCGCCGCTGCGCGAAAATCTTCTATGCGCCCGTTGGTGCAGCTACCAATGAACACGTAGCTTACCGGCTTGCCCAGCAACTTTTCTCCGGCTTTGAATCCCATGTATTCCAGCGCTTTGCTGTTAGCTTCGTCCGGCGGGATAGCCTCGTCAATACCTATGCCCATACCCGGATTTGTGCCGTAGGTAATGTAAGGTTTAATATCATTTGCCTCAAAGCTATACTCTTTGTCAAATAAAGCGTTGCTATCGGTAAATAGCTGCCTCCATTCGCTCAATTTTTTATCCCACTCGGCGCCTTGCGGGGCAAACTTGCGGCCTTTTACGTAGCGGAATGTTGTTTCGTCCGGCGCAATCAGCCCGCCGCGCGCGCCCATTTCGATGCTCATGTTGCAAACGGTCATGCGCTCCTCCATGCTCATGCTGCAAAAAGCTTCGCCTGCGTACTCCACAAAGCAGCCAACGCCGCCGCTTGCGCCAAGCTGCGCTATGATGTACAAAATGGCGTCCTTTGCGCCGACGCCACGTTGAAGTTTTCCGTTAAGCGTAATTCGCATTTGCTTTGGCTTGCTTTGAAGTAAGCATTGCGTAGCCAGCGCCATCTCCACCTCGCTTGTGCCAATGCCAAAGGCAATGCAGCCAAACGCTCCGTGCGTAGCGGTATGGCTATCGCCGCAAACAATGGTCATTCCCGGCCGGGTAAATCCGAGCTCAGGCCCAACGATGTGCACTATACCGTTGTACTCTGTATTTAAGTCAAAGATAGTAATGCCGTTATCTCTACAGTTTTTACGCAGCGCTTCAAGCGCCTTTCGCGAGGCCTCCTCCTTGACGGGGAGGCGCTGGTTGAGCGTAGGGGTGTTGTGGTCGGGGGTGGCGGTTACCTGCTGCGGACGAAAAACCTCAACGCCCCGCCTGCGCAGGCTGTCAAAAGCTTGCGGGCTGGTAACTTCGTGAATGAGCTGCCGGTTGATGTACAGCACGTCGGGGCCGCCGGCAATAGACTCGACAACATGCCGCTCCCAAATTTTATCAAAAAGAGTTTTATCCATTTAAATAAAAAATATAAGTAAAATATCCTATTGCTTTATAATCAACCCTACTGGATTAGCTCATTTATCTTGTTTCGCCATTCATCCTCAAACACTACTTGAAATTCAAAGTCGTGGTCGGGAAATTCGTCAAACAACTCTTTCCAAGCTTTTTTAGCCCCCAATTCATTGCACAATGCAAATACGTCTTGCTTGTATTTGGTGTCCTCATTTCTAAGGTAAATACCCTTTGTTTCCAAAACATATACAGTTCCGTAGTCGTCTTTAGCTTCGTGCTTGTCTGCTGCAACAAAGTCGGGATAAATCTTGTTGCGCTTCCAACCTTGAATATGATAATCTTGCCTGCTCATATTGCGATACCACCACAATAATTTTTCCTGCTCGTCAAGGTAAATAGCAACTGATTTTTCAAAGTTGTTGATATTTTCTTCAGGAACATAATCAAACAGCGATTTTTGAATTGGCGTATTGTCGTTACGCACCAGCTGCTTGCTGCTTTTCACTTTAATTCTGGATGGCAATACAAAACCTCCCTTGCTTTCGATAAGAAAAAAGTAAAATTTTTTGTCGGCAATCATTTTTCTGAAAACTTGCTCCGCTAAACGGTTTCGCTCCTTATCCAAAATCTTTTTCAGCTCTTCAATGATGAAAACAAAATTGGCGGCAATGATTTCTCTGTCAAATTTTTCTTGTAAAAAGTCAATGGCTTTTTGCCCGATTTCATAGCCATACCAAGGATTTGGGATAAGTTCTGTAATTTGTCGGGACAGGAATACAAGGTCTATTTCCAACGTTCCTGTTTTTTCTGCTCTGCCTGTTTCTCTCAGCAATTCTTGCTCTTCATTGCTCAACCCCAAAATAATCTCCTGCTCATTGCTCAACTTGTTTTGTAGCGAAAGATTTTTGATTTCGTCAATGTTGATGTCATTCCAATTAATCCAACGCAAAATATCGGCTTCAAACATTATATCACGCCAACTTTCTGCTTCCTGAATAACGAACTTTGGCAGGTAAATTTTTCCTTCGAATTTTTTGAAGCCGGAACGATACCGCATTTCACGTTCTTTGCAGCCACCAATGTCTGTTCCTGCTTCGTCGCTTACAATTCTTCCTGCAATGTCGCCCAAACCTTCATCTTCCAAACCTGATTTTATTTCGCTTACCAACGTTTTTGCACTTTGGCGGAATGTGAAAACATAGCACTCGTCCAAATCCTGCACTTTAGTTTTTCGAGCAAATGGCTGCCGTAAAATGCGTCCGACTAACTGCGTAATGCCCGTTGCTGAACTCGGATTGGTAAGTACCGTAAGTACATACGCAAACGAGCAATCCCAACCTTCTTGAAGTGCTTGCTTGGTAATGATGTAGCGTATTTCGCAATTTTGGGCAAAAAGGTCAATACCTTCAATGTCATCCTTTTCGCTTGACTTAATTGCAATATGCGTTTCGGGGACATTGCATCTCTTAATTAAGTACTCTTTGGCGTCTTCTGCGTGAATGTATTTTTTATTTCGCTGATCTTTACCTGTTCTTTCTACCTGTATCAAACAAACAGGGCGAATATACTCGCCTGTGTTTTGCTGATATTCTTTTGCTTTCGCTTCTAAATCGGCTCGCTTTTCAAAGCTTGCCAGCAAAGTGTCTTGCCAATCAAGGCTTGCTTTGTTGGTTAGGTGGATGTCCAGCTTTATCATTTCTTCTTCGTGCAGCTCGCGACCTGTAATTTTTACCAGCTCGTTGCTGTTGGGTGGTGGCGTTGCCGAAAGTTCGAGGATGAATGACGGATTGAAATTTCGTATCGTATCTCTTGCTGTTTCGCTGTATGCCCTGTGTCCTTCGTCTATTACCACAAGCGGACGTAAAACTCTTAAAGTGTTCCCCAGTGAAGTTTTTATTTGCGTTCCAAACACTTCCATTTCGGCTGTGAAGCAATCTAAATTAGGAATGAGCTCTTTTAATTTTTTGTTTCCTTCAACATCATCTTCTTTCGGAAAAAACTCCGTAAAGCCACCCTGGTCACGGAAAACTTTCAACGCTTCTTTATTCTGACGGTTTGCCGAAGGCAGCATTAAAAGCAGTATAACCAAATGTTCTGCCACGTCAAGGCGATTAAACATTTCTGTTTTTTCTTTTATCAGCGTTTTGCCACCGCTTGAAATATCTAAAGTTTGTCGGTAAGAATGGTTGCGGTCTTTGAGCGCTTTTATGGTTTGACGATAAATTTGCGTGGACGGAACAACCCAAAGCACCAAACCTGTTTGGCGTTTCAGGTACGTTTTTTGAATATTGTCAATAGCGTGGCAAGCCAGCAAAGTCTTTCCGCCACCTGTTGGCACTTTCAGGTAAATATCGGGCACCGGCTCGTTTAAGCCGTTGGCTTTGGAGGTGTAAGCGATACGCCCTGTTGATTTTTCCCAAGCCTCTTTCGGGAAATTAATGTGCTTTGCCAAATGCGGTTTTAGCTCGACTACTTCTTCAAACTCTTTTTTCGCATCTGCCAAAGCGCTCAAATAGCCTTTGAGCTCCTTTAAAACTTTATCCTGATAGTGCTTTAATCTCATCGTCTGAACCGTTGATTAGTTTGATTTTGTTGATTTTTACTGTTTTTCTAAGCATAACGTCACTTAATCATTAAAAAATTAACGGTTCAGACGGTATATTTCGTAAGGTAGCTGGCAAAAATCAATTCGGCGCTCAAGCAAGGTGTAATCATCTACATACTTGGCAGGCGCAAATACCAAGCGTTGCTTGCCTTCAAATTTTGGTAAGCTGCAGCATTGCTCTAACGTTAAGGCGTTTTGCTTTAGCCACTCAATGTCGTTTTTGTAAAACAAGTACACTTGATAATGGCTGCTTTCGCCTATGAAGCCTGTTTTTTTATTAATTGCTTTTTCGTCGAGCTGCTCACCTGTGGCGGTGAAGAAAAGGTAGCGCGCAAACTCAACGTAAGAGGGCAACGTTTCTTGCGTTAAAATGCTTTCCATCGCAATGCAGTCCCCTAACCGAAAATAGCTGAACGTTCCGCCTGTGCCTTTTTTCAGATTTTCGTTTTTGGCCGCTTTAACGCCTTTGATAACTCTGCGAACTCTCTCGGCGGTAATGCTGCTGGCGTAATCCTCTTGCTCCACCAAAATAAATTTACGATTGCCGCCGTCTTCTTTGTTGAGCTCTAAAACTGCGTGCGCTGTTGTGCCTGAACCTGCGAAGCTATCAAGGATGATAGCGTTTTTGTCATTAGCACAAATAAATCTGATAATTCTTTTGAGTAAATCAACTGATTTTGGTGTATCAAAAACTTTCTTTTCAAAAATTTGCCTTAATTGAGCATTACCATTTGGTTTCAAGTCTGACCATAAACTACTTACAAGTTTTGTATCAGATGAAGCAATATAGTGTTCGGGTTTCCCATTTTGAGATAGTCTAAGTAAATCAAGTTCTTCATCATTTTCTTCAACATGCTTCAAATACCAGTTATCAATTTCGTCTTGGGAAATATCACTTTCTTTTTTTCCACTTTCTTTAATCATCATCTTGTAGTTTTCGGCGGCTTTCAAGCTTCTTTCTTCACTCCAACGCCACTGTCCTGTTTCCGGTTTAATATCAAAAAGTTTGTATCGCATTGTTGGCCTATCCGTTCCTCTCCAATGGTTATTCCAGCTGCCAATTTTTTCCTCTTCCAATTCAACTTTTAAATGTTGAAATTTAAACTCAGAATTTTTTGTATAACAAATGACATATTCAGCGCCATAATTTAAACGGTCAATGGTTTTAAATTGTGCCTGAACGCTCTTTACACCTCTTCTGATAATTAACGTGTTTCGGAAATTAAATTCACTAAAAATCTCATCAAGCAAAACTCTCAAATTATGCTGTTCGTTATCATCACAAGAAATAAAAATCGCTCCGTCTTCGCTCAACAATTCTCGCAGCAATTTTAAGCGTGGCATCATCATACATAGCCATTTGTCGTGGCGTGTCATGTCTTCTTTGTCCACTACGCTGCCTAACCATTCTTTAATCATCGGGCTGCTTACGTTATCGTTATACACCCAATTTTCGTTTCCTGTGTTGTAAGGCGGGTCTATGTAAATGCACTTTACTTTTCCTGCATAAATGGGCAATAAAGCTTTCAGCGCTTTCAGGTTGTCACCCTGTATAATCAGGTTATCGTGTAAAGACACTTTGTCCGTGAGGCTTAAATCAGCCTTTGGCACCAATTGGTGGTATTTCACCACCAATTGGTGGTTCTGCACAAATGTTTTTCCTTTGAAGTTGAGTGTGGGCATACTGTATGAGTTTTGATTCTCTTGATTAAATTATTACTCAGAAAGTTACGCAATGATTATGCCACTATTAAATGTGGCTTTTCATGCAGGCTTGTACAACCATATTACGTAGCATTTTCTGTAAAGATATAAAAAATATTCCATTTCCTAGCTTGATGGTTAGCTTGAGGTTTACGCCTTCAGCGCTTTCCCTGCGGCATCCAAAAATGCTTCAACCGACGCTTGAACTATATCTGTGTTAGCGCCAAAGCCATAGTAGAGTATGCCTTTGTAATCTATCGACATGTGCACCTTGCCAATATCGCTGCTGCCGCGCGTAATTGTTTGTATAACGAAATCTTCGAGGTGAATTTTTTGCTTGACAATGCTGCGCACGGCGTTGAGCGAGGCGTCGACAGGCCCGTTGCCCAGGCCGGCTTCGGTGAGCTCCTGCCCGTTGTAGCAAAGCGTTACGGTGGCGGTGGCTTGCAGGTTTTTTCCGCAGAACACCTGCAACCCAACGAGGCGAATGCTCTTGTCAACGCTTCTATCGCGATCGACCAGCACCCTCAGGTCGTCGTCGTTAATTTCCTTTTTTCTGTCCGCCAGCTCCAGAAAGCGCAGGTAAGTTTCATCAAGTTCTGATTTATTAAGCTTTACGCCTATTGACTCCAATCTGTGCTTTAAGGCTGCGCGTCCGCTGCGGGCGGTGAGGATGATGGACGATTGGTTAAGCCCCACGTCCTTGGGGTTGATAATTTCGTAGGTTTCGCGCTTTTTCAAAAATCCGTCCTGGTGGATGCCGGAGGAGTGCGCAAAGGCGTTGCGCCCCACAATAGCTTTGTTGGGCTGCACGGGCATACGCATGAGCGTGGAAACCAAGCGGCTGGCAGCGATAATTTTTTTGCTGTTGACGTCGGTGTACAAGCCCTGCTTTTTGTGGCTTTTCAAAATCATAACCACCTCCTCGAGCGCGGTGTTTCCGGCGCGCTCGCCAATACCGTTTATGGTTACCTCCACCTGCCGCGCCCCGCTGAGGACGCCCGAAATGGTATTTGCCGTGGCCATTCCCAAGTCGTTGTGGCAATGGGTGCTGAGTATGGCCTTATGGATGTTGGGCACGTGCTCGGCAAGGTACTTGATTTTGGCGCCGTACTCGTGCGGCAGCGTGTAGCCTGTGGTGTCGGGGATGTTGATGATGGTAGCGCCGGCGGCAATAACGGCCTCCACTACGCGGGCAAGGTACTTGTTGTCGGTTCGCCCGGCGTCTTCGGCGTAAAACTCCACCTCGCCTACCAGATTGCGGGCAAACTTAACGGCCTTAACAGCGCGCTCTATAATTTCTTCCGGCGTTGAGTTGAATTTATACTTTATGTGAAAATCGGAGGTGCCAATGCCCGTATGGATACGCCCCTGCCTGGCAAACTCGAGGGCAGCGGCCGCTACCTCAATGTCCTTTTCGACGGCGCGCGTAAGGGCGCAAATGGTGGGGTTAGCCACCGCCTTGGATATTTCGACCACCGAGCTGAAATCGCCCGGGCTGCTCACCGGAAACCCCGCCTCGATGACGTCAACCCCCAGCGCCTCGAGCATACGGGCTACCTCAATCTTTTCGACAGTGTTGAGCTGGCAGCCGGGGACTTGCTCGCCGTCGCGCAGGGTGGTGTCAAATATGTAAACTTTGTCCTTCATTTAAAATAACTCCTGTTCAGCATTACTCACTTCAAAAACCCATACTCATACACTTTTGGTTCAACTTTCTTTGCCAAAATTTTGACGTTACTGCGCAGCGCGTCAACCAGCTCGCTGTATGCCGAATTTGTTGAGGTGTTGTTCATTTTGCCTTTTTCGTTTCGGCCCTGAAAGTGTTCACGAATGTCGTACAGCGAGGCGTTAACGTTGCTCTTGGGCTGCGCGTGGTAGTACTGCCACAATGCTTTGCCGGCATCGAAGACGGCCTGCGATTCGGCGGAAAATTCGCGCTTTTGTCCTTTTTTCCAGCCCATTTTTGGTTCACTTTTATTTTTCACTTCCAGCTGCCAAAATAAATCCGCATAAGCATTTTTAATGATTTTTCCGCTTAAAAAGCTGGCCATAAAGTGGCTGGCGAATTTGTCGCGGGAGTTTACCTCTTCCTCCGTGAACGGTATCCAGTGATTTACGCCGTACTTAGACGATATGTTGTTGTTGAACAGCGTATAGGTCAAGCAGTCATTTTGAAATTCAGCGTCATTTTCCCATTTTTTGTTTGGAAACAGGAACTGGTCTCTGTCGTTGAGCCAGTCGGCAGGAATTACTTTGCGGACGGTGAAGTAAGCGCACACTTCAATGAGATTTTCCAGCGAAATCATGGTGTGCCTTCCTCCTTTTTTTCGTTTTGCGGCTACGTCATCAATAAACACCATTCTTTGGTTTTGAAAATCATTTCCGACAGAGGCCAAATGTCCAATATAGTTTTTAGAAATGTTTTTTGATTTTTCTTCCAGCCAGTCGCTTATATACTTTACGTTATCGTAACACTTTATGGTTTTTATTTGCGTAAAAACAGGCTCGCCGTTTTTTTCCATGTAAACATCCGCCGAAATTTGCTCAAAAGTTTCTGCCTTTTTTGTATTCCAGACAAAGAAGCCGATTGGAAACTGCCCGCTTACGTTCTCGAAAGTAGCTGCTGGGACTAAAAAAATTTTTTCGAGTTTTGCGCGAAAGTATTTTCGGAAATCCGAGTAGTTAGGCGCCTGCAAATTTTTCAAAGTTGAAAAATTTGCAATCGTTGCGGTAGGGATTTCGCAGTATATTCTCACTAAAAATTGGGCGAAAAGCTCTCCGCTTGCTTTGGCTATGCCGCTTATGTACTTATCGTGCACCTTGCTAACCTGTACATTTTTTCTGCCTAAGCCTCTCACGTTATCGCCTTCCGCATACGGCGGGTTGATGTAAATAATCAAATTTTTTCGCAGCGTCTCATCATTGATGATGTTTTGCAGCCCCGCTGGCAGCTTAGAAAAGTCGTCGTTGAGAAAATCGAACTGAAAAACATGGTCTTCGAGCAGGTTTGCGCCGTTTTTTATCCGGTCGCGCATTACATCTACGTCCTGCTTGTCGAGCGTAGATGCCCAAATGTTGTACTTGTTGGTAAGCCCGGCAAGCAAATTTCCTGTCCCCGCGGCGCAATCCCAAACGTAGTATTCATCCTGCCAGTCGCCCCCCAGCACTTCGGCAATGTACTTTTGCGAAAGCTCTACCCACCGCCGGGGCGTAAAAAAGCTTCCTTTGCGCTCACGCACGTCTTGCGGTACAAGCAAGTCGCGCCGCTCGATGATGTAATCCCAGTAGTCTTCTTTAGGCGGGCGCTCATACTTTGCCCAAAAAAGGCTGTGCGCTATTTGGGCATCGGTAAATTCTGCACGCTTGGAATTATAGATATCATCTTGGTCCACCACGCGGTCGAACTCGTAGTAGGTGCGATGTAGCAGCACAAAAAGTTTTTCCTTCAACGTTTTGTTTTCGGCAGAGAGCAAATCGGCCAAGTAGAAATCGCCGTCAATAATGCCGCGCGCCTTTGCCTTTTCCCACTTTACGGCAATAGTAGGCCTTACGGCTTGCAGCCACTTGCTGTAAATGATGATAAAGTTATTTTTGTCTATTCTATTTTTTGCAGCTGCTGAATTTCCGGCAATAAAATTTTCATGGATAAACCGCCGCAGCTCTTTTTCGTCGGCTGAAAAGCTGAAAATATATGCTTCCAAAGCGCTGTCACATTCTATAATCTTCTTTATCTGCGCATGAACCTGCCGGAACTCGCGCGTTTGGTGGTTCGACGGCGTAACGTTCCAGTTAAAATCGTTTTGGTAGAAAATATCCTGTACGTCGTGGTAGGGCACAAATGCGATTTTTTCGCTATCGTAGCAGCCCAAAAATTTTGGCGGCAGCATTTCGTCAAATGTACGGGCTTTGCCAACGGTCAAAACGAGCTGCGTGAGCATGACAAGAATATCTGTCGGCTTTTGCTTGGCTTCCGCCCACAGCAGGTATTCGGCGTTGAAATCAACGGTGCCTTGCGGACGCTTAACTTTTACTGCAAAGTCGATTTTGCCCAAAATTCTGGTGCAGTCGAACTTTTGAAAAAAGTCCTGCGTTACTTTGTTCTTTATTTCCTCTTCAAGAATGTTTTCGTACTTCATTGATGCCAAAATTATTAGTAGAGGCTACGTTAATCTATTTTTGTAGGATAATGGCTTATTTTTAAAAAATGCAATGTAACAAGGAACTTGCTCGCCGTCGCGCAGGGTGGTGTCAAATATGAAAACTTTGTCCTTCATAAAAGGTTACTACTTGCGAAGCCAAACGGCAGCAATTTCGCCGAATACCACTTTATGGTACTCGCCGGTTTCTGCGTGGGCGTCAACGATGAATTTACGCCCTTCATCCGTATAGAAATCGCCCGGCGCTACGGTTGTTACCTCAAAAAGCTTGCACTCTATAATGAGCCGGGCTTCTTTGTACGCCGTGCTGCCGGAAGGCGTTTGTACCGGAGTGAGCTTGCTCTCCTTCATCTTGTCGGTGTTGCGGCCGGATTTCGCCCCGAAAAGCATAATATCACCCTTATACGCTTCGTCGAAGTAGGCCATTGTATAAGCCTGCTCTTTGCGCATCAGCTCGAGCGTATAGCGGTTCGAGCGGAGGTAGCACCACGTGGCCGGCTTGCCGAACAGTATTCCCCAACCTCCCCAGCTTGCAACCATCGAGTTGTAGCGCGACGGGTTGCCCGCTGTAATTACCGTAAAATCTGACCCTACATGCGTAAAAACGTCTCCCGGTATGTCCTTTGCTTCAATTGGCTGAAACAGCTCCTGAAACGAGCGCATTTGAATTTCTTCGCGGCTCAAAACGGTATGCTTTTCGCCTCCCTGCCGTACATTTTTACGATTGCCTTCGCTACAGCTCATGGTAAATGCTGCAGCAACAAAAAATAGCGTTGTCAATTTTTTCATTTTCATTTTAGTTAATTATTAAACTGTTCTTTCCACCGTTCCGTTAACTTTCAGCTTGATGGTTTCGATGTTTTCCAAGCCATCGTTATCGACTACTTTTACGGCTACAGCGTGAAGTCCTGCTTTGAATTTGGCTGTTTGGTATCCGCTTCTGTCAATCATAACGCCTGCCTTAAAGCCATTTTCGGAATTATAGTCAAAATCCCAGCTGTAAAACTCAATGCCGGCTTCGCTTTGCCCGGAGGCGATAAGCTCAATTTCCCGGATGCCGCTTGCATCGCGGGACAGCTCATTTACTTCAAGCTTAATGCTTGGCTTTTTGGAAACAGGAATAATTGTATCGACCGGCACAAGCTCAATGATAATATTTTCCTGATTTTTCAGCCGTGCGGCTTCCTGCACGGCTCCCTTACCAAACGAAAAAGCGATGATGTAGCCAACAGGCTTTCCTGCTTTCACGCTTTTATCAAAGCGCGCTTTGTCGAATTGCTTGGCGGATACGGAAAAATTCTTTACTACGTTTACGCCTACGCTTTCCGTGCGCTTCACCTGTACCGGAGCGCCATCGGCTGCTGCGCCGTCCACACCGGCATCGCCGCCTTTTTTGCTGTGAGGCGCGCCGCCAAACTGCCCGATAATCCAGCGTTCAAACTCAAAGGCATCCTTACTGCGAAGCACATCGTAATCGTACTTGTGCAGCTGGAGGGTGTAGGAGTTGGCGTATATGCTCGTAAACAAGTCCGTTTGCTGGTTCAGCCGCAGCTCGGTTACTTTTACCGCCTGCACCGACTGGTCAATGCCTATCCACTTCCTGTCGAGCTTGTCGGCCACGGCAAGCGTTGTGCCGCCGCCTACAAAGGGGTCGAGGATGAGGTCGCCTTTGTTGCTGGCGCATTTGATGATGCGCTCCAGCAAGGCCATTGGTTTTTGGGTGGGGTAGCCAATACGCTCTTTGGAAGAAGAATTGATAATCGGTATATCCCAGACATCTCCAACTCTTTTTCCTTCGGATAAATATATTTTATACGGTTCCTGATTTTTACGTTTTTGCCATCTATACCATCTACCATCTTCATCCTGCTTGTAGTGGCTGTCCATTTTCCCTGAGTTTTCGCCATATTCCTCTCTGTCTTCATTGAAAATATACGCACTACCTTTTGTGTACCAGAAAATGGTGTCATGCAGGTTTTGGAATTTTTTGCTTATAGCAGTGTAGCGCTTATAGCTCCAAATAATTTCATTTTGAAAATTATTTTTCTTGAAAAGTGTGGCCAGAAGTTCCACTTTAATATAGTGGCTTGCATGCCAGTCGCAGTGCAGGAAAATGCTGCCCGTGGGCTTCAGCGCGCGGTGCATTTCAATGACCCGCTCTTTGAGCCATGCAATGTAGTGGTCTATGCCGCCTGCCCAGCGGTCTTGAAACGAGCGCACTTCGCCCTCGTCGCCCCAAATGACTTCATAGTTGCGGTTGCTGAAAAACGGCGGGTCGAGGTAGATCAAATCAACGCTTTCTGTTTCAAGCGTTTTGAGGATTTCGAAGTTGTCGCCAAGTATAAGCTTGTTTACCATAGCGAAATAGGCGTTACATGTTTATCGTCCATAACTTTAGTATATCAAAAAAATTAGCGCCGAATTAATTGCAGTAAAAGTACTAAAAAATTTTTTGAATACTCAATTTTTTGTCCGGTAATCTTTTTTAATGGCTACTCCAAGCTATACAATTGCTTCACGGTTTGCTCAAACAGGGCAAATGCTTCGTGCTGCTTCGGGAAGTCGCCCTGCACGATGTACATTACAATCAGCCCGCTTTTCTTATATACTTTCGTATCCGAACCTAAAGCCCCGCCGTGCCCCATGTAGCTGTCGCTTACGGCCCACCCCAGCCCGTTGCGGCTCTTTGGGTATATGCAGGTTTGCGCTTCTCCCATTTGGCGAACGCTTTCTTCGCTTACGATTCGGATGTTGCTGTAAATGCCCTTTGCGGCTACCATCCGGTAGAATTTCAGCAAATCTCTGGGCGAGCAAAAAATTCCACCGCCGGCTTCCACGTGCCGTTTGCTCCTGTCGCTCAGCGGATACTGCAAGTAGCCGATTTGCATTTCTTCCATTTTCCCCTCCTTTACCGTATGGGGAAGGATTAAGTTCGACAATTGCTTCCCTTCGGGGAAAAAAGTGGCGCTGCTCATTCCCAGCGGCTCAAAAATTCGCTTTTGCAGGAATGCTTCGTAGCTCATTCCCGAAGCCCGCTCTACGATGGCGGCGGCAATGTTTATTCCCTGGTTGGAATACTCATAATTTTCGCCCGGCTCGAACAGCAGGGGCGTTATCGCCGTAACGTATATGCTGTTTTCCAGCGAAAGCAGGTCGATTTTGCCCGTCTGCTCCTGCACCCCGCCCAAGAACGTCATTCCGCCGGTATGCGAAAGCAAATGGCGCAGCGTGACGGATTTTGCAGCCTTTTCCAGCACCTGAAAATTTTCCTTTTTCAGGCTGCGAACCATCATCTGCTTGAGCTCCGGAAGGTAAGCTGCTACGGGTGTGTCCAAATCGAGCTTTCCCTCTTCGACGAGCATCATGACCGCTACGCCGGCAAAGGGTTTGCTTTGCGAAGCAATCCAAAACAGCGCGTCGGGCGACATTTTTTTGCGGCCCGCCAAATCCGACATGCCAAGGTACTGCTCTTCGAGGATTGTATCCCTGTCGGCAACAATATAAATCAGGCCGGGCAGCTCCCCCCTGTCAATCGGCTTCTGCATTGCGGAGCGAAGCGCGCTGCCGGGGTCGGCAAGCGTTGCCCGAGCCGAAAAAGCGGTCAGGCAAAGTAAAATCAATATTCTTTTCATGCGCCTCAATCTTCCGTGTGTATTGACTTCACTTTTTCCAGCCCCAGCTCCTTGGCGGCAATTTCGCGCATTTCTACCTTGCGGATTTTGCCGGCGGCGGTCATCGGGAACTCCTCCACAAACTTCCAGTACTTGGGCGTTTTGAAGGTGGCAATGCGCCCCTTGCAGTAGCGTGCCAGCTCCTCCTCGCCGTAGTCGAATCCGGGTTGCCGCTTTACCCACGCCATTACCTCCTCGCCGTACTTTTCGCTGGGTACGCCAATTACCTGAACGTCCTGAATGCCCTCGTGCTTGATAAGAAAATCCTCAATCTCCTTGGGCGATATGTTTTCGCCGCCGCGAATAATAATATCCTTGGTGCGGCCTACGATGGCCACGTAGCCCTCGGTGTCCATTGTTGCCACGTCGCCGGAGTGCATCCAGCCGTTGCGGTCAATGACCTTGGCGGTGCTCTCGGCGTCGTTCCAGTAGCCCAGCATCACAGAGTAGCCGCGGGTGCAGAGCTCGCCGCGCTCGCCGCGGGGTACAATTTTGCCGGTCTTGGGGTCAATGATTTTGACTTCCACGTGGGGATGCACCTTGCCCACGGTGGCGGTGCGCCTGTCCACCGGGTCGTTGTACATGCTCTGCGTCGAAACGGGCGACGTTTCGGTCATGCCGTAGCATATCGTAACCTCCTTCATGTGCATTTTGGCGATAACCTGCTCCATTGAATCTACCGGGCAGGGCGAGCCGGCCATAATGCCCGTGCGCAGCAGGGAGAAGTCGTACTTGCCAAAGCTGGGGTGCGCCAGCTCGGCAATAAACATGGTGGGTACGCCGTAGAGCGCCGTGCACTTTTCGTCCTGCGCTGTTTTCATCACCAGCTCCGGCTCGAACACCTCGCCCGGAATAACCATGCACGCCCCGTGCGTAACGCAGGCCAAGTTGCCCAGCACCATGCCAAAGCAGTGGTAGAAAGGCACGGGGATGCACACGCGGTCGTTTTCGGTGAGGCGCTGCCCCTCGCCGATAAAGAAGCCGTTGTTCACAATGTTGTGGTGCGTGAGCGTGGCGCCCTTGGGCAGGCCGGTGGTGCCGGAGGTGTACTGAATGTTGATGGGGTCGTCGAAGCTGAGCGACGCCTCGCGCTCGGCCAGCTCCTCGTCGGAAATGTTCCGGCTCAGCTCCAAAAACTTGCTCCAGTTGCGGTCGAGGATAACCGTACGGTTGGAGGGGTAGGGGCAGTGCGGGCGAATGGTGTTTAGGATATCAATGTAGTCGGTTGCCTTGAACCTTTGCGCCGTGATGAGCAAGCTCACCTCCGATTGCTTGAGCACGTACTCCACGCCCTCGTTCTTAAATCCCGGGTTGATGTTCACCATGATGGCGCCCACGCGCGGCGTGGCAAACTGCGTAAGCACCCACTCGTAGCGGTTGGCCGCCCAGATGGCCACGCGGTCGCCCTTTTTCACGCCCACCGCCATGAGCGCCTTGGCCAAAACGGTTGCTTGCTCCCACAGCTCCCGGTAGGTAGCGCGGTAGCCCTGCTCTGCTACCACCAGCGCCTCGCGGTCGCCATATTTTTCGACGGTGCGCAGCAGCGCCTCGCCGATAGTTTCGCCACGCAGCGCAATGTTGCTCGTGCCGTTTGCGTAAGATAAATTTTCCATAAAATCAAAATTTTTGAATGGTTTTTAAACTTCCAATATCGCTATATACGCCGCAAAAGTAGCGGAGTAGCTGCCATACCCCAAATCAAATTACCTGTATGTACATGATGTTCAAATTAAAAATTATAAATATAAACTTCTTTTTATTAGCTACTTACATATATTTTACGTACTACTTTCAGCGCAAAAAGTGTAAATTTTGAGGATTGTTGATAAAATATCGGCGAAACGGTTGCAATTCAACATGTTTTGTGCTACTTTTGCGGGGTCGAAATATTTATGTTCGATGAATTAATCACAATTATTTATTATTCGAAAGTATGAAAAAGTTTTTTTACTTCGTTCTCGCTGCATACGCAACGTGTTTAGGTATTATTGGTTGCAGCAAAAACACCAGCGCGCCGATCATCTCTTTCGGCGGTAATGCAGCCGATGCAACCGAAGCTCTCGTTGATGTTGGCGGCAGCAAAGAGGTGCTGGTGACCATCAAGGCAGATGCTAAGCTCAAAGAGGTGAGGTATTTCAAGAAAAGGGTAAATGGCGAGGAGGTTCCCAGCAAATCCATTACCAAGTTTAGCAATCCCAAAAAATTTGAAAGCACCATCACCTTGCGCGACATTACATCGGACGTTGTGCTGGTGGTAGAGGCCGTTGACAGGAAAAACCGTACAACGACCGCAGAATTTTCAGTCAAAACAGGCTACCAGTCAGCTGCCCAGACCAACATCCGCTTAGGCTTCAACATGCTCAACACGCTTGGCAGCTCCTACTCCGTAAGCCAGGGCAAGGCGCTCCTGCTCGCCGAAGCCAAGCAGGCGCAGCAAGACGTTGACTTCATGTTTTTTTACGGCAAAAAGAATGGCGTTACCGTTACAGCTCCCTCCAGCAGCTTGGTTACGCGTGTGTTCAACAACAGCAGCTACGGCGTGCAAACGTGGAGTAACCGCAACGAAACGCGCCTCGTTAAGGTCAACCTTGACTACGAAGCAGCTTCTGCTGAGGACATCGCCAATGCGCTAAGCGGAGCCACCACCAGCGTGGTGAACCACATGAGCAACGGCGACACGGTAGCGTTTCAGACCGCTTCGGGAAAAATAGGGCTTATCAAGGTATTCAACATAGGGCCGAACAGCGCTTCCTCGCTCAACATAAACGTGCGCACCATATAAAAAATACGCTGAATAAAAAATACGCTGAAAACGGGGTAGCACATAGTACACCATTTTTATGCTGCTATCGGGCGCTACCGTTAGGTTGCCCTGCGCTGTTGCGCTGTAAAATTTTGTCAAAGTACAAACCAAAATGTCAAACTTCATCCTGCTGTCCGGCTGGAATGTGCTGTACAAATCGTGGCTGTCGGAGCTTATTCGGCCGGCAAGCCGCGCCGATTTTGTCTATACCGCTTCTATACTCTTGCTATGCCTGCTCGTATCCGTACTCTTTTACAAGCTGGGCAAATGGCTCATTTACAAGCTAACCGGCTTGCTGATTAAGAAAAAAAACGTCAAAATTGTAGCCGTTCTCAAGGCTAACAAATTTTTTTCGTACCTGTCCTACTACCTCCCGCTGCTGGTGTTCAAGTATAGCTTTGACCTGCTGTGGGAATCCGAAAAGCTGCCCAAAATGCTGGGAAACGTTTACCAAGTCGCAGCAGTACTGTTGATTGTGCTGATAATCAACGCCGTGCTTAACTCTATTGTGGATTTCAACCAGCACAAGCAGTCCAACCGGTCGAAGCCTATCAGGGGGTTGGTGCAGTTTGTGCAAATTATTCTCTACTTTCTTGCCGCCATCTTTTGTATTGCCATCCTGAGCGAGAAGTCCCCGTACACGCTGCTGGCCGGGCTGGGGGCAATGTCGGCGCTGATTATGCTCATCTTTAAGGACAGCATTACCGGCCTGGTGGCGGGAGCGCAGCTCTCCTTTAACCACATGCTGCAAATTGGCGACTGGATATCGCTGCCGGGCTACGACGTGGACGGCGAAATTGCGGATATTACGCTCACCTCGGTCAAGGTGAGAAACTGGGATAAGAGCATTTCTACCGTGCCCACCTACAAGCTGGTGGTGAGCGACTCCGTAAAAAACTGGCGGCACATGCAGGAGTCGGGGATACGCCGCATTTCGCGCGCTATTGTCATAGACGTTGGCTCCGTGCGGTTCTGTACGCCCGAAATGCTGGCGCGGTACCGCGCCGTTGACGGCGCCGAAAAAGCGCTGAAGGATATTGAAGCTTCCGGCGAAGCTGCCACCGACAAAAGCGCAAAAAACCCCGACGCGCCACAGCAAAACGGAATTACCAACCTGGGCGTATTCAGGGCCTACATTTACCGCTACCTGGAGCATAAAAGCGGCGTGCGGGCAGACTTAAATCCGGTTGTGAAGCACAGAGAGCCGTCGGTAAGCGGGCTTCCCCTCGAAATCACCTGCTTTGCCGGCGCCACGGACACTAAGCAGTACG
This sequence comes from Prevotellaceae bacterium, assembly GCA_031263185.1. Classification (GTDB taxonomy): domain Bacteria; phylum Bacteroidota; class Bacteroidia; order Bacteroidales; family UBA932; genus JAITMY01. The sequence continues at coordinate 15,956 of JAISGH010000152.1, read as the reverse complement.
AAGCCATACAGTCCGACATTTTTGAGCACCTCATTGCCATCGCGCCGGCCTTTGACCTGAAGCTGCTACAAATGCCCAACGGCGTAGCGGCGAATTAGCTGATAATCCGGCTAAATCTTTTTTTGAGGCGCTATGAAAATAGCTTGCAACTCGGTAGTTAGGATACAGATAGAATGTGGGGCAGCAAAAAACCTCATTTTTTTCGTACCCATTTCATCGTTTTAATGAGGTAATGGGGTTGTTGATATGCGTATTAATTCATTGCTACTGAGGTTGTTTTGTTAGATAAATCAGGTAAGAATGAGGTTTCAAACTTTCGCGGGAATGACGGCGGGAGAGAAAGGAGGGAAAAACTCAAAATGAAGTTTTCGTAGCACCTCAAAAAAAGATTTAGCCAGTTTTATGCATATTTGCAAAATGAAAAAGGCAGAAGAAATAGAATTGGATTTTGTTATTGACAGCGGCGTTTTGTCGGATGCCGACAGGGAAGAAATCAGCTGCTACATCAGAGAATATCGACAGCTGGATATTTTGCCAGCAACGAATCGACAGCTTTTTGTCCGTCAGGAATAATCAAACCTCTCTGCTTTAACAGCGGAATCAAATCCTGTGGCAGCGTATAGGGTTTAGCATAGCTGACTTTCGTAGCGATATAAAATAAAACGACCCGCCGGATTTAAGCATTGTGAAGAGGCTCGTCGGCAGGCTCTTCGCCCCACAGAAAGTAGTATGTCATATCTACGTCCGTATTTGTTTTATCTATATTTAAATATGATGCAAGCCATTTTACCATAATCAATCCAGCCAATTTAGCGCCTTATTTGTAGCTTCTTTATACCATTCCGACTCATTGGCGCAAGTTTTTGCCTTTTTATTTGAAAACTCAAAAAAGTGTTGAATATGTTTTGGTTGCGGTATATAGCCGGCTTTATAAGAATCTGTTAGCATTTTTTGAAAAACGCTTAAAGGCATAGGAACAATCGTTGAAAGACCGCCATAATAGCTTATCGCAACTTTATGAAACATAAAGAAGTGCGCGATACACGCCTCGTTGATTTCGGGCGCAATGAAGAGGCAGTAAGCAGGTTTATTTGTCTCTTTTTTGAACTTAGAAAGGTGGCGGGCAACCGGCTCGCCTTCCGTTTCGTATTGCCGCGGCCCTGCCTGCATCGTAACTTCTACCGTCAACCCGAAGTCGCCATAATCGCACACAATATCAGCCATATTGCCTTGTGCAGTATTCATCGGGTTGCCAAAATCGTCTTTGGAAAGAGTTGGAAAAAAGCGTCGGGGAGGGGGGAGGGCTACTTCAGCTTGAGCGTGAAAACGTGCATTTTGCTGTAGCGGTAGGTAATTTCAATCCGGTAAAGGTCGGCAACGGATTTGGCAATGGAAAGCCCCAAGCCGGAGGACGCTGCGTCGGTGGCGTTGTGCCGGTAGCGGTCAAAAGCGCGCGGGGCTGCTTTGCTTCCGCTGTTGGCAATGGCAATACTGCCGGAAGCGTACCGGATGATAATTTTCCCGCCTTGCTGGTTGTGGAGAATTGCATTTTTTACCAGGTTGGTAAGCAAAACGTGCGCCAAATCTTTATTCATTGTCCGCACCGGCGCAAAGTCGCCATGCTTTTCTACCGTAATTTCCTTGTATTCAACCAGCTCTTCAAGCTCGTCCAGCGCCGACTCCAGCACGTGGCGCAGGTTAACCGGCGAGGCTTCGGGAAATTGCCCGTTTTTGATTTTAGACAGCAGCAGGAGGTTGGTGTTTAGCCGCTTCATGCGGCCAAGTATGCTTAAAATACCGGCAACTTCCTCCGTGAGGTTTTTGCTGTCCTGATACTTTTCGAGCAGCGCCTCCAGCTTGGCAGCTGCAATGGCCAGCGGCGTTTGCAGCTCATGCGAAGTGTTTTCGATAAATATTTTTTGGTCGGTAAATATGCGGATGTTTTTTTCGAGCAGCTTCTTTACCGATTGGTTCAGCTGCCTGTACTCCTTGATATTCGTCTCCTCGAAATCAACCATTTTGCTGCTGTCCAAGCGAAATTTTCCGAGCTCGTCCAGCAGCTTATAAAACGGCCTGTTGGCCTTGGCAATGACGATTTTCCCCACAGCAAGCACCGTGAACGAAAGCGCTATCCAAAGCCCCAGCAAGAGGTAGAGCATGTTCTTTATCAAATCGTCGCTTTCGACCGTAGAGGTAAACAGCTGCAAGCGGTAGTACTTGCCGTTCTGCTCGCAGCGAAAGGCGGTTGTGAGCATGCGCACCTCCTCCTTTTCCAGCTCGGTGGCGAAGTAAACGCGGGTGGTGGCAAAATTTTCCATAGCGCCCTCGGCCTCTGCGCGGGATATTTCTTGAACAATGATGTTGAGCGGATTAAAGTTTTCCAGCTGCTCCACAAAATCGGGTATTCTGTTGGCTTTGGCAATAAATTCCTGCTTCAGGTTGGTCAACCCTTCGTCGTTGCCGTCGTGTATTTCCTTCATTTGCAAAAAGAAGTAAGCGCCCGACCACAGCAGCATTACTGCTGTGAAAAACAAGGTGATGCGAAAAATGAGGTGGTTTATCAGCTTCATACTGTCATTTTGTAGCCAACGCCGTAAATATTTTCTATTGCTACATCCGAATTGCTGTCTTTCAGTTTTTTGCGCAGATTTTTCACCTGCGAGTAGACAAAGTCGAGGCTGTCCGCCAAATCGGCGCTGTCGCCCCAAACGTGCTCGGCCAGGGTTTCCTTGGTAACGAGGCGGTTTTTGTTGGTTGCCAAGAACGTCAGCATGTCAAACTCTTTGCGATTTAGCGTCAGCGGCTTGCGCTCTACAAGTGCCTGCCGGCCGGCAAAATCGATAGATAAGCTTCCCAGCTGCAGGACTTGCTTGCCGCCTACTTGCTTGCGCCGCAACACCGCCTTAATTCGGGCGTGCAGCTCCTGCACGTGAAAGGGTTTGGTCAGGTAATCGTCAGCGCCCAAATCCAGCCCCATGATTTTATCTTCGAGCGAGTCTTTGGCGGAAATGATAATGATGTTACCCGATTTTCCCGCCTTCTTCATTTCTTCGAGAATTTTCAGCCCGCTGCCGCCGGGCAGCGAAATGTCCAGCAAAATGCAGTCGTAGCCGTAAACCATCGCTTTCTCTACGGCAGCGTGGTAGGTGGTAGCTTTTTCTACGACGTACTTTTCCGATAGCAGGAATGTCTCCACCGCTTTCAGCAGCTGGTATTCATCTTCTATAACAAGAATTTTCATGGATTGCAGCTATTAGTTCGTTTTCAAAATACTTACGTTATGCCGTGCTGGTGTATTTTGTTGTAAAGCGTTTTGCGGTCTATTTGCAGGAGCTGCGCGGCGCGGCTTTTGTTGCCCTGCGCTTTTTTGAGGGCTTCTTCTATGTGCCGGCGCTCGTTGGGGTTGCGCAGCGCAAGGCCGTGCGCCTCGCCTTCCGGTTTGGGGGATGTGGAGAGGATGGGCAGGTGCTCCGGAAGAATTTTGCCGGCCTGGGCAAAAAGCACAGCCCTGCGAATTACGTTCCGCAGCTCGCGCAGGTTGCCGCTCCAGCGGTGGGCTTTGAGCGCTTGCAGCGTTTCTTTGGACAAGCCATTCACCTGCTTGCCGAGCTCTCGGTTGGCCTCCTCCAAAAAGTGCGCCGCAAAGAGGGCTATGTCGCTTGCCCTTTCCCTCAGCGGCGGGACGGCAATTACAAATTCGTTGAGGCGATGGTACAGGTCTTCCCTGAAAGCTCCGCCGGCGATGGCATTTTCGAGGTTCTCGTTGGTAGCAACAACGAGGCGCACGTCAACGCTTACGTCGGTTGCCGAGCCAACCGGCCGCACTTTTCGCTCCTGCAGCGCCCGCAGCAGCTGCACCTGAACGTCGTAGGGAAGGTTGCCCACCTCGTCGAAGAAAACGGTGCCTCTTTCGGCCTGCTCAAAAACGCCCTTTTTGTCGGCTATGGCAGAGGTAAAAGCGCCCTTCAGGTGGCCGAACAGCTCGCTGGGCGCCAGCTCCTTTGAAAGGCTTCCGCAGTCCACCGCGAGGAAGGGCGCTCCGCTTCTGCTGCTGTGCTCGTGTATAGCCCGCGCAATGTACTCTTTGCCCGTACCGCTTTCGCCAATAATCATTACCGACATTTGCGTAGGCGCAACGAGGCGTACATGCTCAAGCATTTGCAGGGCGGCGGGGCTTTCGCCGGTTATAAAGGCTTGCTTTGGAGGGTTGACTTTTACGGTGGCAGCCTGCTTTTTTTGCTGGGTGGCGCTGAGCAGCGCCTGCTCCATTTTTTGCTTCAGGGTATTGGGGTTAACCGGCTTTTCGAGAAAATCAAATGCGCCCAGCTTTATGGCCAGCACGGCGCTTTGCACCTCTGCATAGCTGGTCATGACGATAACCGGCGCGCTGCACTTCTGCTCCTTAATCCACGCGAGCAGCATGATGCCATCCCCGTCGGGGAGGCGCAGGTCGGAGAGGATAATATCGAACGCATGCAGGGCAATTTCTCTCTTGGCCTGCTCCACGCGCGAGCATAAGGTCGTGGTAAAGCCGTTTTTTTTTAACCAACCTTGCAGCATGACGCCAAAAGAGGCGTCATCTTCGATAATTAGAATGTTTTGGGGCATTTTTGGGGCACATTTTGAGGGCACATTTTGAGGGCCCATTTTGAGGCTTACGTTGCGCTTCAAAGCACAAAGATATGGTTTTTTTGGATTTATTTTTTTATTTCTCTCAATAATTACTACCTTTATCCGGCTAACGGGCTGCCTTTTAAGGCTGCTACTTAGCAACTTATAGGTAATTTGACGAATTGTAAATTAGTAAAATACTGCTTTGTCGCCGTACTTGGAGCAATATATTTTTGCCTTTTCGCAGCTGGGATTTCTCATTGAGGGATTTTTGCAGCGCCTTGGGCTTACGCGCGGTATCAAGGATGATTTTTTTGCGGCCGTTCGGCAGAGCGTCGAGCGCAACATGTGGTTTACCGAGGATAGCATCCGGCAGTCGCTGGCGGCCATTTCGGCAGATATGCTCTCGCCTGCGCGGATGGAGGAGTGGCTTTCGCGCTACGGTATTCCCGATGGCAAGCCGTCCGGAAGCGTTGGGATTATCATGGCGGGCAACATTCCGCTGGTGGGGTTTCACGATTTGCTGTGCGCGCTTGCCTCCGGGCGCTGCGCGGTAGTTAAGCTGTCGGCCAAAGATGCGTACCTGCTGCCCATGCTGGTAAAATTTTTGCGGCAAATTGACCACCGCTTTGCGCCGCGCGTAACCTTTGCCGACGACCTCCGCGGCGTTGACGCTGTAGTTGCCACCGGAAGCAGCAATTCATCGCGCTACTTTGAGCTTTACTACGGGCGCCTGCCGCACATTTTCCGCAAGAGCCGCACCAGCGTAGCGGTGATTTCGGGCAGCGAGAGCGACGAGCGCTTGCGCCTGCTTGCGCACGACGCGCTCGGCTACTTTGGCTTGGGGTGCCGCAGCGTTGGCAAGGTTTTTATCCCCGAAGGCTACGATGTGCGGCATCTTGGAGAGGCTTTTGCGCCGCTTGCCTGCCTGCGCGAGCATAAGCCTTACGACGACTGCTGCCGCTACGCAAAGGCGCTGCTGCAAATGCACCGGCGCGATTTTTTTGACCTCGGCGGCTGCATTGCTACCTTTAGCGACGAGCTGAGCTCTCCCGTTGGGACGCTGTTCTTGCAGCGCTACCAGTCGGCAGAGGAGCTGCAAGGCCGGCTGCTGCTGCTCGAAGGCGAGCTGCAGTGCGTTGCTGCCGACGCGCCGGTGGCAGGGCTTGAGCCGCGCTGCGTACCCTTTGGCCAAGCGCAGCGCCCGCGCCTGACCGACTACTCCGACGGGGTAGATACGCTACAATTTTTGCTGTCGCTACCTTGAGGGCGGGCAATGCTTAATTCTCGCAAACACCTTATTTTACTTGGATATATGACAAACAGAATAGACAGCCTTTTCGCTGCAAAATGCCAAAACATCCTGTCCGTGTACTTTACGGCAGGTTACCCGCAGCCGGACGATACGGTAGCCATCATCCGCGAGCTTGCCGCGCAGGGGGCTGACATGGTGGAGGTGGGTATTCCTTTCTCCGACCCCATGGCCGACGGGCCGGTTATCCAGCAAAGCGGAGCAATCGCCCTGAAAAACGGCATGACCCTGAGCAAGCTCTTTTCGCAGCTTGAGGGAATTCGCAGCAGCGTTTCGCTACCGCTCATCATGATGGGCTACCTTAACCCTGTGATGCAATTTGGAATCGAAACATTTTGCCGCCGCTGCGGCGAGGTTGGCGTTGACGGCGTTATTATCCCGGACCTGCCCTTTAAGGGCTACATGTCGCAGTTCAAGGCGCTGGGCAGCAAGTACGGCGTACGCTTCATCATGCTGATTACCCCCGAAACGTCGGATGAGCGGATACGCCTGATTGACGACAACACATCGGGGTTTATCTACATGGTTTCGACCGCCTCAACCACCGGCGCCAAGGAGCGCTTCGACGAAAATACGCTTGCCTACTTTCGCCGGATTGACGCCATGAAGCTTCGCAATCCGCGCTTGATAGGCTTTGGTATATCAAACAAGGCAACTCTCAACGCGGCGTTTGCCAACGCCGGCGGCGCCATTATCGGCAGCGAATTTATCCGCCTGCTTGGCGCAGCGCCAAGCGTTGCCGACGCTGTAGCGGAGCTGATGAAGAAAATTTTGAATTCTGAATTTTGAATTTTGAATTGGCTTGCGCCGTCAGGACTTCAAAATTCAGAATTCAAAATTTCCATCTTTGTAAATTGGCTTGCGCCGTCAGGAATTCAAAATTCAGAATTCAAAATTTTCTTCTTTGTAAATTGGCTTGCGCTGTCAGGAATTCAAAATTTAGAATTCAAAATTTCCTTCTTTGTAAATTGGCTTGCGCCGTCAGGAATTCAAAATTCAAAATTTAGAATTCAAAATTTTAAAACGTTGAGCTGAAAAAATGTGTCGTATGCGCTCACTATTTTGCTCTGCTCAAGCAGCTCAAGATTTTTTGCGGTAATGGCAAACAGCGAGTATCCCTCTATATTCAAATCTCTAAAGATGGCGGGGTAAGCCTTGATCTTTCTGTAGTATGCAACCGCCTCGCCGATGGCTTTGAAGCGGCCTACGGTGAGCAGCGTCAGGTTGTCGTTGAGCTTGCTGCTGCTAACGTCCAGCTCGTCGGCATCGATGTCTGCGTTGAAAGAGATAAAGTTAAATCTAAGCTGGTTGATGTTGACGCTTTGGCTAACAACGAGCGCCAGCAGGCTTTCGCCGTCGTCGTCGCTGTAGAGTACGCTGGGCGCAGCTTGCTCTTCTACCGGCGGCGCTTCGCGCTCGCTGATAAGCGTAAGCTCCCGCTTTTGAACAATGTCCATCATTTCTTGCGCTGCCGTAGCGACGGCGGTGTTGGGGTACTCCTTTATTACCTCGGTTAGCCCGGCGATGTACTGCCCGATGTTGCCGTTACCTCCGGTTGCCATTACGTTTAGAAGCTTAAAGTTGGCGGCAACGTCCAGCTCTCCGTACATCTCCATGCCTTGCCGCGACAGGCGAACAGCCTCGTCGTAGCGGCCTGCCTGATACAAGTCGTAGGCGTTGCTGTAAAGTTGATTTGCCGCCTTTTTGTGCGCCTCCTTATCCGAAACGTACGTTGGGTCTTTTACGTACATGGTGAGCAGCTCGTTGGGGTACTCCGTAAAGAGCAGGCCTTTGTAGTAGTCGGCGCGCTTGGCGTTGTCTGCCTCGCTGTTGAGCACGTAGAGGTAGAACAGCGTTTCGAGGCGGTAGCGGTTAGCGGGGAAGCGCTTGAGCAGCGCCTCCAGCATGGCAATGGCGTTGGGGTTGTCGCGAATGTAGTCCTTGTAAACCAAGCCCGCGTCGAACATGGCCTCCACTATCCGCACATTCGATGCCGCCATCAGCGAGTCGGTGAGCGGTACGTTGGCCATGTAGTAGCTTTCCGTTTGGTCTTCGGGTAGCTGCTGCTGCCCGTCGCTTTCGTCTCCGTCGCCGTCGCCGCCGCCGGACGGCAGGGCAAAGTCAGCAGAAAATCCCTTGCTATCGCGCCGCCAGTTGTCGGCCAGCTTACGCTGCCCCCACTTTTTTCTGAACTCGGCCAGCCCGGAGCCTAACAGCTGAGGGTTGTAGAAGTACCACTTTCCGCTTGCCGGCTGCGCAAACGCCGAGGCAGCCACGGTAGCGGCTTCGGCGCGTGTGGCGCGTATCTCTTCGTCGCGCTGCCTTTTTGCTTCGCTATCCTTAGCCTGCGCAATTTGAGCGGCAACGTACTTTTCGCGGTCTTTTTGGCTCATGCGGGCTATGCGCTGCAAGCTGTCTTCGGTTTTGATGATGCGCAGGTTCACCGCAAGCTTACCCAGGTTGAGCGCCTTGTTGCTCACCATGCCGTACTCGGGGTCGGTTTTGGGCATAACCATGGCGGTGCTGTCGTAGTAAGCCTGGGCAGACTCGTAGTCGCCATGCGCCTCGAAGTGCTTGGCAAGCGTAAGGCAGGAGATCATCCGCTGGGGGCTGTCGTTTTTGCTGTTTGCGGCAGAGAGCTTGTAGTACGCTATGGCAAGGTCGGTGCGCTTGGCGCTCATCTCCATTTCGGCCAGCGCGTAGTATATCATGTCCAAGTACTCCTTGTTTTTTTCGTCCTTTGCCATTTTTGTGAGCATTTTGCGCATATTCTCGCCCTTGCGCCCTATCGAAAGGAACGCCCTGTTGAGCCTTGCGTGGAACTCAACATCGTAGGGAGGCATCCGGCGAATAACGGAGGTGTAGCGCGCTATCGCCTTGGGCGCGTTGCCCGTTTGCTGGTAGAGCTGCCCCAGGATGTAGCGGTAGCGCTGGCGGTCTACGCTGCTGCGGGTATTTTTTACGGCTTGCTCTACCTTGGGAATAGCCTCTCGGTACTTTTTTTCGCGGATGAGCAAGTCGGCGGTTGCCTTGTTGAGCAGCGCGGCGTACTTTTGGGGGAATTTTTTATCGATAGCGAGCGCTGTCAGAATTTCCCGCTCGCGCGCCACGTCGCCCATAGCGCCCGACACTACGGCCGACCATATACGCGCCTCGTATATCGTCGGCTCGTAGGGGTACTCCACCATGACGTGGTCAAAGGCGAGCAGGGCGAGCTCGTACTCGTGCAGGTAAACGTTTGCCTTGCCGATAAGCAGGTAGGCATCGTCGATGGAGTTGCAAAATTCGCGGCGGTTGTAAAACTCCTGCTCTTTTTTGGTCAGCCGCTGACCTTTTTTCAGGTTAGGTTTGACGGTGAGCGAGTGCTTTTTGATTGTCTTGTCCGATTTTTCGAGCGTACGCGCCATCTCTGTGGCAACCGCTGTAGGAATATTTTGCGCCTCAAAGGTGAAGACAGGAAGCACCTGCATGTAGTCAAAGCGGTACTCTTTGGCCGCCTTTTTTACGCCCTCCTCGTAGCTGTCGTTTGCGTTGAAGTAAACGTTGTAGTAGGCCGTAACGTTGTGGTAGGTGCGCATTATCCACGTATTTTTCTTGATGGTGGCGGCCTTAATCTTTTCGCTTGTGCTGCTCAGCTTCTCGTCAACCTTGTCGGCCTTTTCGTCCAGCTTCGATGTTACAGCGTCAATTTTTCTGTTGATTTTGTCCGTTGGCTTTTGCAGCTCCTTGTTCACCTGCTGCAGGTTGCCCGCAGCGGCGTCGTTTGCGCCTTTTGCGCCGTCATTTACTTTTCGCACAAGCTGCTGCGCTCTGCTCTGCACCGCTGCCGGCGGCGTACCAACAGCAGCGCCGCAAAGTAAAGCAGCGTATATGATTTTTTTTACAAGCACAAAAACAAATTGTATAAGTTCTCGAAAGCAGCGTTGCAGCACCCCTCCGAAGAGAGCCAAAGGTACGCAGGATTCTGCCAACTACGGCAGGCTACTGATTGTAGTTTGGTTAATTTTTTCAAATTCAACGGCAAAGCGACGAAAAAGAGAAGCGGCTACCTGTGGTGGTAAGGCTCTCCCTTGATAATGGTGAACGCGCGGTAAAGCTGCTCCACAAAAAACAGCCGCGCCATTTGGTGCGAAAATGTCATGCGCGAAAGGGCAATTTTTCCATCCGCCCGCCGGTAAACTTCGTCCGAAAATCCGTATGGTCCGCCGAATGCAAAGGTTAGCAGCTTGGCGCTGCCCTGCATTTTTCTGCTCAAAAAAGCTGCAAACTCTTCCGACGAAAATTCTTTTCCCCGCTCGTCGAGCAGCAGCAGCTCACCCTCTCCTGCCGCCGATAGGATAAGCTCGCCCTCGCGCCTTTTTTGCTCGCGCTCGCTCATGCTCCCTGCATTTTTTGGCTCGGGAACGACCTTTACCTCCACAGCCGCGTAGCGCGCAGCGCGCTCCACGTATGCTGCTATCGCCGCAGGCAGGTAGCCTTTCTCGGTTTTTCCTGTAAACAGTAACGCTATTTTCATTGCATAAAAAACGACATTATAACCTTTTTGCCCCCCAATCGATATAATTATCAAAAAAATAAATTACCTTTGCGTACATCATATGTGGGCATTATACTTTTTATTTCTGTGAAAGCTATAGCAAGTACAAATATAAGAGTTATTTTTACAGCGGCAGCGCTTTTGTTCTCGGATGCCGCTGCTGCTGCCGTTAACCCTAACAGCGTGCTGGATATTTTTAAGGAGGTCTCCGGCAGCCTGAAGTCGGGCGACGCCGACAACAAGCTGACCGCACACTTCGCTCCTTCCGTCAACCTCCGAATTCTTGCCACCGAAAAAACATGCTCTGCTCAGCAGGCCACCGTAGCAGTCAAGGAGTTCTTTTTGCAGCACAAGCCGGCAAACTTTACCATGCTGCACGTGGGGAGCAAAGCCAACAAGCACTACGGCATTGGCCTGCTCACTACCGGCGGCGGACGGTTTCGCGTTACCGTTTTTCTCCTCATAAACGACGCCAACAGCTACGATATACAGCAACTCTATATAGATTATGAAGATTGATACCGCCCTCCTTACCGACGACATTATAGACCTCGCCATACGCGAAGACGTGGGCGACGGCGACCATACCTCCCTTGCCTGTATCCCGCCCGACGCTACGGGCAAAATGCAGCTGCTGGTCAAGCAGGCCGGCGTAGCAGCCGGCGTGGAGGTAGCCCGACGAATTTTCCAGAAGCTGGACAGCAGCGTCGCTTTGGAGCAGCTCATTGCCGACGGAGCGCAAATCAAGCCCGGCGATGTTATTTTTTACGTTACGGGAAAAATTATTTCGCTGCTGCAAGCCGAGCGGCTGGCGCTTAACTTTATGCAGCGCCTGAGCGGCATAGCCACGCAAACCGCCGCTTACGCCGCCGCGCTCAGCGGGCTTAAAACGAAGGTGATTGACACCCGCAAAACAACGCCCGGAATGCGCGTGCTCGAAAAAATGGCGGTAGCGCTGGGCGGCGGAAGCAACCACCGCATGGGCCTGCACGATATGATTTTAATAAAGGACAACCATGTGGACTTTTCGGGCGGCGTTGAGCAGGCCATAAAAAACGTGCAGGCATACCTGAAAAAAACAGGCCGCTCGCTGCCAATAGAGGTAGAAGCGCGCTCGCTGGCCGACGTTGAAAAGGTGCTGGCGCTGGGAGGAGTTGATAGAATTATGCTCGATAACTTCTCGCTGCCGGACACCAAAGCGGCGGTGGAGCTGATAGGCGGACGGTATGAGGTGGAATCGTCGGGGGGGATTACGCTCGCAACGCTGCGCCAGTACGCCGAGTGCGGCGTGGACTACATATCGGTAGGCGCGCTCACCCACCAAATCAAAAGCTTGGATTTGAGCCTGAAGGCAGTGAACGGCTGAGTAGAGACGGGGCGCGCCCCGTCTCTACAAGTAATGCTGCAACCCGAAGTAATAAATATTAATAATTAAAAAAATATAAAAAGCATTATGAATTTTAATAAAATTGATGTGGAAAAAATGCCCAAGCATTTTGACAGTGCAGGCAAAGAAAAACAGTGGGCTAAGTTTTGGGAAGAGAATAACATCTATGCTTATAACCCTGCTTATAACCCTGCTTATAATCCCGATAAGCTGCACGAAGACACATTCATTGTAGATACTCCACCTCCTACGGTATCGGGATCTTTGCATATTGGTCACGTTTTCAGCTACTCGCATACCGATTTTATCGCAAGGTACAATCGAATGAAAGGGAAGAATATATACTACCCTATGGGCTGGGATGACAATGGATTACCTACCGAGCGAAGGGTACAGAATTACTACAATGTGCATTGTGATAAAAACGCACACTTTATAGAAAACTTTATAGAAAACTTTACCCCTGATAAAAATGGCAATCCTCTAAATATTTGCAGGCAAAACTTCATCGAATTGTGCAGCTTATTAGCGCGTGAGGATGAAAAAATTTACAAGCAGCTGTGGCAAAGATTGGGGTTGTCAATTGATTGGAAAGAAGAATATTCGACAATTGATGTTAACTCTCGAAAAATTGCCCAGTATAGCTTTATAGACCTTTACAGTAAAGGCCATCTGTACATGTCGAATGCGCCTATCATGTGGGACGTTGATTTTCAAACATCCATTGCCCAAGCTGAAATTGAAGACAGGATGCTTGCCGGAGAAATGTTCAGAATACTGTTTTTTACCGAAGCTTTAAACGAAACCGTTGAGATCGCTACCACCCGACCGGAGCTGATACCTGCTTGCGTGGGCGTTGTTGTTAACCCTTCGGACAAGCGCTACGAACACTTACGGGGGAAAACTCTTATTACCCCTCTTTTTGGAGTTAAAGTTCCGGTAATAACCAGCGACCTGGTTGATGTAGAAAAGGGAACAGGAATAGTAATGATATGTACGTTTGGAGATGTTACAGACGTTACCTGGTGGAGAGAAAATAATCTTTTGCTTCGCCAGGTTTTAGGATTTAACGGACGTTTCCAAGCCATTCGGTTTGGAGAAAAAGGCTGGGAGTCTATCGATTCGGCAAAGGCAAATGAGTGCTATAGCAGATTGCAAGGCAAAACTATATTTTCTGCAAAAAAGGAAATGCTTGAAATGCTCAAAAGCGATAAGCCAAGCTGGCAGCATCTTTATGCCTTACAGAGCGAGCCGGCCAAATTGGAGCGAATGGTAAAGTACTACGAAAAAGGAGATAAACCAATAGAATTTATTCCAAGCCGCCAGTGGTTTGTCAAAATCTTAGACAAAAAGGAAGAGCTGCTGCAAAAAGGAGAGCAAATAGCATGGGAACCTCATTTTGCCAAAATTAGATTTGAAGAGTGGACTAAAAATTTAGCATTTGACTGGAATATTAGCAGGCAGCGGTACTTTGGAGTACCCATTCCTGTTTGGTATCCCATAGACGACAATGGCGCAATTCTTTTTGAGCAACCCATACTGCCGGCAGCGGACCGGCTACCAATTGACCCCACAATTGATACTCCTGCAGGCTACCAAGCTTCGCAAAGAGACAAAAATGGCGGTTTTACGAGCGAACCCGATGTTTTTGACACTTGGTTTACAAGCTCGTTGACCCCGCAGCTAAATTCAAAATGGATTTTTGACGAAAACAGGCACAAAAAATTATTCCCTGCAACAATCCGCCCTCAATCTCACGAAATTATACGCACATGGGCTTTTTACACTATCGTAAAAGCACACCTGCACGAAAATACAATCCCTTGGGAAAGAGTGCTGATTTCCGGTTGGATTTTAGACCCGGATAGAAAAAAAATGTCCAAGAGCAAAGGTAACGTCGAAACTCCCGAAATTTGGATGGACCACTACACCGCAGACGGCGTGCGATATTGGGCAGCAAAAGCCAAGTTAGGCGTTGATACGGCGTTTGATATTAATGTAATGAAGAATGGCGCTCGGTTAGTCACCAAGCTTTTCAATGCCGCAAAATTTGTACTGGCGCACGAAGGACAGTCCGCCGAAATAGTAAACGAGCTGGATAAAGCATTTATTCAAGAGCTGAGAGGGCTTGTTTTGAGAGTGTCCAAGTACTTGGATGGCTTTGACCATGCTTCTGCGCTTCAAGAAGCCGAAACATTTTTCTGGAATATTTTTACCGATAGCTATATTGAATTGGTAAAAAAGAGAGCTGCGGTAGAAAATTCAAATGCTCAGCAAAGAAATTCGGCAATTACTACGCTAAGAATAGGGTTAGAAGTAATATTGAAGCTATTTGCTCCGTTTTTGCCGTACATTACGGAAGAAATTTGGTCCTGGAGCTTTGCCGCTGAAAAAAATGAGAAAAGCATTCATTTATCAAGCTTTCCAACGGTAAGCGATTTAGAAGCAATCAAAACACCTGACTACAGCCAATCGTATAAGCTCGCATTGTCATTACTAAACGACATTAAAAGGTATAAGGCGCTCAACAACCTTTCTTACTCATCGAATATACCAAAAATTAATTTGGAGATAGGCAGCGAAAGCTTACAAATATATCAATTGCTGCAAGACGATTTGGTTGCTTATGGAAGAATAGAGAATGTGCAAATTACTGACAGTAGCAGTAAAGAAGCTTCTTTTGTATGATTGATGAGATTTTCCTGACTTCGACAATGCGGCACCGAAATCAACTTAAAAGGCAACCTCATTTTCACCTGATTTGTCTAACAAAACAACCTCAGTAGTAAATAGTTAAATGGAATTTTCTCCAACCTCATTACTTCATTAGACCCCGGTAATCTGTCGGATGCAAAAACGGAAGAATGGCCGGAAACCATCCAAAAAGTGATTGCAAAATTCCTCCATTATCCGTCAGCTTTAGCTGACGGCAATATATAATCAATCAATTTGTATTTCCTCCATTATCCGTCAGCTAAAGCTGACGGCAATATATAATCAATCAATTTGTATTTCCTCCTATTTTGCGTGGCAGAGATATAAAAAGATATGGTTATGAATTTGCTGATTTATACTTGATTACAACCTTTCCAAGCCTTGAAATAGACATCGAGCAATATCAGGCTGTAAAACAGCACCTTTAAGGTTTTGTTGATTAAAAAACAATTTTGTACTTTTGCGAGCGAAAAAGAGCATTGTGGCATGGACTCTAAAATGTTGAATGATATTATTACCGTATTAGACAAGTCTCCTGTGGAAAAGGCTTGGCTGTTTGGTTCTTTTGCCCGAAATGAAGAAGATAGCCAAAGCGACATTGATATGCTGGTACGTTTCATCCTTAACGGGAAAATCACACTTTTTCGTTATGGAGGCATTGTTTATAATTTAGAGCAAATTACAGGCAGAAAAGTGGATTTGGTTGAAGAAGGGATGTTGCAATCGTTTGCACTTGAAACCGCCGAAAAAGATAAAGTATTGATTTATGAGAAATCCTGAACGGGATAGAGAACGAATAAAGCATATCCTCGAAGCAATTGAAAATATTCTGAACTTTACGGAAGAACGCAGCTGCGAAGAATTTAGCTCCAACGTTATGTTGCGCCATGCTGTGTTTCATAATTTTGTTATTATAGGTGAAGCGGCAAATTTACTCACAAAAGAATATCGGGAAGCGAAACCATCTGTTAATTGGGGCGAAATTATTGGGATGAGAAATTTTCTCGTTCATGGCTATTACACCGTGCAAAATCATATTATATGGCAAACCATCAAGGAAGATTTAATTCCACTGAAAGAAAAACTTACAAATAATTCCTAACTATTGAAGCTCGATAAATTTGATTTCTTCTTCTGTAAGTTGATACAATTCATACATTGTTGCTTCAATATTTTCTAAATTAATATTTTCAGCCGGTACTGGAACAGGCATATTTTCTAAAAATTTTTTCTTGTACCTGTAACCGTCTTCACCTAAACCACCACCTGCATAAATTAACAACATTTTCAAAGAAGGTGAATTAGACCGAAATTCAGTATATGCAAAATTTGCATATACTGCTACAGACGGAAAAATTTATCAGGTAGATTTTTATAATCTTGATGTTATCATT
>JAISGH010000141.1 GCA_031263185.1 Prevotellaceae bacterium | reverse complement strand
TCTTCCGACCACGACTGGGATGCATCCCTACGGGATGCCAAAGAGGAACGCCATTCGTGTTTTCTACCGAGCGAATAATCCCTACGGGATTATTTAAAGCGACAATTTGAAATGCACCCCCTTCACCACTATTTTTTTCCTGACTTTGACACCTCCTCTGCGATACTTTTGCAATATACTCATAATCAATATTTTATAATTTTTGCGACATTGTTTTGTGTGTCGCATTGAAAAGTGTTGAATGTGAATAACCCCCAATGAAGCGAAGCGATTGGGGGTAGCTCAACCCGCTTTGCCGCAAATATCTTTTGCCAGCTCCCTAACGTTTACTCCGCCAAAGTTTCCGGAGCTCATCAGCAGAAAAGTTGCCTGCTCGCTATTCAGCTGCTTCAGCGCAGATACCAGCGCGTTGCTGTCCGTAAAAACTTTTACGCCGCCGCCAAAGGCTTCGGCAACGTCTGCTGCAGAAATTTCGCTCAGCTGCTTGTGCTTTACCGTCTCCGGGTTGAAGTAAACATAGGCAACGTCGGCGTAGCGCATGGCGCCGCTGTACTGTGAGAGAAAGCTTTTGGAGAGGCTGCTAAAGGTGTGCAGCTCCATGCAGGCGTACAGCTTGCGCTGCGGGAGCTGCTTTTTTACAGCTTCGGTGGTGGCGCGCAGCTTGGACGGCGAGTGCGCAAAATCGTAAAAAACGCTCGTGCTGCCGGCCGACGCCATCAGCTGCAGGCGACACGCCGCCCCCTCAAACTCGCCGATGGCAGCGTAAAAAACGCTACGCGCTACGCCTGCCTGCTCGCAGGCAAGCATGGCGGCATTCAGGTTGTGCAGGTTGTGCTCCCCAAAAATCTTGAGCGGAACGCTCCCGCTTGGCGTAACAAGCTGGCACACCCCGTCCTCGTTGACGTAGGGGTGCGCCTTGTAGCCTGTTTTTTGGAGGCTGCTCTTGGCGTTGGCGGCAACAGCGGCGCAGGTGGCGTCGCTCCTGCAAAAAATGAGCGTACCGCCATCCTCTATCAGGTTGGCAAAAATTGCAAACTGCTCCACGTACACTTCCCACGTGGGGAAAACATTTACGTGATCCCACGCAATCCCCGTAATAACGCCTACATGCGGCCGGTACAGGTGAAACTTTGGCCGAGGGTCAATGGGAGAGGTGAGGTACTCGTCGCCTTCAAAAACGGCAATTCTGGTCGCCTCGCTAAGGCTCACCATTGTTTCAAATCCGTCGAGCTGCGCCCCAACCATGTAGTCAAACGCCAAGCCTGCATACCGCAGCGCGTGCATAATCATGGCGGTGGTGGTAGTTTTGCCGTGGCTTCCGCCAACCACAATGCGCATTTTGTTCTTGGTTTGCTCGTACAGGTATTCGGGGTATGAGTAGATTTTCAGCCCCAGCGCCTTGGCGCGTAGCAACTCCGGGTTGTCGGCGCGGGCGTGCATACCGAGTATAATCTGGTCTATTTCCTCCGTAATGCCTTCGGGAAACCACCCTGCTTTTTCCGGCAGCAACCCCTTGGCGGCAAGCCGACTTTTGGCAGGGTCAAAAATCTCGTCGTCCGAGCCGCTTACGATATACCCTTTTTCGTGCAGCGCCAGCGCAAGGTTGTGCATGGCGCTTCCGCCAATAGCTATAAAATGAACGCGCATGTTGTTTTTGCTTGTTTTTGCTTGTTTTTGCTTGTTTTTGCTTATAAGTGTAGCTGTAAAAAGATAACCCTTTTCTCCGGCAAGCTTGCGTTTGCCTATTCGCTTGCGTGGTCTCTCGGAAACGCCTGCCCGCTCCACGCCTTTTTTGAAGTCCAGTCTTGCGGAGCGTCCGTCCAGAAGGGGTGGTCGGCGGGCAGCCCCAGGGGCAGGAACGCCAGCGAGGTGATGTACAGGCTACCGTTGTTGGTATAGTAGTCGGAGATGTGGGGCTGGTGTCCGGCAAAGCCCAGCTGCAGGTAGCCCGACTTGCCGAAGCTGCCCTCCACCGCAAACATGCGCTTCATGGTAGCCGTAAGCGCAGCGCGCACCTGCCCGTAGGTTTGCCCTTGCGGCAGCCGATACTTCCACGCCAGCAGCGCAAGCGGCTGAAAAACGGCTAAGCGGTAGGTGATAGAGCGCCCTACGGCGGGAAAAGTTCCCTCGGGAGAAATCAGGCGCTCCAAAATATCGCCGTAGCGCTGCATGCGCTGCAGCGCCGGCTCAAAACCTTTGGTGTTGATTTTTTTGTGATTTGCCAGCACCTCCAGTATCTCCACGTACATGGGATGGATAACGTAGCTGTTGTAGTAGTCAAAGGCGTAGCGCGGCCCGTCGGAGTACCAGCCGTCGCCCACGTACCACTCCTCTACCTTGCGCAGCGCTATGCTAATGCGGAAGGCGTCGTACTCCTCGCCAACGGAGAGGAGAAACGTTTCGACCATAGCGCCAAAAAGCAGCCAGTTGGAGTACGGCGGCTGCACGCGCCGCAGCCCCTTAAACTCCCTGACGAAGCGCTGCTTTGTAGCGTCGTCCAGCGGCTCCCACAGCTGCTTGGGGGCGCGCAAAAAGCTGCTTGCAATGTAGGCCGCATCCACGAGCGGCTGCCCCTCGCGCTTCCACTCCAAGTAGTCGGGGCTGTCGGGGTCTACCGCGTTGGCGTAGCTCTTCAGCGCCCACTCCAGCAGCTGCCTGCGCTGCTTTCCCTCATCGGTATCGTCTTGAGGCAGGGCAAGCCACGGCGCCAATCCGGCCATCAGCCGCCCGAAAGCCTCCATGTAGGATACGGTTTTGCTGCGGCCATCCCACGTTGGCGACAGCTCGAGCTCCATGTTTTTCGCCAGCTCGCCGCGGCTCATGTTGCTTAGCACAGGCTCCGAAATCCTGTACAGCAGGTCTGCCCAGTACTTGCGGTCTTGCTCTCCCGAAGCTGCCGCTGCTTCCTTGGCCGACAGCGTAGCGGCGCAAAGCAAAAATGCTGCAAGCAGCAAAATTTCTCTGAAAAATCTTCTATTCTTTACCATAAAAAAATTAAGTAGGTGGTGACGTAAAAATTATCCTCCATTGCCCCGATTGCCAAAGCACAAAGATAAAAAAAAAGGGCGTACAAAGAGGGAAAGATAGTAGCGCCTCAAAAAAATAGCCAAAATTTTTCTGCGTGAATTACTTTTTTTCTATCTTTGCAGCCACTGATTAAATAAAATAACAACCGGATATGAAATGTAGAATGTAAAATGCTATTTACTAACGTATTATTTATCAACAAAATGCCTTTCAGCCTCCAAAAATTATGCTTTTTTAATGATAATAATTTGGAGATTAACGGATTTTTGTTAAAGAGAGAGATGGCCAAGGTGCATACCTTAGCCTAAAATACGCGCGTACATGCGCGTATGTAGCGAAATTTATTAGCTGCGCAATACGTTGCGTAGTTTTTTTTGTACCCCCTGCAATCCCGCTTCGGAGGAAAAAATTTTTCCTCCGAAGCGGGATTTTTTTTTTGCACTGAGACCTCACCTACCTCGCTTGTCGCGCCTATCCGTATGCTGAAGCATACGGATAGGCCTTGCATCACTAAACAACTAAAAAACGTAAAAACATGAAAAACAACAATGTACTAATTTATGCTGCTGCCCTTGCGCTGAAAGTGGTGCAGTGGTTTCACATGATGCCGGGCTGCGAGATGGCAAATTATGGTTCATGGCCGCGCTTTTGGTTTGCCGTGAAAGCGCGCAAGCACATATCGGCTCACTTCGGGCACATGTCCTGACTTTATCACTGGGACCCCTAAGTATTTTTCCAAAAATTTTCATTGAAGAGCAGGGCAATTGCTTGCTGTCTTTTTGTTACCAGCATCGTTTTAGTCATAGCTTCATTGCTGAGCGGCAAGTGAATTTTCAGAGTTGCTATCGCCTTGGCAGTGCCCCAACCCTTACCAACGCTAAGGGCTATCCTTTTCGCAGCTAAAATGCGCGCTAACATCTTTCGTGTATAGCTAACGCTGACCTCCTGTATTTTATCTTTTTCCTTGTCGTCCAGCTTATCCAAGCAGCGATACACTTTGTTTAAACTCAACGTCTTCATCAAAGTAGGACTTCAAGTATTCGACGGTTGCTACCTTACTGCGTGGCTGACAAATACGCGACGCCACCAACAGTTGCTTCAGCAGTTCGTCTTCTAACTTTATCAAACCCTACTAAATACCGGATTTAGTTTTAATTGCGCCCCATTGAGTAATATATTTTCTATGTTCGACAGCAGAATATTCCGTAACCTGTTTTTCCTTGTCGCCGCGGTGGGCTTCTACAAACATATCGCCCCCTTCGCAATCAGAAACCCACTTCTTGCCCTGCTGGTATCGCTTTTCTGTCGCTGAAGAATCAGAGCTGCTCCCACAACGATTTTGAAGATGCGATACTTACCCTACTTTTGTCAATAATCTGGATGCTGACAATGCCACTGGGATTATATCTTTTGCGTACAAACATTGGGCAAATATAGTACTTTTTTTGGCCAGGACACCTTTTTTAATCTAATAGAAGAAAACGATAAAAGGGTGTCCAAAAAACCATAACAAACTGTTATTCAGCAGATTGAAAAATTACAAAAGAAATGTAATAAAGGCAGGAGAAATGTAAATCGGTAGCGATGCAAAAAGTATGCTGCTATAAATATTTTGCAATTAGTGAATTAAGTGATTGTTCGAAAATAACTCATATAATTTCATTTTTCAAAATACTTTAATTCAAATATTTAGATAATTTGTATGGGTTAGTTATTTGCGTACAAACCCTAATTTTGCATTGTTGTAAATAGCAATAACCCTCCATTGCCCCCGCTACACTCGGAATGACGGGCGCAACGCACAGAAGAGAGGGACGGTTGGCCTACGGCGAAGCCGCCGACAACTTCCAACCCATTATATATAAAAAGATTACATCAGCATACTTTTTATATCATCACCTGTAAATCAATGCATTATAAAATCAGAATCTCGAAAATGTCGAAGTCAGGAGTTATCATTCATGCGCGGCACACAACAAAGAATCCCGCCTTGTTGGCAGGATTCTTTTGAAATAAACAGCGTTTTTTTATCCTACTTTTACTTATAAACTCAACATTTTTAGGTTGTTATAAGCAATGTGCTGTTTACGATGTCAAAGATACAGATTTTTTGAAGCAATTCACAACTTGAAGCCTTGAAGCAGGAAATTGCCGAGGAGCTGTTTACGATGTCAAAGATACAGATTTTTTGAAGCAATTCACAACCAAGAAGCAGTAAAGCTGCAAAACGATTTGCTGTTTACGATGTCAAAGATACAGATTTTTTGAAGCAATTCACAACTTTGCTCTGCGTGCTCTTTGCCGTACTCGGCTGTTTACGATGTCAAAGATACAGATTTTTTGAAGCAATTCACAACTAGGTGAATAATTCCCCGCCGGGGCAGGGCGCTGTTTACGATGTCAAAGATACAGATTTTTTGAAGCAATTCACAACCATTCGCGCCTCCAGCATTGCGGCGACTAAGCTGTTTACGATGTCAAAGATACAGATTTTTTGAAGCAATTCACAACTGTCGTAAACCGTGCAGCCGTTGACCTCATGCTGTTTACGATGTCAAAGATACAGATTTTTTGAAGCAATTCACAACCGGCGGCTGGACGGGATGGATGCTGACTTGCTGTTTACGATGTCAAAGATACAGATTTTTTGAAGCAATTCACAACCTCTTCACGGAGTGAAGCCCGCCCCGCCCTGCTGTTTACGATGTCAAAGATACAGATTTTTTGAAGCAATTCACAACCTTAGCGAGCAGCAGCTGACCTGTTCTTAGCTGTTTACGATGTCAAAGATACAGATTTTTTGAAGCAATTCACAAC
>JAISGH010000131.1 GCA_031263185.1 Prevotellaceae bacterium | reverse complement strand
GACTGCTCGATGTCGAGCCGAGGCGCGCCACGTCTCTACACAGGTATGCTGCAAACCCCGCAGGGGTGACACTCTATTAACCGTATGCTTCAGCATACGGATTAAAACGGCTAATAAATCCAACATGCCGGCTCTGACTTTGGAGGCGGGAAACTCCTACGGCTACAGCCTGACAATGCCCGATAACAGCATGTCCGGCGTGCTGAACGAAAATGTATGGAGCTATAGCTACACCGGCAACTTCCAACACTTCGTTGCCCCCAAAGACGGCGCCTACAAGCTCGAGGCATGGGGGGCAGGGCAATATAAAGGCGGTTCCGTTACAGGTGGTGTGATTGCCTGCCCGGCAGGCGCTACCGGTTACGCCCGCATTACGCTTCCGTAAGCATGAGCGGAACGTGAAGCGTAGACCCAAAATGTCCATTGGGCACACAGATGACACAGATTTAAAAGATAAGCACAGATAGGGATTTATCCGTGTTTATCTTTTAAATCGGGTGCATTTCAAATTGTTGCTTTAAGGGATGAAAAATAAATAACATATAACGGATTAAAAGCTGTAGAGACCTCACCCCCGGCCCCTCTCCGAAGGAGAGGGGCCGGGGGTGAGGTCTCTACGGGATGACACTGTTAACTGTTATATCTTGTTTATTCGTCATTGCTAAATAATCCCTACGGGATTTTTAAAGCGACAATTTGAAATACACCCCGTACGAAGTATAGAAGTGCCAAAGTCAGAAAAAAATGTTACCTTTGCCGCTACACAATAGGCAACGAATTTTCATTGAAATCCCATCTCCTGAATATGAAAAAACAAATGTTTGCGCTGGCATGTGCGGTGGTAATCGTGGCTGCCTGCCAAAAAGAAGAGGAAACCGACTTTGAGCGGGGCAAAAAAAACGGAAAGGCTTTTTGCGACTGCATGACAACAGGCATGCTTTATGCGCAGTGCATGGCGCAGCTTGACCTCAACAAGCTTATGGAAGCCCAAATATCCATCAACGCCAAAAAGCAGATACCCGACTACGCAGCAGGGCTGATTACAGCGCCGTGCGTGCTTGAGATGCTGGCCGAAATGCCTAACGGCATGGCTGACGCAGCGGTTGACGGCGATGAGTAGCTGCTATCCGCAAGTGCATACCATCGTCAGCAAGCGTTGCCGTCGTCGGTTAGCGCCAGCCGTAGCAGGTTCAGCGCGCTGTACGAGGCGCGGAGGATGATTCGCTCTCTGTCGCCGCCAAAGTTCAGCTTGTGCGAAGTAACTTTGTCGGGGGTGGCAACGGCTATCCATACCGTCCCTACAGGCCTTCCGGGACTTCCGCCGTCGGGGCCGGCAATGCCCGAGGTGGCAACAGTGTAATCGGCGTGCAGCGCGTACTGCGCGCCGCGCGCCATTTGCTCTACCACCACCTTGCTTATGGATCCATGCTCTTTTATCTCGTCTCGAAATACTCCCAGCGCCCTTATCTTCAGGTCATTTGAGTAAGCCACAATGCTTCCCTTGAAGTATGCCGAAGCTCCTGGCTGCGCCGTAATCAGCGCGGCTATCCGCCCGCCGGTGCACGATTCGGCCGTAGCCATCGTTGCCCCGCGCGCCTTGAGCAGCTGCCCGACGGCGCTCTCCAGCGTATCGCCGTCGTAGCCCACAATGCAGGAGGGGATGAGCGGTTGCAGCTGCCGGAGGTACGCTTCCACTTCGTCTGCAATGTTGGCGTGAGCGTCGGCGGTATAGCACGAGAGGCGCAGCCTCACCCCCGAGAGCGAGGGCAGGTAGGCTAAGCGCAGGTAGGGCGGCAGGGCGTTTTCCCACGCTGCAATAGCTTCGGCTAAGGTGGACTCGGCAATGCCGGCGGTAGCAATGTTTTTGTGGTAAATTTTGTTGAGGGAGAAGTGCTTTTTCAGGCGCGGGATGACCTCGTTAGCCATCAGGTATTCCATTTCGTGAGGAACGCCGGGCAGCGAAACGGCAAGCTTGCCATCCTTCTCAAACCACATGCCGGGCGCCGTCCCCGCAAGGTTGAGCAGCGCCTCGCACGTATCGGGCACCAGCGCCTGATTTTGGTTGAGCTCGCCCAGCGCAATGCCTCTCTTGCCCAGCAGCTTCTTAATGTGCCGCAGCGTAGGCTCGTGCTGCGCCATGCGGGTTGCGCCAAAGTAGGCGGCAAGCGTGTGCTTGGTTACATCGTCTTTGGTAGGGCCAAGCCCTCCGGTGATGATAATCAGGTCGGAGAGAGCAAAAAGTTCATCCAGCGCGCCTGTAATAGCCTCGCGCGTATCGCCTGTTGAGCGCATTTCGCAAACGCTAATGCCTTGATCGCCAAGTTGCTGCGCAATGCAGGAGGAGTTGGTATCAACAATTTGGCCAATAAGAATTTCATCGCCAACGGTCAGGATAGAGGCTTTCATGCGGTTTACGGCTGGGAGTTGTGGATTATCTGGCTAATTTGACCTTAACTTCTTCTCGATATTGTTTACCATCTCAAAAAAGTTGCGGTCGGTTTCCATAAGATTATTGACTGTTTTGCAGGCATGCACTACGGTAGCATGGTTTTTTCCGCCAATTTGAGCGCCTATTGACGCAAGCGATGTTTTTGTCATGCTCTTGCTAAAGTGCATGGCAATTTGCCTTGCCTGCACAATTTCTCTTTTACGGGTTTTCGACTGCGCATCATCAGACGGTATTTTGAAGTAGTCGCATACGGTTTTGTAGATGCTGTCAACCGTAAATTCCTTTTGCGTATTTTTTATATTTTTGTTCACCACGTTCACTACCATTTCCATTGAGATAGATTTTCTGTTGAATGTAGCCTCGGCCAGCAACCTGTTGAGTACGCCTTCAAACTCGCGGACGTTGCTGCTCACCTTGTCCGCCAAATATTCTATAATGCTATCGTCAATATCAATGCCATCTTTTTGCACCTTGTGCCGGTATATGGCGAGGCGGGTTTCGTAGTCGGGCACGCTGAGCTCTGCCACCAACCCCCACTTGAAGCGCGACAGTATTCTCGGCTCCAGCCCCTCTATGTCTACCGGCGATTTGTCGGAGGTAAGAATAATCTGCTTTTTGGAGCGGTGCAGCTGGTCAAAGATGAGGAAAAATGTATCCTGCGTTTTTGTTTGCCCTGCAAAGTCGTGCACGTCGTCAAGAATGAGCACGTCCACCATTTGGTAAAAGTGCAGGAAGTTGTTCGTTTCGTTTTTCTGTACGGCGCTGGTGTATTGCTCTTTGAACTTATTTGCGTTGACGTACAGCACCACCTTGTCGGGGTGCAGCTTTTTCACTTCAAGCCCGATGGCCTGAGCAAGGTGCGTTTTTCCCAAGCCAGTACTTCCGTTAATAAACAAGGGGTTGAAGCTGGTAACGCCGGGGTTTTGCGCTATTGAGAGGCCTGCGTTTCGCGCCAGCTTGTTGCAAGCGCCTTCGATGTAATTTTCAAACGCATACTTTGGGTTAAGCTGGGGGTCTATCTCTAAGTTAGGCAATCCGGGCATAACAAAAGGGTTAAAGCCCTTTATCCGGGTATTGCTACCGGTTGTTGACAGCAGAACGGGCTTGTTGCGCGGTATTGGCTCTGAGTTTGACTGTACAGGGCGCGTTGCTTCGCCGGCAACGACTATGCTGTACTGAAGCTTGGCGTCGGCGCCAAGCTCTTTACGCAGCGTTTTTCGAAGCAAATCGATGTAGTGCTCCTCAATGTAATCGCAAATAAACTGAGAAGGAGATTGCAGCGTAAGCATGTTACCCTCAAGCCGCAAAGGTGTCACTTTTTCAAAAAACGCCTTGTAACTTTCTTCGTTGATGTTATCTCGTATAATTCTTAAACAACTATCCCAAACTTCCTTGTGGCCAAGCATAAATAAATCTGTGTTTATAAGTTAGTTTTATAATAAAAAGCGTGATGTAAATCGGGTGCAAAGTTGTAAAAAAAATAGTAGAAAAAAAAGCGGAAAATGCTTGCTTTTTCCAATAACATTTTAATGCACTTATAATCTGAATAATATTTTTCTATGCTTTATAGCAATCTTTTTTTGCCGCTTATTAGCTCTAACCCAACAACTATTTATGGCATAAGAAAAAACATTTCATCTTCGGGTGGCGCTACTTTTTCCCATCAGGAAATCAAGCTGCCGGCGGTCCTTTTTTGTTGGCCTTCCGGTTCCTTTTTCGCGCTGTACAAAAGTGGTCAGCCTGTCTACGCTCAGCTTGTCGCGCTCCTCCTGCGGCGTTTGGTCATCGGCAAACTCTGCTACCAGCTTTGCCGCCACGCGCGACTTTGGAAATCCGGTAACCTTGTAGGCGTAGGTAACCGGAGGTTTGCGAAAGCTTACCGTATCGCCTGCCTTCAGCTCGCGCGAAGCTTTAGCCTCCGCCGCGTTTACCTTTACGCGCCCACTTTTACATGCCTCTGCTGCTTCGCTGCGCGTTTTGTAGGCGCGAATACACCACAGCCATTTATCTACTCGCAGAGGCTCGCCGGATGATACCATAGCTAACTGTAATTAGAACATTCGGAAAACAGGCAAACTCGCCGGCGCTACTTTGCAGTATTCGCAGCGTTCATTGCGCGCTCCAGCCCAATGGCGGCAAACGCTTTTACGGCATCGGCTGCCTTGTTGAGGTAGTCGGGCAGGCGCTTGCGCTCGTCGTCGGTCCACTCTCCCAGCACGAAGTCAATTTGCTGCCCCTTGCCAAAGTCGTTGCCTACGCCGCAGCGCAGCCTTGCGTAGCTCTCGCTTTCGAGCGCCAGCGCAATATTCTTTAGCCCGTTGTGCCCGCCGTCGCTTCCGTTGCCGCGCATCCTCAGCCGCCCAAACGGAAGGTTAATGTCGTCCAGCGCTACAAGCAGCCTCTCAACCGGAATTTTTTCGACTTGCAGCCAGTAGCTGACGGCCTTTCCGCTCAGGTTCATGTAGGTTGACGGCTTCAGCAGGATGAGCGTACGCCCCCTGTGGTGCAGCTCGGCAACGCTGCCGTAGCGGCCTGCGCCAAAGCGCAAACCGGCAGCGGCAGCCAGCGTATCGGCTACCTTAAAGCCAATGTTGTGCCGCGTATTTTCGTACTCCGGCCCAACGTTACCCAAACATGCAATCAAATACTTCATCCAAAAGCTGCGAGAATCTACTTTTTCTTTGCCGCCGGAGCAGCAGCGGTAGCCGCCGGAGCAGCGGTCGAGGCGCTTGCGGCAGCGGCAGCGCCAATGGCGGCGCGGGTCATCTTCACGGCGCAGACTACGGCGCTCTTCGGCGTAAGAATGGTTATGTTTTCGAATGAGAGGTCGGCCACAAAAATGCTTTTTCCTAAGCCCAGGGCAGAAATATCTACGTTGAGAACATCGGGAAGGTTTTGCGACAAAGCCGATACTTTCACCTTGCGGGTAAGCTGCTGCAGCTTTCCGCCCAGCTTCACGCCCTCCGGGCTGCCTTGCAGCGCCACGGGCACATCAATGGTGATAGGCTTGCTGTGGTCAATACGGTAAAAATCTACGTGCAGAATTGCGTCCGATACCGGATGAAATTGCAGCTCGCGCATTACGGCAAGCTCTTTTTTTCCGTCAATGTCAATGCTTACGAGGTAGGCGCTTGGCGTGTACACCAGGGGGTGCAGCGCGGTTTCCTCAACCGCAAACGAAATGTTGTCGCCGTTGCCGTAAATTACGCAGGGAACGCTCCCGCTTTTGCGCAGCTTGGCGGTGCTGTCTTTTCCCAGCGCTGCGCGGCTTGAACCTTTAAGGTCAATTGTCTTCATTTTTTTGTTTTAGTAGTGTTACTCAGAATTTCTATTCCCCATCACACCCTTACAGCGGCGCTGTAATGTCGCTGGAGGCTCTCTTACAAAAGGGCTGCAAAGGTAGCTATAAGTTTGTGATTTCCCAAGAAACCTTTGAATTTGGCTAAATCTTTTTTTTTGAAATGCTACTGACATGTCATTCATCAAATAAATTTCAATCAGATTTTTAGATACGAAAATGAGTTATTACCTTTGCTGCCATGAAAATAAGGATGATGTCCATATTCGATTGAATGAAATTATACTTTATTGAATACCACATATTTAAGTTGAAATGGGAAAAAATAAGCTGGCACGATTTCGGGAAAATGAAACCTTTGCGCTGCTCCACCAGCCCGCATTTGCCGATTTGTTCAAAGAGGACTTTGCGCTGAAGGGGCGGTGGCGTAAGGATTTTTTCGGAAACGAAAACCCGATTGTGCTGGAGCTGGGCTGCGGCCGCGGCGAATATACGGTGGAGCTGGCAAGGATGTTTCCCGATAAAAATTTTATCGGCATCGACATAAAGGGTGCGCGGCTGTGGCGCGGAGCCAAAACTGCCACCGAGGAGGGCAGGCGCAACGTAGCGTTTGTACGCTCAAAGGTAGAGGTAGCAACCTCGCTCTTTGCCTCCGGCGAGGTGAGCGAAATTTGGATTACCTTCCCCGACCCGCAGCCTTCGCGCGCTCGCAAAAGGCTGTGCGCGCCAATGTTTCTCAACCGCTACGCAAAGTTTCTTGCGCCGCAGGGCGCGGTACACCTCAAAACCGATAGCCTGATGCTGCACGAGTACGCCAAAGCGGTGCTTGCCGCCAACGGCATTGCTCCCCTCCAAAGTATCGGCAACCTGTACGCGGAGAATACCGACGCTGTGCTTGCCATCAAAACAACCTACGAAAAGATTTTTATCAGCGAAGGTTACCCCATTACCTACCTCAAGTTTTTGCTGCCGCAGGGCAAGCTGCTGGTAGAGCCGGAAGATTTTGCGTATGCCGGCGACGTTCCCAAGGCACAAACGCGGCAGTCGCGGCAGGGAAAAGAAGCTTTTGCCGGCTTTCCTCTTTTTTAAAGAATTGGCCGATATTTTTCTCTTGCCTCCCTGCGCGAGCAGGCTTCAAAGTGCCACCACTCGTTGCCGATAGGCGAAAATCCTGCCTCCTGCATGGCCTTGCGCAGCAGCAGCCGGTTGGCGTACTGCTGCGCGGTGAGCTTGCCGCTTTGCAGCAAGCTGCGCTCGCGCTTTGGGGCTGCCAGCGCGCCCGGTTCGTCCGGAGAGCTGCCCATATCTACTTCGGCGCCCGTGCTGAGGCTGATGAGCGAGACGTCAACAGCTACGCCGTAGGTGTGCATGGAGATGTTGCCCGGCGGCGTGAACAGGTATTGCAGCCGCCGGGCGCGGGCAATCTCCCAGCAGCGCAGCTGTACGCGCTGGGGGCGCGCGGCGTCGTGCACTACTATGCTGAAGCTGGGGTTGTGGTTTTTTATAATTCTTTGGGCTAACGCCAGCTTGACGGCGGCGTTTTTTTGCAGGTAGGCTTCGCTGAAGCTATCGTAAAGCTGCGTACGCAGAATGTTGTTGCTTGAGGCGTAGGCAAGCTGCACAACAATGTCGGGGGCGTAACTTTTTACGTTGACCAGCCCCTGCGCCTCCATGCGCACTGCCTCATTTGACTTTGCGCTAACGCCAATGCTCCTGTGCTCCGCCTTTTGCTGCGCTGCCTGAGCCGGAGGGGCCACGCTGCTGCTGCTGCTGTTACCGCTGCTGCCTGATTCGTGCGCTATGCCGAGAATTAGGAGGATAATAAGGAGGAACATAGTATGACGATGAATGAGAGATGGAAGTGCATAGCTCATGCGAAGTGTAGCCTTCCTCCGCCTGTTTTTACCGATACCGGATGCGCTGCCCCAGCAGCAAAATCGAGGTGCGCGAAAGGTGGTTTACTTCGCAAATGCGGGCTACGGGCACCCCTGTTTTTCTTGAAATAGCCCAAAGCGAGTCGCCGGAGTGCACCACCCAGTAGCGCATTTTCTCCAGCTCCTTGACGTACTCAAAGTGGTGCGCCGTGAGCAGGAATGTTGAGCTGTAAGGCAGCCCCGTTTCAAAGTCAACTATCGTCATGGGGTCTATAGCCTGTCCGAGGTAGCGTATTTCGTAGTGCAGGTGAGGCCCGGTGCTTCGTCCGGTGTTGCCTCCCCATCCAACCAAATCGCCCGATTTGATGTTATCGTTTACCTTTACCAGAATTTTGCTCAGGTGCGCGTAGGTCGTTTCGAGGCCATTGTAGTGCCTTACCACTACGTAGTTGCCGTATGCCTTGCCCCGTCGGGCAATCCGTACGCGCCCGTTGAACGCGCAGCGCACCGAATCGCCCACGGCCAGCCGCAAGTCAATTCCGTGGTGGAACTTCCAGCGGCGAAACCCGAAGCGAGAGGTGATTACGTTGCGGTTGGGGTGGGTGTATCCCTCAAGGTTGATGGGAACAACGTTTGACATGTTGGCGGGCGAGGCGCTGTAGGGGTTTACGTCAATGTTGCTCCACGAGTCGCCGTAGATAGCGTAGGCCGGGTAGGCCATGTGGGCTGTCGGCGCTACAAAAAGCACAGAATCTGCCTCGTCGGATTCATCATCTTCTATCTTCAGGTTGTACGGCTGCAAATCTACAGAATCTTGCACGAGCTGCGAAAAAGCGGCATTGCTAAGCGCTAAGGTCAAAGTAAGCAGCGCGGCGCATTTGGCGGAAGTAAATTTAATCATGCATTTTTTTTTTTGAAGTTATATACCAAGCCCAACGAAAGCGCCCTGCTAACTGCGCCGCAACCTGTTGGGGAATTACTGTTGCGAAGTGAATTTCCATTTTTGGTGCTCCATGTACGACTGAAGCATAATACATGCGCTGACTTTATCTACCAGCTCCTTGCTGCGGCGGGCCATTTTTTTCACGCCGGCCTCTATAATTGCCTGCTTAGCCATTTTGGAGGTGAACCGCTCGTCGAACGTATCCACCGGTATGCAGGGCAGCCGCTTCCTGATGCGCGCCATAAACTCCCTTGCTCCTGCCGCTGCTGCCGAAGGCAGCCCGTTGAGGTTTACAGGCATTCCCACCACTACGAGCTCTACCTCGTGCGCTGCGGCGTAGCGCTGCAAAAAGTCGAGCGCTGCGGCAGGCGGTAGCGTATCAAGCGCGTTGGCCGCAATTTGCAGCTCGTCGGTAACGGCTATGC
Source organism: Prevotellaceae bacterium (assembly GCA_031263185.1). GTDB lineage: Bacteria > Bacteroidota > Bacteroidia > Bacteroidales > UBA932 > JAITMY01. Next base: position 1,432 of record JAISGH010000131.1, on the reverse strand, counting down.
CCACGCGCTTTTTACCGAAGTCTATGGCTAATAATCTTCCCAATTATTTTCAAAAAGAAGCTGCAAACCTACTGCTTTTTGTCAACCTTAGCAAGCATTTCCATATTTTTTTCTATCTTTACAAGATTATTTCACACAAATAAATGTTTTTGCAAACAAGTTTTCAACAATATAACTTATTTACTTGTAGATGGTTATGCCAATAATTGACAACGTTGAGCGTCGTTTCCTAATGGGTGTATTTCAAATTGTCGCTTTTGCTCATTCCGTAGGGATTATTTAAAGCGACAATTTGAAATGCATCCTTTCCTAATTCCTAATTCGTAATTCCTAATTCCTAATTAAAAGAGATGAAGCACGGCATTACCATTAGCCCGGCAGCCCCCATTCGCGCTGCGGCCAGCGAGCGTAGCGAGATGGTATCGCAGCTGCTGTGGGGCGAAACATTTTGCGTCGAAGAGCAAACCGACCGATGGCTGCGCATTTGCACCGACGCCGACCGCTACCCGGGTTGGGTCAACCCTCTTATGGTGCACCTGCCGCACGAAGAGGAGTGGGGGCAGGAGGCCGCGCTACCCGGACAAATTTGCACCTCTGCGCTGTGCTGCGCCGTGAGCGAAAAAACGGGGCAGCGCCTCTACCTCCCGCAGGGCAGCGTGCTGTACGGGTATAGCGAGGCTACGCGCACGTTTGCGCTGCATGGCAGCACCTACCGGCTGGAGCATGCCCTCCGCAAGCTGCCCGAGGGCAAGCGCGAAGCCTCCATAGCGGCGGCGCTGCAGCTGCTCAACGCTCCCTACCTCTGGGGCGGGCGTACGCTCTTGGGCATCGATTGCTCGGGGCTTACGCAGCTGGCCTGCCGCGTGGCCGGACTAAATATCCCCCGCGACGCCGCGCAGCAGGCTAACGCAGGGGAAGCCGTAGCCGCTGTGGAGGAGGCGCAGCCCGCTGACCTTGCATTTTTTTGCAGCGAGGAGGGGAAAGTTATCCACGTGGGGATGCTGCTGGGCGAGGGGAAAATTATTCATGCCTCCGGCTGCGTTCGCATCGACAGCGTCGACAGTGAGGGTATCTTCAACAGCGACCTCAACCGCTACACGCACCGGCTGAAGCTGCTGAAGCGCCTGCACCTGTGAAGCCCGCTTGGACAAGTACGCAAATAGTTACGCTATTTTGCGAAAAAAAATATCAAAAATTAAAGCATTAAAATCATTTTTTCAAATGCTTTTAACATTAGAGCGCTATACCTTTGGTGCAGCGAGAGCAGGTCTATTTTATTTTGTAAAGCTTTGAAAAATAGCAATATACATTCTATTTTTTACATTCAATTTTTTACATTCAATTTTTTACACTCAATTTTTTACACTCAACTTTTGCCTGATTAATCCTTTTATTTATGATGTGCGCGGCAAGGTTTTGTGCATTGCTTCCT
>JAISGH010000044.1 GCA_031263185.1 Prevotellaceae bacterium | reverse complement strand
TATTGACAGGCAGATGCTTAAATGTAAAGTTTGCCAGCACCGTTTTTCAGAAACCCGCCATACCATATTTTTTAGAAGCCGCTATAGCGACAGCACTATTCAAAGCATCCTACGCAGCGTGGTAGAGGGAAATGGGGTCAGAGCCACAGCGCGCATGCTGGGGTTAAACAAAGACAGCGTAAATTCGGTGATATTGACTGCCGGCGCATACGCGGAAGCCGCCATGAGCAACCTGGTTAAAAATCTTCACCTGAATGAGTGCCAAATGGATGAGCTGTGGTCTTTTGTGAACAAAAAAAACGTTGGACGAAGAGGAGTTAGCCAAAGGGTACGGAGCGAAGTGGATATGGACAGCCTTTAGCCCGGATACCCGATTGATTGTATGCTACCTGGTTGGCGATAGGACATTAGAGGATTGCAGAGCGTACTTCAAAAAGCTATTAAGCCGTGTGAGCAACAAACCGCTGTTTATGAACATAGGAGGTATTGATTTTAGTTTTTCAAATTAATCGTCATCCCGCCAGCTCCAAGGAGGGGCGCCAAACGTATCGGCATGCCGCCAAAACCAGCGAAGCATCCGGTACAGGCAGTAGCCAACGATTATGGTTGTAGTTAGCAGCATGGGGGTTATGGTTTTTAGTTTTTCAAATTTAGTCATTAAAAGCCTCACCGCCACTCTCTCCCAACTTTTTCCAAAAGTAGTTCAGCAGCTTGAACATCAGATAGACAATTACTATGGCGGAAAATAATGTCATAGAGCATTGATCTTAGTTTTTCAAATATACAAAAAAATGGCAGACCACAAAGTAGCATACCAATTTAACTTCACAGGCAACCTGAGTCATGCGCCTCGCCTCTACAGCGAACAGCAGCTTACCAGGCAAACAGCGGCAAGTCCTTTGTCAGCTTGTTTACCTCCGCGCGGACTTCTGCAACGACGCTGTCTTTTTCGACATTCGACAGCGCTTTGTCAATGAGTGAGGCAATAAGCGCCATGTCTTTTTCTTTAAGTCCTCTCGTGGTAACGGCCGGCGTTCCCACGCGAAAGCCGGAGGTTTGGAAAGGCGAGCGCGTGTCGAATGGCACCATATTTTTGTTCACCGTAATATCTGCTACCCCCAGCACGTTTTCGGCCTGCTTTCCGGTAAGGTCCGGGAACTTTGGGCGCAGGTCTATCAGCATGAGGTGGTTGTCGGTTCCACCCGAGAAAATCTTGTAGCCCAAGTCCACAAATGCTTTTGCCATAGCCCCGGCGTTGCTCTTTACCTGCTGCTGGTAGGTTTTAAATTCGGGCTGTAGCGCCTCGTAAAAAGAAGCGGCTTTGGCGGCAATTACGTGCTCCAGCGGGCCGCCTTGCACGCCCGGAAATACGGCAGAGTTGAGCAGCTGCGATATTTTTTTTGTTTCGCCCTTTGGCGTTTTTGCCCCCCACGTATTTTCAAAATCTTTGCCCGCCAAAATTACGCCGCCGCGGGGGCCGCGTAGCGTTTTGTGCGTGGTTGAGGTTACGATGTGGGCGTGCTTGCAGGGGTTGCTGAGCAGGTCGGCGGCAATAAGCCCCGCGGGGTGCGCCATGTCCACCCAAAATATGGCGCCTACTTTATCGGCAATTTCGCGCATCCGGCGGTAGTCCCACTCACGCGAGTATGCCGACGCGCCGCCAATAATGAGCTTTGGCTTGTGCTCCAGCGCCCGCTGCTCCATTTGGCCGTAATCCACCAGGCCGGTGTCCTCCTTTACGCCGTACGAAACGGCGCGAAACCATAGCCCCGAAATGTTGACCGGCGAGCCGTGCGTGAGGTGCCCGCCGTGCGACAAGTCAAGCCCCATAAACGTGTCGCCGGGCTTCAGAACGGTCAGTAAAACGGCGGTGTTGGCCTGCGCACCGGAGTGCGGCTGCACGTTGGCGTACTCGGCATCGAAGAGCTCGCAAAGCCTGTCAATGGCCAGCTGCTCCGATTTATCAACAACCTGACAACCGCCGTAGTAGCGCACACTCGGATACCCCTCGGCGTACTTGTTGGTCAGCACCGACCCCATAGCCTCCAGCACCTGATCGCTTACAAAGTTTTCTGAGGCAATAAGCTCAATGCCCTGCATCTGACGTGCGCGCTCCTGCTTTATCAGGTCAAAAATTTTTTCGTCTCTTTTCATTTTGACAGTATAGATGATTTTGTTATTGTCGTTAAAAACCGTATCGCAACCTGCGCTGTGCTTAGGCGCCGTGATGCAGCGCCCCGGAGGCGGATTTTTCAATAAAGCATAAAAAGAGGCGCTACTAAATTTATAGTAGCGCCTAACGTGCTAATCCTTATAGTTTCTGGTTGCTACCTTTATAAATTCGTAGTTGAGCGTCTCCTTGTGCAGCACAGGCTCCTTGTCGCGCCCGGCGTACTCCCACGCGGCAACGTACATGTAGTTGGCGTCGTCGCGCTTGGCCTCGCCCTCGTCGGTTTGCATTTCCTCGCGCAGGTGCCCGCCGCACGATTCTTTGCGGTTGAGGGCATCGCGCGCCATGAGCTCGCCTATCTCCAAAAAGTCGGCTACGCGCAGCGCTTTCTCCAGCTCCTGGTTGAACTCCTCGTTGGTGTCGGGGACAAATACGTTGTGCCAAAACTCATCGCGCACTTCCTTAATTGCCTTGATGGCTTTTTGCAGCCCCGCTTCGTTACGCGCCATGCCCACCTCGTCCCACATGATTTTGCCCAGCTTCTTGTGGAAGTAATCTACCGGCTGCGCACCCTTAATGTTGAGCAGTGCGGTAATTTTGTCCTTTACCTTTTGCTCTGCCGCGTCAAATGCGGGGTCGCCGGTATCCACCTTTTTCTCCTGAATTTTTCCGGCGAGGTAGTCTCCAATGGTGTACGGCAGCACGAAGTATCCGTCCGCCAGCCCCTGCATGAGCGCCGAGGCGCCGAGGCGGTTTCCGCCGTGGTCGCTGAAGTTGGCCTCGCCAACGGCGTACAGGCCGGGCACGGTGGTCATCAGGTTGTAGTCCACCCACAGGCCGCCCATGGTGTAGTGAATAGCCGGGTAAATCATCATCGGCTCGCGGTAGGGGTTTACGTCGGTAATTTTTTCGTACATCTGGAACAGGTTGCCGTAGCGCTCTTCAATCACCTTTTGCCCCAGCCGCTTGATGGCGGTGGAGAAGTCGAGGAAAACGGCAAGCCCTGTTTCGTTTACGCCAAAGCCGGCGTCGCAGCGCTCTTTGGCGGCGCGCGAAGCTACGTCGCGCGGCACGAGGTTGCCAAACGCCGGGTAGCGGCGCTCGAGGTAGTAGTCGCGGTCTTCTTCGGCTATTTGCGAAGCCTGAATTTCCTTCCGGCGCAGCTTTTCTACATCTTCCTTCTTTTTGGGCACCCAAATGCGGCCGTCGTTGCGCAGCGACTCGCTCATGAGCGTAAGCTTGGACTGCTGCTCGCCGTGCACCGGGATGCAGGTTGGGTGAATTTGCGCAAAGCAGGGGTTGCCGAAGAATGAGCCGTGCTTGTATGCCTGCCACGCGGCCGAGCCGTTGCTGTTCATGGCGTTGGTCGACAGGAAAAAAACGTTGCCGTAGCCGCCCGATGCAATCACCACGGCGTGCGCTCCGTGTCGCTCAACCTCGCCCGTTATCAGGTTGCGGGCAATGATGCCCTTTGCCTCACCGTTAATCAGCACCACATCCAGCATTTCGTGGCGGGGGAATGATTTGACGGTACCCTTGGCAATTTGGCGGTTTAGCGCGGCGTAGGCGCCCAGCAGCAGCTGCTGTCCGGTTTGCCCGCGGGCGTAAAAAGTGCGGCTCACCTGAGCGCCGCCAAACGAGCGGTTGTCGAGCAGCCCGCCGTAGTCGCGGGCAAAAGGTACGCCCTGCGCCACGCACTGGTCGATGATGAGGTTGCTCACCTCTGCCAGGCGGTAAACGTTTGCCTCGCGGGCGCGGTAGTCGCCGCCCTTGATGGTATCGTAGAAAAGGCGGTAGGTAGAATCGTTGTCGTTTTGGTAGTTCTTGGCAGCGTTGATGCCTCCCTGCGCGGCAATGGAGTGCGCGCGGCGCGGAGAATCGCTGATGCAAAAAATCTTGACGCTGTACCCCAGCTCACCCAGCGCGGCAGCAGCCGAAGCGCCGCCAAGCCCACTGCCTATCACAATAATATCGAGCTTGCGCTTGTTGGCAGGGCTAACCACGCGGATGTTGGCTTTATGCCGCGTCCACTTCTCGGCAAGAGGACCTTCGGGGGCTTTTGAAATTAACTTTTCTGACATATTTTTTTAATTCAAAAATTGCTCACTATACTGTTTTTACTTTAATAACATCTTTACTATCTGGCCTCTTTACTATCAAGCAACAAAGGCTCCTAAGCAAAAGAAAATCGCAATGAACGAAAAGCCAAGGGCGATGATGGTTGCAAACACGCGGGCGGCGATTTGCAGGCGCGAAATCCACAGGCTGTTGCTGGCGCCTACGGTTTGCAGCGCACTCCAAAAGCCGTGGCACAGGTGAAACCACAGCGCCCAGACCCACGCTACGTACACGGCAGCCCAAAGGGGATTTGACAGCAGCGTTTTGACCTCTAAGTACGGGTCTTCTACGGCAGCGCCTCCAATAAAGTGCTGCAGCTGCATTTTAGCCCAAAAGTGGCTCAGGTGAATGGCCAAAAAGCCGAGCACGATAAGCCCCAGCACAAACATGTTGCGCGAAGCCCAGCTGGACGCTTTGGTGTTGCTGCTCACGGCGTACTTTACGGGGCGCGCCTTGCGGTTGGTCCACGTGAGGTAAAGCGCGTAGATGATGTGGATAACAAAGCCCAGCGCAAGGACAGGCACCATTATCTGAATAAAGATGTTGGTGTTCATAAAGTCGCAGGCCGTGTTGTAGGCTTCTTCCGAAACTACTGCGGCAAAGTTGATGCTCAGGTGCAGGAGAAGGAATACCATAAGGAAAAGTCCGCTGATGCTCATAATGAGCTTCTTGCCAATGGAGGACGAAAAGATATTTGCCATAAAGCTAAGGGTTGAAAAAGTATTTTGCAAATTAAACGTGCCTGTCTGCACAGTTACTATAAAAAAACAAAGGTACAACTTTTTGTAAAAGTAACCAAAAAGAAGCGCTATTTTAGTATAATAAATTCATTTTCAAATGATTGCAATTCTAATACAAGCGATGAATCTACTCGCTGGAGTTTCAGCCCGGCCATCACTTCTGCCGGATGCCGCGACGAACAGCGCACTTTCATTAGCTCGTAGAGCTTACCGAAGAATGACATTGCGCTTACGGCGTGACGCGGCAACTCGAAATCACCCTACCCGCTTCGGGTGCATTTCAAATTGTCGCTTTACATAATCCCTACGGGTGGGCTGTCATAAATCTGATTATTGCTTCAAAAAATCTTCGTTCAAAGCAATCTCGAAGCACGGCAGCCCGAAGGGCTATATTTTCATAACCGTAGGGCAACGACCTGCGGAATAACAAAATAGCGCCAAATCTGCTGCCTGAGCTGAGCGAAGCGAACTCACGAGCACCTATTAAAAACACACAAGGTGAGTAAAGGCAGAACAAATGAAGTATAAAATACTGACTTTTAGGCAGCTACGGATTGATTGCCAAGCCGTTTTGTTTTTTTTGTGGAAAAAGTTAAAAATAGGTTGCGGTATTGCCATTTGAAATAAAAATTTTATCTTTGTCGCGATTTGCACAATCAAAATTATACAAACAGTTTTTTTGTTTTTTGTTTTTCGCAGTTAATAGAAAGAGTATGGGCTATACATTAAAAAATTTCACGATAGGCTCAAAGGATATGAGCTTACATCGCTGGCATAATCCGCAGCTACATGTG
>JAISGH010000041.1 GCA_031263185.1 Prevotellaceae bacterium | reverse complement strand
CAACTTTTAATGTGTTTACATCGGAATATAAGCAACTAGGGTTATCGTAATTTCCCAAAATGTCATTTAAATAATTTTCATTCAATATATTACAGCAGCATACTTTTTACATCACCACCAGTTTATATTCAATAGATGCCTGCGCCGTCCCGTAGGGTGGGGTGTGCAAAACTGCGTAATTTTTTCTGCTAACTTTTGCTGAAAAAATCAACATAATTCGCTGATATACGGTACCTTAGATTTGCATTTTGTAAAGGAAATAAAAGGGCGTAATTTTGTAATAATAAAAAGGAATAAAAACATTAAGCTCAAAAAGAAAGGAGCCCAACCGGCAACCTACTGTCCCGTAAAAGGGAGACTTATGTCCCTATTTAGTACCGGTTGGCTTTTTCTTGAAGTAAGGAACCTAAATAAGAATTTAACCTGCATTATTGAAAAATAAAAAAGCAAAAAATTCGGTACTTGAAATGCTGTTTACTCCTTGCTTTACTCCTTGTCTGCCAGCACAAATTCCTGCTTCACCTTGCGGCGGCGGCGATGAAATACAGCGTTAACAACGTAGTCGAGCAAAAAGTGTAGCCCTATGCAGACCAGCACAAGGCAGGGAATAAGGAAGTTGTCGGACATCTGCTGCGCAAACAGGAAGACAAGCCCCAACAGCAGCGTCTGCATCGCGCCCATAGTCATTGCCACCTGCGCGTGGCTAAGCCCCATCCGCATAAGCAGGTGGTGAATGTGCAGCTTGTCGGGTAAGAAGGGGGAGCGCCCCTGGCTCAGGCGCAGCAAGAAAATGCGCCCTGTGTCGAATAGCGGAATGATAACAAAAGCAACGCCCATGCTTAGCGGAGCGCTGAACGTATAGTCGCTTACGAAGCTGGGTGCGCTGGAGGTTTGCAAAAATTTGATGATGGCCGTTGACAGGACGAAGCCCAGCAGGAGCGACCCCGTGTCGCCCATGAATATGGAGGCGGGGTGCCAGTTGTAGCACAAAAACGCCACTATTCCGCCGATAATCGCAACCAGCAGCAGCCCCATAGTCCACGTGTGGCTTTGCCCGTCGCGCACCATCAAAAACCACTCGGCCAGGAAGGTGAACGCTATCAGCCCAATCAGCCCCGCCAGCCCGTCAAGCCCATCAATGAGGTTAAAGGCGTTGGTGATAACCACAATCACAAAGATGCTGAGCGCGTAGCTGGCAAACAGGGGCAGCTCGTGGATACCCAAAAACCCAGAGAGCGAAGTGATGCGAATGCTCATGTGCCCCTCGCCCCACACTACCATGGTGGCCGCCAGCAGCTGCATAGCCAGCTTGCCGTGCGGGCTTATGGGGAGAAAATCATCGCGCATTCCTGTAATGATAAGAAGCACCGTAGCCGCACAAAAATAGCGGTAGTAGGCCAAATCGCTCAGCGGTATCCAAACGCTTATAGAGAAAATAAAGCCCACAAAAATAGCAATCCCCCCCATGGTGGGAATAAATCCTTTATGTATTTTTCGGCGTCCGCCAACGTCCAGCAGATGCTGCTTCGTTAGAAATTTGATGAGCAGCGGCAGCAGTAAAAAGGTTATAACAAAGGATGATATAGCGCAATAAAAAATAAAAGCCATAAGTTTATGTTAATGTACAAATGTATTCCTTTTCTTATCCGATAAATTCTTATCGAACAAGAAATTTCATTATAAAATGTTAATAATGTAGTAAACGCTTGATTGTAACTAAAATCCGCTTGGCTTTAGCCGTAATCCCGCAGCTTCGTCAAGCCCGAACATGAGGTTCATATTCTGCACTGCCTGCCCCGACGCGCCTTTTACAAGGTTGTCGATGGCAGAGGTTATGAGCAGCTTACTGCCGATTTTTTGTACGCGCAGAAAGCACTTGTTGGTGTTGATTACCTCCTTTAGCGATACCTCCCTGCTCAGTACAAAGGTAAAGGGATGCTCCTCGTAAAATTTTTCGTACAAGCCGTTGGCCTCCTCGCCGGAGTGGCTGCACTCGGTGTAGAGCGTAGCAAAAATGCCGCGCGTAAAGCAGCCGCGCACCGGAATAAAGCTGATGGGGGGGACGCTATCGCCCCGTACCGTTTTCAGCGTTTTTTCGATTTCGCCCAAGTGCCGGTGCGTAAACGGCTTGTAGATGGACATGTTGCCGCTTCGGTAGCTGAAGTGTCCTGTTTCGCTCAGCGAGCGTCCGGCGCCGGTGCTTCCGGTGGTAGCGTTTACGTGCACCTCGCTTTGCAGCAGCTTACTCTGCGCCAGCGGCAGCAGCGCCAGCTGGATGGCGGTGGCAAAGCAGCCGGGGTTGGCAATGCTGCCGGCGGCGCGAATTTGCTCGCGAAAGATTTCCGGCAAGCCGTACACAAAATTTCGCTCGCCGTAGGCCGTTGGGCTTACCCTGAAATCGCTGCCAAGGTCAATAACCCGGGTGCGGCTTGCGATGGCGTTTTTCTGCAAAAAGTCGGCCGACAGGCCATGCCCAAGGCACAGAAAGAGCACGTCAACGTCGGCAAGCCTGTCGGTGAAGCGCAGGTTGATTTCGCCCAGCAAGTCGCCATGCACCGCGCTTACCGCATTGCCCGCATTAGAAGTGCTGTACACAAACCTCACCTCCGCCTGCGGATGCCCGGCGAGAATACGCAGCAGCTCTCCGGCGGTGTACCCCGCCCCGCCAACAATACCAATAGATAGCATATTAGATTTCAGCTTCAATTCTTAACTCTTGATTCTTAACTCTTAACTCTTAATTCTCCCCCGTTTACTCCGCCGTATATCTTCATTTGCATGCTCAGAATGTTGGTAAATCCTTTTACATCGCTACCGGTAAACGCCCTGTTGATTTCGCCGTACTCGCCGAACTTGCTGCTCATCAGGTCGTGGTTGCTCTTGCACCCGACAACGGAGAAGTGGTACGGTTGCAGCTTTACCTCAACGCTTCCGCTCACGTTTTGCTGCGTTGACTCGAGGAATTTTTCGATGTCGCGCATTACCGGTTCGAGGTACTGCGCCTCGTGCAGCAACATGCCGTACCAGTTGGCCAGCTGCTCTTTCCAGTACAGCTGCCACTTGGTGAGCACGTGCTTTTCGAGAAGGTGGTGCGCCTTGATGAGGATGAGCGGCGCGGCGGCCTCAAATCCCACGCGCCCCTTGATGCCAATAATAGTGTCGCCAACGTGCGTATCGCGCCCAACGCCGTAGGGGGCTGCAAGGCTTCTCAGCTCGCGGATGAGCGCCACGGGGGGCATTTTTTTACCGTTGAGCGCAACGGGCTGCCCCTTTTCAAACTCAACGTGCACCTTTTCGCTGCCGCTTTTGGTTACCTGCGTGGGGTAAGCCTCTTCGGGCAGCTCGCCGTCCGACTTGAGCGTTTCTACGCCGCCAACGCTTGTACCCCACAGCCCCTGGTTGATGGAGTACTTTGCCTTTGTCCACGGAAAATCGTAGCCGTACTTTTTCAGCAGCTCAATCTCCTCCTGCCGCGAAATGGCGAGGTCGCGAATGGGAGTAATAACGCCCGTTTCGGGCGCAATAACCTGAAAGATGAGGTCAAAGCGCACCTGGTCGTTGCCGGCGCCGGTGCTGCCGTGCGCAATATGCTTAGCCCCGATTTTTTTGGCGTACTCCACAATGGCGATGGCCTGAAACGCCCGCTCGGAGCTTACCGAGAGCGGGTATGTGCCGTTCTTGAGAATATTTCCGTAAATCATGTAGCGAATACACTTATCGAAATACTCCTGCGTAACGTCAATGTTTACGTGGCTTGCGCTGCCCAGCTCGGCAGCTTTCAGGGCAATGGCGCTGAGCTCGCTTTCGCTAAAGCCGCCCGTATTGACGAGGGCTGTGTGCACCTCCATCTTTTTTTCTTCCTTTAGGTACTTTACGCAAAAGGAGGTATCCAAACCTCCGCTAAAGGCAACCAAAACTTTTTCCATTATAAATTCTTTACATTTTTTCCATAAAAACCGCCCTCTCAAAAATCGGTAGCTGTTGCTGTTGCGGGGCTTCTGCTTTAAGATTTGGGCAATTTCTTTGCTGATTTTTCAACCGTTTTTTCTTCACTTGCCACACGGCGTTCCAATTTTTTAATGTCTTCGGCGGGCGGAAGTTCTTCTGGTTTTATGCCGCGTTTTTTCAGTATTTCGCGCACGCTGTGATTATTTTGTACGTGTTCGTCTGTTATGGATACTTCGCCATACAAATTTTTGGCATCTACATTGTGGTTGGTCATTTCCGTAGCCAGATTTTTGGCGGCAATGGTCAGCGTTGGTAAAAAATCTGCCAACGGACGGCTCAACTTTATACCCAACCGCTTTTTCATGTCTTCGGTGGTATATCCGCCAAACAGGGCAGTATCACCCTTGGAGCGAATACGGCCAAATCCTTTGTCGTCAACGCCGCGCTCATAAATATTCTGCGAAAGTTGTTTTTCGGAAGCCCGCAATTTGTCACGGGTTTCCAAGCGGGAAAGCAGGTTCATTCGCTCTTCAATCAGCTCGGTCTTGCGTGTTTGTATGGCAAAATAGCTTTGGGCAAAAGCAATTTCCTCTTTCTTGGGGTCGCCGTTTTGAGCAATCAAGTAGCAGGCATAGCGGGTAAGCATAAAATCGGTCACTTCGCGCTTACCTCCTTTGCCTATTTCTATCATTTTCGTGACCTCACGAAAATGATCATCAACATTGACACCCTGCGTTTTACAAGAATCTGCCGCTCGCTGAACAGCGATAATAAAATTTTCCCAACGGGTATAACCAAGCAGAATTTGCAGCTCGCGGGCAAACCACACCTCAACCTGCTCGTTGCCGTCCTCGCCGTTGATAAAATGGCCGATTTTATCGAAATCTGACTGGTACTTGATGATTTGTTGCTTATCCATTATTTTTTTAATTTTCACCTTAATTTTTTAATTGCCAATTCTCAATCTTTGCCTATTTCTATCATTTTCGTGAGGTCACGAAAATGATCATACACATTGACACCCTGCATTTTACAAGAGTATGCCGCCCGCAAAACGGCAATAATAAAATTTTCCCAACGGGTATAACCAAGCAGAATTTGCAGCTTGCGGGCAAACCACACCTCAATCTGCTCGTTGCCATCCTCGCCGTTGATAAAATGGCCGAGTCCCGTAGGACGGCGCAAGCATCTATTGAATATAAACTCTATTATTTTAATTCTCAATTCTCAATTTCTTCTGCTTCATCCTTCTGTTGCGCATCCACCAGCGGAAGCGCAGCCGCTGCGCGCGCAGGTTGTTGCGGCGAACAAAATCAACGAGCCGCTGGTAGAGGCTTTGGTGCTTCCTGGGGTCGTACAGCATACCTATGCAGAGGCACATGCGGTGGCTGTTGCGCTGCAAAATATCGTAGTTGCGGCAGCCCTTGCAGCCATTCCAAAACTCCTCGTCGTCGGTAAGCTCCGAAAAAGTTACCGGAACGTACCCCAGCGACGAGTTGATTTTCATCACCGCCAGGCCGGTGGTTATGCCGAAAATGCGAGCCTGCGGAAACTTTTTGCGGCTAAGGTTGAAAATTTTTTTCTTAATCTTGTACGCCAACCCCATGTGGCGATAGTCGGGGTTGACAATAAGCCCCGAGTTGGCGACAAACCTGCCGTGCCCCCACGTTTCGATATAGCTGAAGCCCACCACCTCGCCGGCGTCGGCGTCAATGGCAATGACCGCTTTGCCATCGCGAATTTTTTGCGCAACGTACTCCGGCGTACGCGAAGCAATTCCCGTCCCGCGCTGCTTTGCCGACTCGTTGATAAGCTCGCAAATGCGCGCGGCGTATGCGGCGTGCGGCTCGCCGGCGATGCTAATTTTTACGTTCAACGCTGTAATTTTTCTACTTTGTAATAAACCAAACCGAAAGGCAAAAGTACATAAAAAAAGTTTACCTTTGTAGCATTATGCACTATTTATTGCACCATCTTATTGCACCATTTATTGCACCATTATTGTACCTGACATCTGCTGATAATTATGAAACATTTTACTTGCGTAGAAGACATTGGCAACTTAGAGGTTGCTGTAAAAGAGGCGCTTGACGTAAAAAAAACGCCCTTTGGGTGGGACGCGCTGGGCAAAAACAAAACCATGCTGCTCATCTTTTTCGACTCGAGCCTGCGCACGCGCCTCAGCACCCAGAAGGCTGCGCTGAACTTGGGGATGAACGCCATCGTGCTCGACGTAAATCAGGGCGCGTGGAAGCTCGAAACGGAGCGCGGCGTAATCATGGACGGCGACAAGCCGGAGCACATCCTGGAGGCTATTCCGGTTATGGGCTGCTACTGCGACGTTATTGGCGTACGGTCGTTTGCCCGCTTCGAGGACAAAAATGCAGACTACCAAGAGGTGATGCTGAACCAATTCATAAAGTACTCGGGCAAGCCGGTAGTCAGCATGGAGGCGGCTACGCGCCACCCCCTGCAAAGCTTTGCCGACCTGATAACCATCGAGGAGCATAAAAAAACCCCGCGCCCCAAGGTGGTGCTCACGTGGGCGCCGCACCCGCGCGCGCTGCCGCAGGCTGTGCCCAACTCCTTTGCCGAGTGGATGAACGCAGCGGATTACGACTTCGTCATCACCCACCCCGAAGGCTACGAGCTTGCCCCCGCCTTTGCAGGCAAGGCCAAGGTGGAGTACGACCAGCGCAAGGCTTTTGCCGGAGCCGACTTTATTTACGCCAAAAATTGGGCTGCCTACGCCGGCAACAACTATGGGAAAATCCTGAGCAAGGACAGAAGCTGGACGGTGGACGCCGAAAAAATGGCGCTCACCAACAACGCTTACTTCATGCACTGCCTGCCGGTGCGCCGCAACATGATTGTTACCGACGAGGTGATAGAAAGCCCGCAAAGCCTCGTCATCCCCGAAGCCGCCAACCGCGTGGTGAGCGCGCAAACGGTGATAAAAAGAATTTTGGAGGAGAATTTTAAATCCTGAGTTAAATTCTGAGTTAAATCCTGAGTTAAATCCTGAGTTAAACCCTGAAACCTACATCCGGTAATGTTTGGCATTTTTAAGAAAAATCCCGCCTCGGCTATTTTTGTCAACCTGATTATGGCGCTTTCGCTGTGGGTAACACGCTTCGCGAACCCCATGCAGGTCAAAGACGACATCCCCATGATGCCGCTTGAGCGCTACCTCATGGAGCTGGTAGAGCTAAGCCCGCTGCTATCGACCGTTGCCGCGTTCCTGCTCATGTACCTGCTGGCCGGAATGCTCATCCGCCTGAGCGGGAAGCACTTTTTTGCGCCGGAGCAGATATACCTTCCGCCGTTTATCTTTATACTCATTTGCTCGGCATTCCCCATACAGAAGTGCATGAACGGCTCGTACATCGCCGTGCTGTGCTTCTTGCTGGGGCTGTTTCAGCTGTTCAAGGTGCACCTCAACAAGCGCGTATTTGCCTCCATATTTTTGGCGGCCATGTTTCTTTCGCTGGCCTCGCTGTTTTCGGCTTCGGCCATTCTGCTGCTGCTGCTCTTGCCGCTGGCGTTGCCGCTGCTGCGCACGCCTACCGAGTGGCGCGACTGGGTCATTGCCCTGTGCGGCGCTGCCCTACCCTACCTGTACGCCTTTGCTGCTTTTTACTTTGTAAAAAACGACGGATTTGCCCTTTTCCGGCTGCTCAGCGAGTGCCTTTTTGCCTCGTCCGACTGGATTTTCGAGAATGGCCTTTTTGTAGAATGGATTTACCTCTCCTACCTGATGCTGCTGGTAACGCTGGCAATGTTTATGCTTGCGCGCGGGATGCTAACTTCGCGCATTAAGGTGCAGAAAATACACACGCTGTTTGTATGGGCATTTTTTATTCTGCTGGTGGTAATCGTTGCGCTTCCCTCCGGCTCCATGTTCCTGCTCCCGCTCATGGCCGTTCCGGCCAGCGTGCTTATCGCCAACTTTCTTGCCCTTAGCCGCTACCGGCGGCTGACGGGGCTGCTTTTTTTTCTGCTCGTGGCGCTCACCTACGCCGTGCAGTACTACGCTGCGGTGTTTGGCGAATGAAACAGCTTTACGAAACATACAAAGACAATGAATTTTTCTCACCAGTGGTGAGAGAAATTCCCTGGACACATAATACAATACTTCGTTATAAAACCACCTTTTATTTAAGCCGCGATTAATCCATAATCACAGCGTTGATTGATAATTTTTTGATTTTTTCGGGTGTTCGGGTTGATCGCGAACCTGCGAATAAATAGTTCGAGCATTAACATATTGTTATATTGCGTTTTGTAGTTAGCCATGGAAAATGGCTCGCGCTCTGATTTGCGATTTTTCTGCCGCTGAACTTTGGCTAAGTTGACGGTTGTGAGCGCGGCGTTGAAGTGAAAATCGAGCTTATTTTTGCTTCGCGCCTGGCAGCCGTTCAACCCGCAATGCTGCTTGGCATCGCGATAGAGAAATTCGATTTGAAAGCGCGCGCGGTAAAAATTTACCACTTCAACTAATCAGCAAATTACGCAAATATTTTAACGCAATTTACTAATTAATTTATTGATTTTTAATGGATTAAACCATTTTATAACGAAGTATTGCTATCTTTCACGCCGATAATAAGCGAGCCGCATTCATATTGGCGATGGCAGAAATGTAGGAGGCAATATCTTCCCCCGCCTGTCCCTTGACGAAATGCTTGAGGCGGGAAAATTCTTTCCACTCCCATCGCTCATTCTCAATGGGGAAACGCTTTTTCAGATATTCCTGTAATTCGTTGCCTGTCATACTGCTTATTTCTTTAATAGCCCCAATAATCTCAGGCAAAAATACTGCTTTTCTCCGGCATTGACAAAAGAATTTACCTCCCCCCTCAACAACAAAAAAAAGGACAGCCTGCTGACTGTCCCTTTCTATACGTTTTTTGCAATCAATTATTTTATGGAAATCTTCATTCCTTCGCTTACCTTCTGAAATCCTTCGACAATGACTTCGCTGCCTGCCGGAAGTCCTTCGGTAACGACAATTCCATCGTTAGTCAGGCTGCCCGTTTGGACAAAGTTGCGGCGGGCGACGTTGCCCGCTGCCAGCCAGACAAAACGCTTGCCGCCGGGCGAAATCCGGATGGCGCGGTTGGGAACGACAACGGCTGTTGCGCTGCTATAGGCTGCCAGCGTAACCTTGCAGACCATGCCGGGCAGTGGGGGCAAGGCATGCGTTGCCCCTACATTATTATCGACACCGATTTTCACCTCGTAGGTATGCGACAGCGCGCTGGCGGCAATGCCTTTCATCTCGATTTTGCCGGTAAAAACGGCGTTGTTGAGCGCGGGAACGGTTATGCTTGCCGTTTGCCCTATCCGGATGCTGCCGATTTCGTTTTCCGGCACAACAACCTTTACGTTTACCTTATCTACCGATACGAGCTTGAACGCCGTCACGCCGGGCATCACGCTTTCGCCGGCTTCAACGCTGCGGGTGGCAATCACGCCGTTGCGCGGCGCGTACAGCCGGCAGTCGTCGAGGTTTTTCTCCGCCACGGCAAGCATGGATTTGGCTTGCTGCAAACCGGTCTCAACTTCCACGAACTTGATGTCGGGGAGGCTACCGTTGTCGTGCAGCTTCGAGAGCCGGTCGTAAGCGTCCTGCGCCTGCCGGAGGGTGGCTTGCGCCGCATCGACGGAGTTCTGCGCCGTTACTGTATTCAGCGTGGCGAGCAGCTGACCCTTATTCACTGCCTGCCCTTCGGACACAAGCATTTGCTCCACCGTCCCCATGACCGAAAAGCCGAGCGAAAGGGCTGCCGATTCTTCCACCGTGCCGACATAGCTCATTTCGCCCGCCACCGCCGAAGCAGCAATGTGCAGGGTTTTTACCGGGATGATCTTTTCCTTTGCCTCCCGTTCGGGCTTGCTCGAACAACCTGTAAGCAGAAAGGTTGCCGACAGACATACAAAAATCATTGTCCTTGAAGCCAATGACGCCATTACTTTTTCCATTATTTTTTCCATTATTTTTTCATTTTGAATGATACTTTTTTCCTGTCCTGTTTTCTTACACTGAAAACAGCGGCAAAGGTACAAGCATAAATTTGGGTGCAAAAGGTCAAAAGAGGGCAAATGTTGGATGATAATTCGTTTTTGTTGTAAGAAATTTCGGGCGGAACATTACGTTGGAAGGCAGTTAATCCGTCATTGCTGCCATTTTGTTGCTATACTTACCCTTGGAATATCGGACTTTTTGCTTTCAAAATACGTTGAAAAAATCAATAGCGTCTCAAAATTAGCTTAATGGCATTGCGCGTTGATTTCCCAATAACCCGTTTTGTCAGAGCCAATGCGCGAAATGTAGCTGGCTTGCTTTAGCCGCTTTATCATTCTCTTAACGGTGGCTCGCGAGCGCCCCGTTTTCTCAACCAGCTTATCGTAACTTATGTGAGGATTGGCTTTGAGCAGCGCCAATACGTCAAAAGAATTTACAGGGTCATTTACAGGGTCATTTTTTGTAATTACAGGGAGGACGAATCCCTTTGAACGGTTTGATTTTTGCCATAAATTATCCGACTAATCTTTTTAGATATAAAAGAGATTATATTCAATAGTTGGGTATTGTGCCAAAAATGATTTTATTGCAACGGCGAGAAACGCTCTTTCGTCCCGTAGGGACGGAACATTGGTTAACATCGTGTTGTTCGGCATCTTCCACCCATGTTCCGTCCCTAACAGGACGGCGTAAGCGTCTATTGAATATAAACTCTAAAATAAACGCAGCAAAGATAACATAAATTTGCCATTTATACATAAATGCATAAAAATTGGGTGCATTTCAAATTGTCGCTTTAAGGGATGAAAAATAAATAACATATAACGGATTAAAAGCTGTAGAGACCTCACCCCCGGCCCCTCTCCGAAGGAGGCTGTGTGAAAAGGCGACCGCCTGCTGCTTCCAACGCCGGAGGCGTTTTCCGTGCATAACCCCCAGCTTTAGCTGGGGGAGAGGTCGACACCTCTGGCACTCAACCCCGTAGGGTGGGGTGTCAAGAATTAGGGTGCAATTTTTTAAATTTACGTCCATTATTTGTTGCTCGTCATGTCTCTTATGGAGGACAATGTTGGCAGAAAATATACATTTCGTACCTGACGGCACGAAAAACCGATCATACAGCTATCTATTTCTACCAACATTTTGTGCCTAACGGCACAA